>NC_009092.1:3658625-3973281 GCF_000016065.1 Shewanella loihica PV-4
GACGCAGCTGGTTCATAGCGAAACAGTTAGGATCGGCCAGCATCGCCTTGTAGGCATCTGTCTCGAGCACGTTACCGTCGCTACCATCTGCATTCTTTGGAATTGGCACCACGGCACAGGTAGAAGGATCGCCATTGACCGCACCCACCAACAGGGTTTCACCGCCATCTAACGAGTAGACGTTGCCGCGATTGTGGGGGTTACGATAGTAGAAACCACCGACCACATCGCGCGAAGAGAGGTTACCAAAGGCGTACAGACGCGCATTGTCGTTGATGTCGTAGCCAGAGTTAAGGAAGAAGCTGTAGTCATCCTTGATCTCAGGGTTACCCCATACCTGGGCAGGGTCTTGGACGAAGGTGTTGCCCTGCTCAATCAGGTTGGCCGCATCCGGACGCTGCATGCTGCGGCTGGTCGCATCGGCATTCTTATATTGCAGACTGAGGTTCACAAACCCAGCGTCTGACAGAGGGAGTCCCACGTTGGCATCGATAGTGGTAGTGGCACCGTCGCCCTCATAGTATTCGCCTTGGCCGACCGTGATAGAGCCACCTTCGGCATCATCTTTAAGCACAAAGTTCATCACACCCGCGATGGCATCTGAACCATATTGCGCCGCCGCACCGTCACGTAGCACCTCTACTTGTTTCAGCGCCGCACTCGGAATGACCGAGATATCCGGGCCCTGGGCACCATCGTTGATGCCACCGCCCTGGAAGGCGATCACCGAGGCGCGGTGACGACGTTTGCCGTTGACCAATACCAAGGTGCTGTCTGACGGCAGACCACGTAGGTTGACCGGACGGATCAGGGTTGCCGCATCACTGATGGGCTGGGCACGGGAGTTGAAAGAAGGCACAGTGGTGACCAGCATGTCGATCATGTCGGTAGAACCATTCTTCTTCAGATCATCGCTGCTAATGATATCGATAGGTACCGGCGAATCGCCGATAGAGCGTGGCGCAGAACGTGTTCCCACCACGGCAATTTTTTCAATATTCTGAGACGCTTCTGCCTGCTGATCATCGGCCAACGCCTGTGTACTCGCTAACGACCCTGTCAATGCCAAAGAGATGGCAAAACTCAGCGCACTGACGCCGAAACCTTTATTTTTATGTGTTGTCATCATTTTTCCCGCATAGTTTTTTTTATATTTCGCCATCATTCGCGTCTTTCTCACACGAACCACCACAGGCATACCCCAGAGTGAAATGAATACATTTCATTTACACTTTTATAACAAACAAAAAATAATTGCTAATACTAATTGGTCTAATTTAGACGAGAGCAGAAGACACTAGCAGACTAAAAATCGAACAAATACGTGGCGTTCACGATAAAACTCCAAAAAGATTAATCATTAAAGCTCAAACAGTTTCGATTAAAGCAAATATTCAAAAGATGCGAAAAACGTTAACCGACGATTAACATCTACCTCTAAGGAGATAGCAAAGTGGTCTTCTAGACAGGCGCTCTAGCATTAGTGCCAGAGCAGCTAAGATAGATTAGCGAAATATCGTGGAAAGGCTTGATGACGCCATTCAAGAAAACGGGCTAATATAGGGGCTAAGTGAGAGGTTAGTTTAAATGCTCATTTAAAGGCTGAGCGACATTTAGTGAATGACTTTTCTAAAGACTTACTAAGAGTCACTGTTAGAGAATGGCTCTCCACGCCTAGCATACGGGCCTCATATTCAGAGTGAGATAGCACGACAATCATTGCCAGCAAGGAGCGGCGAACATGGCTTGTAAACATCCAAGGGTCGATGATGCCCATGTGGACTTTCTACCCGAGAACAAACTGCTGCTCAACGCGGTAGGCGAAGGGATCTACGGCTTCGACCTAGAGGGCAACGCCGTCTTTATCAACCCTGCCGCCGAGCGGATGACGGGCTGGAAGGCCGAGGAGCTGCTGGGTAAGAACATCCACGACTGTCACCACCACAGCCACGCCGATGGCAACCCCTATCCCCAGGAAGAGTGCCCCATCTACAACACGCTGCACGACGGCATTGCCCGGGAGATCAGCCATGATCTCTTCTGGCGCAAGGACGGCAGCAGCTTTCCGGTGCACTACACCTCGACCCCCGTCTACAAAAACGACCGTCTTATCGGCGTGGTCGCGATATTTCGCGATATTAGCATTCAGAAGCAGACAGAAGCCTCCCTCAGGGAGGCACTGAAACAGGTACAGGCCCTGTCGGAGAAGCTGGCCAACGAGAATGACTACCTGCTCACCGAGCTGGCCAGCCATCGTCAGGAGGTCAATATCTCGGGCGAGAGCGAGACGATACAGTCGCTGATCCAGCAGATAAAACTGGTGGCCAACACCAGCAGTACCGTGCTGATTAACGGCGAGAACGGCACAGGTAAAGAGTTAGTGGCCCGCAACATACATGCGCTCAGCGATCGCAGCGATCAGCCCCTGGTGAGCGTCAACTGCGCCGCCTTCTCCCCCACCCTGCTAGAAAGCGAGCTCTTCGGCCATGAGAAGGGCGCCTTCACCGGCGCCACCAGCCGCCGCAAGGGTCGATTCGAGCTGGCCCACCAGGGCACGCTATTTCTCGATGAGGTGGCCGAGCTTTCCCTCGAGGCCCAGTCTAAGCTGCTCAGGGTGATCCAGGAACAGGAGTTCGAGCGAGTGGGCAGCAGCACTCCCATCAAGGTGGATATCCGCCTGGTTACCGCCACCCATCACGATCTGCTTAAGCGGGTTGAACAGGGGCTGTTCCGCATGGATCTCTACTATCGCCTCAATGTGTTCCCCCTGCATGTGCCGCCCCTGAGGGAGCGGCTGCAAGATATTCCACTACTGGTCAGCGATATCCTGCTCAACCTAAACCATAAGCTGGGCAAGAAGATCAAAGGGGTCAGCAAGCAAGGCATGCAGCACCTGATGGCCTATCACTGGCCCGGCAACGTGCGTGAGCTGCAGAACGTTATCGAGCGTCAGACTATTCTCTGTCACGGTCAGATCCTGCAGATCCCGGCGCTACAGGCCGAGCCGCAGCCCCAAGACAAGGGGGAGTTTCAGACTCTGCAGCAGGTGGAGGCCGCCCATATCCGCCGCACCCTGAAGCGGCTCAACTGGCGTATCTCTGGCCCCAACGGCGCCGCCAACCTGCTCGGGCTGCCCGCCAGCACCCTAAGATCCCGCATGCTCAAGCTGGGGATCAAGCGTCCGGCCTAATTCAATCTTGAGTGATCGCATACAAATTAGCGATATATCGCCAAAGCACGATATATCGCCAATCACAAATAGGTCAATTTGATTAAACTCACATAGTTTCAAACACTTATTAAACGACAAAACTTGGTTCCCAACTTGCATTGGCTGTCGGCAATTCCCCTAGCAAGAGTTTGGAAAGCCAATGAGTCAAGATCTCAGCAGTACAGAGAACCCAATCGCCACCAAGGCCGCCCTGGGCCAGGCCATCCCCGTGACCAACCTGCCGGTGCAGCGCGGTAAGATACACATAAAAGAACAGAAGGGGCGCTTTCAGCGTCTGCGCACCGGCCTCAATAGCCTGCTGATCCTCTTCTTTTTCCTGTTACCCTTCATCCCCTATCAGGGACGCCAGGCGATCCTCTTGGATGTGGAGCGCCAGGAATTTCACTTCTTCAACCTGACCCTGTGGCCGCAGGATTTCACCCTGCTGGCCTGGCTGTTTATCATCGCCGCCTTCGCCCTCTTCTTCGTCACCGTCTTCTGGGGACGCGTCTGGTGTGGCTACCTCTGCCCTCAGACCAGCTGGAGCTTCGCCTTCGTCTGGATAGAGCGGCAGATTGAGGGCAACAGCAACAAGCGTCACGCCCTGGATAAGGCTCCCTGGAGTCTTGAGAAGGTGCTTAAACGCGGCGCCAAGCATCTGGCCTGGGCACTAGCGGGGCTGATCACCGGCTGTGGTTTCATCGCCTACTTCATCCCGGCCAGCGAGCTCTATCCACAGATCTTTACCCTAAGCGCCAGCTTCTGGGTCACCGCCTGGGTCTGGTTCTTCGCCCTGTGTACCTACCTCAACGCAGGCTGGATGCGTGAGCAGATGTGTCTGCACTGCTGTCCCTACGCCCGCTTTCAGTCGGCCATGTTCGACGCCAATACCCTGACCGTCTCCTATGACGCCGCCCGCGGCGAGTCTCGCGGCCCGCGAAAACGCAAACAGGCTACCGATCTCGGCGACTGCGTCGACTGTAATCTGTGTGTCGATGTCTGCCCCACAGGGATAGATATTCGTAACGGCCTGCAATATGAGTGCATCAACTGCGGTGCCTGTGTCGATGCCTGCGACCAGACCATGGATAAATTCGGCTATGACAAGGGCTTGATCCGCTACGCCAGCGAGAACGAGCTGCAGAAGAAGGAAGTAAAACGTTTTACCTCCTTCAAGTTTGTCGGTTATGGCATCGCGGTGATCATCATGCTCAGCGTGTTCGCCCTGGATCTCTATCGTCACCAAAGCATAGATCTCAACGTCATCCGCGACCGCCAGAGCCTCTACCGCGAGGTGGGTGACGGCCGCATCGAAAACAGCTACACCCTGAAGATCCGCAACAAGACCCAGCAGGATCATCAGTACCTTATCAGCCTAAAAGACACAGGCAACCACGGCTTCGCCAAGGAGACCTCACAGCAGGTGTTGATCAAGGCTGGTGAGCAGCTGAGCTATCCGGTAACGGTGTTCGAGCAGAAGCAGGCGGACTTTGTCGGCGCCAAGCTGCAGAAACAGACCATCGCCTTTACGGTCACCAACCTGAGTAACCCCAAGGAGAAGGTCTCCCAGGCCAGCCCCTTCTTTAGCCTGAGCGCCTTCTAAGGGTGCAAGTCTGCCTCGGTGGTGTTACTTGCCACCGGGGCCGACACTTATATGCACGTTTCCCCAATCGCATTCACGCCTCACTCTTAATCCCTCTCCCAATACCCGATAATAACGGCCCCATCAGGTCAGACCAGCACGGTTTTGTCACGCTATAAAAATAGCGATATTAAACAGACAGATAAGTGTTAAACGATTGTTTTATTTTAGGCCGACAGAGGTTGACCTTGGACGCGTTTTAGCACAGTCTAAACACCTGTTTGATTTTTAGCTGCGCCCAAGAATACCGACAATAATAAGCAAAGGAGACGCGTCCATGGCCTATGACTCACATGCCCATGTAGATCTGCAAAAATATGCATCACTGATCGATCTGATCGAAACGGCCGCCGAGCGCTATGGCGACAAGACAGCCTATGTGTGTCTGGGCAAGGCCAGCAGTTTTGCCGATATAGAACGCGACTCCCGCTACTTTGCCGCCTACCTGCAGCAACACACTCAGCTGGAAGTGGGCGATAAGGTCGCCATCCAGCTGCCCAACATCACCCAGTTTGTTATCGCCGCCTATGGCGCGCTCAGGGCCGGCATGATACTGGTCAACACTAATCCCTTGTATACCCAGCGAGAACTGATCCACCAATACAGAGACTCGGATGCCAAGGCCTTGGTGGTGCTGAGCGATCTGCTGCCCACGCTGGAAACTGTGATCCCCGAGACCCAGATAGAGACGGTTATTTCTACCCACCCGCTGGATCTGATAGCAACCCAACCCCAGGCCGACAGCCAGCTCGCCCACATAGGTTTTAACCAGGTATTGGCCCTGGGCAGCCAGGCCGAGTACCGCCCGGTAGAGGTCGCGCAGCAGAGCCTGGCGGCGCTGCAATACACGGGCGGCACCACGGGCCTCTCCAAGGGCGCCATGCTGAGTCACAGCAACCTGCTGGCCAACATGCTGCAGGTGCAGTCGCGCCTGGCCAGCAAGTTTGTCGAGGGCGAAGAGATCTTTATCGCGCCCCTGCCCATCTACCATATCTATGCCTTCATGGTGAACTTCGTCTACTTCGAGCAGGGCGGATGCAGCGTACTCATCCCCAACCCGAGAGACATCAGCGCACTGATTCAGACCATGTCCCAGCATCCCTTCACCGGCTTTGCTGGCCTCAACACCCTGTTTGTCGGTCTGTGCCATCAGCAGTCCTTCCAGGCGCTGGACTTTAGTCACCTCAAGATCACCATCTCTGGTGGCACGGCGCTCACTCAGGCGGCGGCCAGCATCTGGCAATCTACTACGGGCTGCACCATCTCCGAAGGTTATGGCCTATCGGAAACCTCGCCCGTGGTCTCCCTCAACGCGCCGGGGCTCGAGTGTCTTGGCACCATAGGTCGCCCGGTGATCGACACTCAGGTGAAGATCCTCGACGCCAGCGAGCAGGAGGTGCCTCAGGGTGAGATAGGCGAGCTGGCGGTCAAGGGGCCACAGGTGATGAGCGGCTACTGGCAGAAGCCAGAGGAGACCGCCAAGGTGATGACCAGCGATGGATTCTTCAAGACAGGGGATATCGCCCTCGCCACTGAAGATGGCATGCACAAGATAGTGGATCGCAAGAAGGATATGATCATCGTCTCCGGCTTCAACGTCTATCCTAACGAGGTGGAAGATGTGCTGGCCGCCCATGAGAGCGTGCTGGAATGCGCCGTAATTGGCGTCGACGACAGCCGTAGCGGCGAGGCCGTCAAGGCCGCCATAGTGCTGCGAGAACCTGAGCTGGCAAACGATGCCACTAAGCAGGCCCTGCTCGAACATTGCCGCGCTCAGCTGGCCGCCTATAAGCTCCCCAAGATAATCGAGTTCATGCCCGCACTGCCGAAATCGACCGTGGGTAAGATACTGAGACGTGAGTTGAGGAAGTAGTCGGCTAAATCAGCGGCTTTGAGTCGAAAGGCCTAAAAAGGGCGCCTTCTCGGGCGCCCTTTTTTATTCAACCCATCATTCCCATTCCTAGATCTTGATTAAAGAGCCCTATCTATTACTCCCAGCTTTCTATTACTCCCAGCTATCTATTACTCCCAAATGAGCGCCTGGGTATCGAACCCCAGCTTCTCTGCTTGGGTGATAAAGGCTTGTCTTACCGACTCATCCACCTCGGGCGTGCGCGCCAGCAGCCAGAGATAGTCGCGATTAAAGCTGGTGATGAAGGCGTACTGATAATCTGCATCCAGACGGTAGATCACATAGGCGCCATAGAAGGGACCGAAGAAGGAGACCTTGAGGTGGCCAATATCGGGCGACTCGACAAAGTAGGCCTTACCCTCGGCGGTTTTCCAGCTTTGTGATTGCGCATCGAAGCCGCGATTGACCACACTCACGCCACCATCGCCCCGCAGTTGATACTCGGCGGTTACCTGGCTCAGGCCGCGCTCGAAGCTGTGATCGAGCCGGGCGATCTCATGCCAGGTGCCCAGGTATCTGGAGAGCTCGAACTCCTCCACCGGCGCTATCCCCTTGGGCGCGCTGGTACAGGCCGTTAGCAGGGTTAACAGACAAATAAGACAAAAGGTGACAGGCCATCTCATCGCGATACTCCACTCATTGAGGTGTATTGGAAAATCAATTCGTTAAATTAATTCGTTAAACTAATTCGTTAAATTAATTCGTCAAATCAATACGCAGGGATCTCGCCTTAGGTTCACAAGCACTAACGCTCTCCTGTGATAATGCTCTCCTGTAATAAAGCTCTCATGTGATACAGCTCTCCTGTGATAAAGCCCGCCTCCCTATCGCACTTTATTTAGGCCATCAAGGGCTGAACCTCCTAAGCGTTAGCCCACTCACAAAGTACAAATTTTAACCAACAAATCCCTGCATTCTGTGCGAGCACTCCTTAGAATAAATAAAACCATTAGAAAAAACTCATTAAAAGGTTTACTCAAGATGCGACCCTTAACTCTACCCTTAGCTTTTTTACCCTTCACCCTCGTTGGCCTTATGCTCAGCGGCTGCGGCGGCTCCGATGACACCAGTCCACCAGAGCCACTCGCCACAGGTACAGTGAGTATCGCCCTGTCCGACTCTCCAATGAGTCAGGTCAGCCGGGTCGAGCTGGTGCTCGATAAACTGGTGATGACAGATGCTCATGGTCAGGTACACACTCAGGATATGGCCCAGCACAGGTTTAACCTGCTGGACTACCAAGGCATGGATAGCCACAGGGTGATCGACGGCCTGGAACTCCCCGCAGGCCAATATCACGACGTACACTTCACCTTGGTTAATGGCGATCAGGCCCAAGGCTGCCTCATCGAAAACGGCCAGGGCCAGCACCCGCTGATGATACAAGATGGCCGCCTGCCCATGGCAAACTTCACCCTGGGCGAACATCAGCACCTTAACCTGACCATGGAGATCGACCTCTACCAGTCAATGCACCTCTTAGACGGCCAATATCAGCTGTCTCATCACGGCATCTACTCCATCGACGACGCCACCATGGGGCACATCTTCGGCGAGATGGACCCTCAATGGATCGCCGATTGTGAGACGCAATACGCAGCGAGTGCCCCCGAGGGCGGCCAGTTCTACCACATGGCCTACCTCTACCCGAGCGAGGTGACCAGCCTGGCACAGATGGGCGATATAGCACAGAGCCGAGACGACGGCCTCTTCTCACCGGTGGCCATCTCCCCCATACGCCAAGACATTAATGGCAACTGGTTCTTTGCCATGGGCTATCTACCTGCCGGCAACTACCGAGTGGGTTACACCTGCCTCGGGCACCTGGACGATCCTGCCCAAAACGATATGACTCAGGGAGCATTTAAGCTGTTTGAAGATGGCGGTGAGATCGCTGTGGAAGATGGCGGCAGAGAAACCCGCCATCAGTGCGGTGGTGGCCACGGCGGCCATAGAGGCTAGCTCATTTTAGGAGTTAAAAAGGGCAGATTAAGCCAGTCTGCCCTTATCTCGCTCTCTTGTCCTAGGCTTCTTCCGAGAGTAGCTGCAGGCTGGCGAACTCGCGGTAGAGGCTGTTGCTCTGCATCAGCTCGCCATGGGTACCGCTGGCGATCAGCTCCCCCTTATCCATCACTAGGATGCGATCGGCGTTGAGCACGGTTGCCAGGCGATGGGCGATGATCAGTGTGGTGCGCCCCTGCATCAGCACATCCAGCGCCTGCTTCACCTTCTGTTCGCTGACCGCGTCCAGGGCACTGGTGGCCTCATCCAGCAGCAATACCGGCCTATCGGCCAATATCGCCCGCGCGATGGCGATACGCTGCTTCTGCCCACCAGATAGACGCACGCCGCGCTCACCCAGATAGGTCTGATAGCCCTCGCTAAAATCAGCAATAAATTCATCGGCGCGGGCGGCGACGCAGGCGGCCTGCACCTCTTCTAAACTGGCGTCGGGGCGGCCGTAACGCACATTTTCCAGCACGCTAGTGGCGAAGATCACCGATTCCTGGGGCACCAGGGCATATTGCTGGCGCAGATCCTGTGGTCGCAGGCTGGCGATGTCGATACCGTCCAGGGCGATCACCCCGCTGTCCAGCACATAGAAGCGCTGCAACAGCTCAAACAGGGTACTCTTGCCGGCGCCGCTCGCCCCCACCAGGGCCACCCGCTCGCCGGGGGCGATATGCAGGCTCAGGCCACGGATCACTTCGACGCCAGCCTGCGCTTCCATCTCCTCAGCACTATCGGCACTGGCCTGAACAGGATAGCTGAAACGCACCTGCTCTAGGCTCAGCTCGCCGCGCACCTTTGCTGGCAAGCTGACTGGTTTTGGCGCCAGAGGAATATCGATAGGCGTCTCCACCAGCTCGATAAGCCGCTCCGTCGCACCGGCGGCGCGCTGGATCTCACCAATCACCTCGCTGATGGTCGCCACGGCGCCCGCCACCATCACGGCATAGAACATGAAGGCGGAGAGCTCGCCCGGGGTTATCGCCTCGCTCATCACATCCTTGGCGCCCACCCAGGTGATCAGGGCGATGGCGAGTATGCTGAGAAACATCACCAGGGAGATGAGGATGGCGCGATACTTGATGCGCCCCCTGGCCGCCTCCATCACGGCCTCGACCCGCTCGGAAAACAGCTGTCTGTCGCGGTCTTCATGGCAATAGGCCTGCACAGTGTGGATCTCGTGCAGCGACTCATCCACATAGGCCCCCAGGTCACCCACCCTGTCCTGGCTTTTACGCGACAACTCGCGCACCTTACGGCCAAAGAAGAAGATAGGCCCCAGCACCAAAGGCACGGCCAGCAACACCAGGGCGGTGAGTTTAAGGCTGGTGATCGCCATCATCACCAGGCCACCCACTACGGTAACGCTGGCGCGCAGCGCCATGGAGAGGCTGGAGCCCACCACAGATTGCAACAGTGTGGCATCGGCGGTGAAGCGGGAGATCACCTCGCCGGTGCGCAGCCTGGCGTAGAAACCGGGCGACAGCTTGAGCAGATGGTCATAGACCTTGAGGCGGATATCGGCGCTTACCCGCTCCCCAAGCCAGGTCATGAGGTAGAAGCGGCAGAAGATGGCGGAGCTGCTCAGGGCGGTGATGCCAATCACCAGCAAGATGATCTCGTTGAGCCGCTCGCCATTTTCCCGCAGGAAGCCCTCATCCACCATGAGGCGCACCCCCTGCCCCAGAGACAGCCAGGCCAGCGAGCCGATAAACAGAAACACAATGGCGGCGATCACTTTGCCGCGATAGGGACGCAGGAAACCACCTATCCAGGGCAAAACGGCTTGCTTAGCTCCTGGTCGCTTAGGTTGGGGGGCTGACCGCTTAGGGCCGGAAGCTGCGTCATGAGAGGCGGATGAGAGAGGTTGAGACAAGCTGGCATTCCTTTTCGGCAGCGGTATCAGGCTTGGCTAACAGAATAACAAAACCCGCCGGGAAAAGCGGGTTTTGTTTGTTTGCGGAGATTAATCGGTGGGGATCTGACTAGAACCAGGTCAGACCGATACTGATCACTATGCCTGTGATGATCAGCTGCATCAGGCAGAAGCCCATAATATCCCGCGCCTTAAGACCTGCGATCGCCAGCACGGGCAGGGCCCAGAAGGGCTGGATCAGATTGGTCCAGGCATCGCCCCAGGCCACCGCCATGGCGACCCTTGCCACATCTGCGCCCAGCGCCTCGGCGGCGGGCAACATGATAGGTGCCTGCACCGCCCACTGGCCACCACCGGACGGCACGAAGATGTTAACGATACCGGCGCTGATGAAACTCCAGAACGGCAGGCTGTCGGCGCTGGCGATGGCCACGAACCCCGACGAAATACTCTGAGCCAGACCCGACTGCACCATGAGCGCCATGATCCCCGCATAGAAGGGGAACTGGATCACTATGCCGGCGCCGCCCTTGATCGCCTCATTAAGACTGGTCAGCAGGCTGCGAGGCGTCTGATGCAGGATGATGGCGAGGAACAGAAACAGGTAGTTGACGATATTCAGGTTGAGTTTACCACCGGCAGCGAAGAAGTATTGCCCCAGGTAGACCAGGCCTGCCCCACCCACGGCCCAGGCCAGCAGGCGGCTATTTTCCAGATAATCCGCCGGGCGGGTGATCGCCTCGGTCTCGACCTCGGGCTCAGCTAGCTTGTCCCTGTCGACATAGATGCTCTCATCATCGCTTGGCAACATGAAGCGGTTAACCAGGGGGATCAGCACGAACAGAACAGCCACCAGCGCCAGGTTAAAGCCGGCGAAAATGGTATTGTCTGTGGCTATGATGCCTATCTTGTCCTCGGCGAAATGCCCCTTGGTGGCTATGGTCAGGGGAATCGAACCCGCCAGGCCGCCGTGCCAGACCACGAAGCCCGAATAGGCACTGGCCACCAGCAGGCGATAATCCACCTTCACCTGACGCGCCAGCGCCTTGGCAAACAGGGCGCCGACCACCAGGCCGAAGCCCCAGTTGATCCAGCTGGCGAGCAGCGACACCAGAGTCACTAGTATGATCGCCTGGGGCGCACTCTTGGCCAGGGCGGCGATACTATCTAGCAGGCGTTTAATGGGCGGCGAGCTGGCCAGCATGTAACCGGCCACCAGCACCAGCAACATCTGCATCGAGAAGCTGAGCAGCGCCCAGAAGCCTTGGCCCCAGTAGGTCACCAGTTGCAGCGGGCTCTGTTGCTCCACCATCATGGCGGCGACAAACACCAGCAGAGTGAGGAGTAAGACGAAAATATAGGGGTCGGGCAGATAGCGGTCGACCAACTTGACCAGAGGTTTTGCGGCCTTATTAAGCATGATCTTGTCCTTGATAGCAGGGTATTATTATTGATTGAATTTGCCACAGACAGGTTAAGCGATATCTTAACAAAATCATACTCATACTATGGTATAGGGGCAGAGGCCGTACCAGAGGCTAAGCCTGTGTCACCCTATGGCGCGACTCATGTTATAGTGGGGCCAACATTCATCAGCTTAAGACCTTATGGCGCAGCAGATCTCCAACGAAACCAAAGATGAGGCGATGAAAATTGCCAAGGCCACCCAGAAACCGGGACAAACCAAGGAGCAGACCAAGCTTATCGCTCAGGGGATAGAAAAGGGGATTGCCGAATACAAGAAGCGCCAGAAGAGCAAGGCCAGAGACAGGGACAAGCAGCGCAAGCAGGTCCTCAAGGAGAAGCAGCGTCAATCGACAGAGCCAATGGACGACGGGTTACAGGCCGCGCCAAAAGCCAGCAAGCTGCCCTGGCTACTGCTAGCCCTGAGTTGGCTTGGCTTCATCGGCCTCTACCTGCTGAATCACTAGTTTCATCAATCCAGTAGGTATCAGCGATCAATCTGGCCTCGGCGATCAATTTAGCTGCAGCGATCAGTCCTGCTTCAACGATTGGGTGATGGTTTCGATGTTATTAGCCACCCAGGCCTTGTCGATAGGCCCCCAGTCGCTGAGGCGATAATAACCGGCATTATGACGCTCGCCATCTTGCACAAAAGTGCAGCCGATACCTATATCGCCCATGGCGGCAATGGCATCTTGCAGGGTGCGCCTCGGCATGCTGGTGGCCTTGTTCAGCGACAACAGGTTATGCTGCTCACTATCGATCAGATGGGCCAGATAGAGCTTTCTCAGGAAGGCGATTTTTTGCTTAGATAACTCGGCGCTCAAGGCATCCTCTCTCAACATGGTTTTTATTATCTTGTAACATAAAACAAGCGTCACAAACAGGTGCAACTGGCTGACAACCAAAGGAAAGATGTTATAGTCAGCCAATAGCCAACTTTCGCAGGATAACAAATGGAAGATGTGACTCCTCAAATTTCGGCATCAATGCAGGCCAGGCGCCGGCTGGAGCAGCCAGACTGGATCGCCATAGATGAAGTGCCACTGACACCACTGGAACAGGCCTATCTGCATCAGGTGCAGATAGAAAACCTGCTGATCTTCACGCCGCTGCTGATCATAGCGCCCCTGGCCGCGATACTGCTCAACCTGCCGGGCAGCCTGATCATCGCCCTGGTGACGGGCATACTTATCTTGGCTGGCATCGTCAGCTATTGCCGCTATCGCTACGCCCTCTCTATCGCCTACGGCGTGTTCGATCACGAGTTCATCATGCAGAAGGGATTGATTTGGCATAAGAAGATCGCCCTACCCTATACCCGCCTGCAGCATGTCAGCTTGTCTCAGGGCCCGCTGGAGCGCTATTTTCATCAGCACACCCTAAAGTGCTTCAGCGCAGGTAGCGGCAGCGCCGAGATTAGCCTTCCAGGCCTGGGGGACGACACGGCCGAGCCACTGCGTAAGCATCTGCTGGCCAAAGCTTCCCAAAAACAGGCCTCCCAGAAGCAAGCTGCCCAAGAACAAAACTCACTGAAACAGGCATCGCAGAATCAAGCCCCCGACGGGCGCGAGGATTAACCCATGAGCACACGCTTCGCCCAGTGGGCGAGCCTGTCTCCCTGGTCGATCGTCAGCTTCAGTGTCGGCAGCCTACGCCAGCTACTCACCAATGGTTACGCGCTGATCCCCCTGGTCTACACCGGCTGGCAGCGGGGATTCAACTCCCCCTGGCTGCTGCTGGTCGCCGCGGGTCTGGTCATGATCACCCTGACCTATGCCAGTCTGCAATGGGCCAAGTATCGCTATCGACTCAGCGACGCCAAGCTGGGGATCCGCCAGGGATTGGTGTTTAAACGCGCCCAGGAGATCCCGCTGAACAAGATTCAAAATGTGCGACTGGAGCAGCCCCTCTACTTCCGCCCGCTCGGTCTCTACAGCCTGGTGGTGGAGACGGCCGGTTCCAAGCAAGATGAGGCTGTGCTGGCCGCGGTCAACTATCGCCAGGCCATGCAACTCAAGAAACACCTGTTTGCCTCCCAGTCCCAACTGCAAGGTACAGAGACTATCTATCCCGATGGCGAGACCATGGCGCCTGCCAGTGAGCCGCAGCAAGCGGGCATGACGGCCACTACGGCAAGCGCGCAATCCCGGCGTCAGGGCGAAGGCCTAGTGGTGGCCAAAGATCTTAAGGATCTGCTGATCTTCGGCTTCTATCAGAACAACCTCATCTGGCTCTCGATAATCTCAGGCTCCATCATAGGCCAGGTAGACTGGGAATCACTTGGACAAACCAGCATGGTGCAGGGAGCCTGGCACTGGTATCAGGCCAATATCGCCACCGGACTTATCTATCAGATCCTGGCGGTAGCGGCCGCGCTAATACTCCTCTACCTACTGCTCTCGCTCATCTCTATCGCCTCGGCCGTGCTTAAGTATTACCCCTATCGCCTCAGCCTGCGTCAGGGAACGCTGCATCGAACCGGCGGCATACTGGCAAAACAGCAAGATGCGCTGCGCCTGCATAGGGTGCAGATGGTTCGATTCGAGCAGCCCGTCATCGGCAGGCTTATCGGGCGCTGGACGGTACATTTCGAGCAGGTAAAAGGCAATGAAGTGGAGCAGCTCGCCAAGCGCCACCTGCTGATCCCCAGCATGCGCCGTGAAGATATCCCTCAGGCCTTCGGCCGATTCGATAGCCTGGCGGCCAAGGCCAACACCCTGCCCGCCAGTTATCAGGGGATAAACAGCGGCTGGCTTTGGCGCCGCGCCATCCCGCTGGCACTGCTTCCCGTGGTGATGACCCTTATCCTTGGCCTCAACCCCTTTACCGAACTGGTCGCCGGCTTCACCCTGGTGGCGCTTGTTGGCCTCTATCTCAACTATCGTCAATGGGGCTATCGCCTGGAGGGGGATGACTGCTGGATCCATACGGGTGCGCTGGGGCAGACCTGGCGACTGGTCCCCCTGAGTAAGACCCAGGATGTCTGTATCTCACAGACGCCGGGCCAACGGCGTAACGCCTTGGCCACCTTGCACTTAGGCCTGGCATCAGGCCCCCTGGTGATCCCCTATATTCCCCTCAAAGAGGCTAGATTGATTGCCGAAACCGCGTTAAGTTTGACCAGAGAAGATCCGAAAAACTGGATATAGCTAAAGCTGGATATAACATAACTGGCTATAAGGCTGGAAAGAAGGAGCAGAGATGAACAGGATAGCCCACACGCCAGACGACATCATTCGCTTCTGGTTCGAGGAGATTGAACCTAAAGCTTGGTTTGTCAAAGACCTCGCCTTCGACAAGGTGCTTCAGACCCGCTTCGGCGAGCTGCTCACCCAGGCCAAACAGGGCGAACTCTACCACTGGCGCACCACGCCACAGGGGCGCCTGGCCGAGATTATCGTGCTGGACCAGTTTAGCCGTAACATCTACCGGGATACGCCAGAAGCCTTCGCCGCCGATCCCATGGCGCTAACCCTGGCCCAGGAAGCCGTGGCCGCCGGCACAGACAAGGCGCTGCAGCCTAAACAGGTTCCCTTTCTCTACATGCCCTACATGCACAGCGAGTCGCAGGCAATTCACGAGGTCGCCCTGATCCTGTTTAATCGTGAGGGCGCCGAGAACAACCTGGCGTTTGAGCTGCGCCACAAGGCGATTATCGACCGCTTTGGACGCTATCCCCATCGCAATGCCATCTTGGGACGCGAGTCCACCCAAGAGGAGCTGGCGTTTCTCGCCGAGCCTGGCTCAAGTTTCTAACTTATCCAGCGAGTCATTCCCCATTCGGGCGTAAGGAGTACCCATGGAGATCACCCTCACCCACGGCCTGTTACTGGTCGTCACCGGCTTTCTGGCTGGCATAATCAATACCCTGGCCGGCGGCGGCTCCAACCTCACCCTGCCCGCACTCATGGTGATGGGCTTGCCCGCCGAGGTCGCCAACGCTACCAACCGGGTCGGGGTCACGGTGCAATCGATCACCGCCCTGTTAGGCTTTCACAAGCATGGCAAGTTAGATACCCAGGACAAGGGGCCGATACTGCTGCCCACTATACTTGGCGGCTTTATAGGCGCGGGCCTGGCCGCCTACGCCCCCAGCACACTGATTAAACCCCTGCTGCTAGGCACCATGCTGCTGATGGCGCTCATCATCTTAGTGCGCCCCGCCATCATAGCGCCCGAGCTGGGCACGCCGGTCAACCGGGTCAAGAACACGCCCAGCTCCTGGTTCTGGCTGACTCTGGCCGGGATCTATGGCGGCTTCGTGCAGGCGGGGGTAGGCTTCGTCTTGCTGGCGGCCCTGGCGGGCAGCCTGAGATATGATCTGGTGAGGGCCAACGCCCTCAAGGTGTTCTGTACGCTGTTCTTTACCCTGGCTTCCCTGCTGGTCTTCATCAAGGAAGATCTGATCCTCTGGCTGCCAGGGCTCATCCTAGCAGCAGGCACCATGGTGGGCGCCCATCTGGCGGTCAAGCTGGCAATCAAGGTTAGCCCCAAGGTACTCAAGTGGTTTCTGTTTTTGATGACACTCTGCGGCAGCGTCGCCGCTATGCTTAGTGACTAAGAGCTTAGCGATTAAGGGCTCTTGCTGGATCACTCCAGCCAGTCGATCATGAAGCTGATGGCGCCGGCGTTATCGCAGCGCCATACCCTCACCCGCACCGAGGGTTTGAGTACGCCGGGAGAAACCTCGAGCCGTTTCCAGTCTGGTAGGGTAAACAGCCCGCCATTGAGCCGCATCTGCTCAAGCGCGTAGGCGATATCCAAGCGCTCCAGGGTACCGTCTACGGTGCGAATGCCGAAGGCTATTTGGGTCTCGCTCCTATGATAGTTAAAGACTTCGCCCTGCCATGAGGTCAGCTGGTCACGGCCACAGGGCACGAAGTCGGGGGCACTCAGTCGCTCCGCCAAACAAGGACTCCCCCACAAACAAAGGCCTATGGCGAAACACCATAGGCCCTGTTTCAAAAGTGATTTTTCCATGAGACTAGTTAGACGGCCAGCGATAGGCGCCACTTAAGGTATCGGCGCGCTCAGACTGGCCCTGGGTGAACTCGACCATGCAGCTATCGTCTGTGTAGTCCATGAAGTTGTAGATGGGGTCGTCCCCACTGTCACGCCGACAGGTGTCACGTCCCGAGGGACAACCATAGGCCGCCGAACGCTCGGCCGGGGTATCGGAAACCTGGTCACCGCCATTACAGCCACCCTGGAAGGTATGATACAGGCCCAGCCAGTGGCCGACCTCGTGGGTCGCGGTATCGCCTTCGTTATAGGGCGAAGCCGCGCCGCCCGGCAGCGATTGATTGAGGATCACCACGCCATCGTCGCTAGGATTGCTGGCATAGTCCGTGGGAAAGGTCGCCCAGCCCAGCAGGCCACCACCAGGATTAGAGACATAGATGTTGAGGGTATCGGCGCCGCCCTGGCGAAGGGATTGTTTCATCGCACGCTCGGCGCTGGTGCCCGGCCCCGCAGTGTACCAGGCATCGTTTTCTGTTTTTGTTGTCCCCATCAAGGTGAAGCTGAACTTGGTATCGAAGCCGCTACCGCCACCTGCGCCGGCGAAGGCGTCATTAAGTACATTCATCTGCTCCGTAACCAGACCAGACACATCGCCGTCGCCGCTACTGCTCAGGATCAGATGGACATAGACGGGAATATTATAACCCACGGCCGTGTAGTTACCGCCCGTGCCACCATCACCACCGCCGCCACCGCCGCCGTTGCCATTACCCACACCACTCGGCTTCTTGAGGGCCTTGAGATGCTCATTCAACATCTTCACCTCGAGATCCGAGGGGGTACGGGTGCCGCAGCGCAGGAAGGCGGCGTTACTGTTGGCATGCTCGAAGGCCGGGGTTGAACTCGTCTTAGCCTGCTCTTGACCAGCAACAGCTTGACCCGCGAAGGCCAGGGCGCCTGCCGACATCAGCAGCAAGCCAGATACTCCAATTACGCTTTTTCTCATGGGTGCCTCACCTTAAAAATCTGATCCAGTTCACACCTCTGAGTATAGAAAAAGCCGACGAACTTGCTAATGCAAAGGCCGAAGCGGCCGCCAGGCATGAAAAATCAGTCTTTTTCTTTACATTCGACACAAAAGTAAATGATAACCATTCCCATTTAAAATCCTGCTTTTTTTGTATATCCTTTGTTGCGTAAATTTGGTTGGCGTGCCAAGTCCCCAGCGGTCTTGCACCGCTCCTCACTATTCTTCTTTTGCTAAGATGACGACAGATCATGAAACTTAAGCCTATTTCGCTCGCTATCTTCTGCGCCCTGAGCATGGCGACTATGCCAGGCCACGCAGAGAATCAAACTGCTCCACTAGACAATGACAGCCAACAGGACAACCTGAACATCGAGAAGATCGAGGTTCGCGGCCGTTATGTGCAGGGCTACAATGCCCACTCGGTCGGCGGCGCCTCGCGCCTGGATCTGGCCATCATAGATATTCCACAGTCGGTGTCTGTGATCACAGATGCTCAGCTGGACGACTTCCAGCTCAACGACATCAACAGCGCCCTGGACAGCGCCACCGGCATCAATGTCGAGCGCATCGAGACGGACCGCACCTACTACACGGCCCGCGGCTTCGACATCACCAACTTCCAGATCGACGGTGTCGGCCTGCCACTGACCTCAGGCAACAACCACGCCGACGAAGACACCGCCATCTATGATCGCATCGAGGTGATCCGTGGCGCCAACGGCCTGATGACAGGTGTGGGTAACCCCTCGGCCACGGTCAATTTCATTCGTAAGCGTCCGACCTCTGACAATCAACTCAAGCTCCAGGCCAGCTATGGTAGCTTCAACAACGCCAGAGTCGAGGCCGATGCCAGTGGCCGCCTCAACGACAACTTCGCCGCCCGCGTGGTGGCGGTAAAACAGCAGAAAGACTCCTACCTCGATCGCTACGAGACAGACAAGAGCGTGCTCTACGCCTTCATCGAGGCCAACCTGAGTGACGACACCAGCCTGTCGGTCAGCCACAGCTACATCAACAACGATGCCACAGGTAACAACTGGGGCGCCCTGCCGCTCTACTACACAGACGGCAGCCCAACCAACTACGACAGATCCACCAACACCTCGGCCAACTGGTCGAACTGGCAGGTGATCAAGAACAACACAGTGGTAGAGCTGAGCCACTACTTCGCCGACGATTGGCGCCTGCGTGCCACCTACTCCCACAAGAGCACGGATGAAGATACCGAGCTCTTCTACGTCTATGGCACCCCCGACAGAGAAACCGGCCTTGGCCTCACCGGCTATGGCAGCGAATACGATCTGGATGAGAGCCATGATCTGGTGGATCTCTATGTCGACGGCGAGTTCAGCCTGTTTGGCCGCGACCATCAACTGGTGGCCGGGGTGAACTACGCCAAGGTAGACTATATCGACACCTCGCTATACGACTACACCACGGGCAACGGCTTCCCGGCCATGCCAGATCTCAACGACTGGGATGGCAACACGCCTAAGCCAGTTTTTGCCGACAGCCCACGAGGCAGTGACGTTAGCGCCAAGCAGCAGGCCGCCTACTTCACGGGTCGCTTTAACCTGTTCGACGGTTTCCACTTCATCGCCGGCGGCCGCTTCAACAAGTGGCAGGCCGAAGGCGTCTCCTACGACAAGGTGCAAGACGTGGAAGACAGCCAGTTTATTCCATACCTGGGCGCCGTCTATCGTATCACCCCTGAGCTTGTGGCCTACGCCAGCTATACCGAGACCTTCAAGTCGCAAACCGAGATGGATATCGACGACAACCTGCTGGCCCCCGTGACGGGTGAGAGCAAGGAGATAGGCTTCAAGAGCGAGCTGTTCGACGGCCGCCTGATCGCCAGCCTGGCCTACTTCGACATCCAGCAGGTCAACCTGGCGGTGCCCGATCCCCGCACCGCCGATCTGCCGCCGACCGACCAGCGCTACATAGGTGCCGATGGCATCAACAGCAAGGGCTATGAGTTTGAGGTAGCCGGTGAGGTGTTCGACGGCCTCAACCTGAGCCTGGGCTTCACCGACTTCGACATCGATGGCAATGACGACAACGCCAAGATTGTCGCCGCCTACACCCCGAGTCGCCTGCTGAAGTTTGCCGCCACCTATGACGTGGCCGCCATCGAAGGCCTCTCTGTGGGGATGAACATGCGCTGGCAGGATGATATCTACCGCGATCAGGGCGTGGTCGGCGACGGCTTTGCCAATGCGGGCGAGGCGATCATCACCCGCCAGGGCGCCTATGCCATCGTCGATCTCATGGCCCGCTATCAGTTTAATGACAATCTGCAGCTGAGCCTCAACGCCAACAATGTGACCGACGAGAAATACCTCAACAGTCTCTATTGGGCCCAGGCTTTCTACGGCGCCCCGGCGAACTACAGCGCCACCATTACCTGGAAGCTCTAGACTTGAGTTAAAAGCTAACAGGCACTAAAAAGGGCATATCGCCGACGCGATATGCCCTTTTTATTTGTCTCAATTATTTGTCTCATCCTAAGCAAAGGCTTGAAAGGCTAGGCTTGAAGGCCAATGCTAAAAACGAGCATTGCGATTATACCAGCTCGGCCAGCATCTCATCTGAGTAAGTCACCAGCGGCTGTCTGTCGCGCACCCTGACCACATAGTCTGGGTTAGCGATGAAGGGGCGACCAATTGCCAGCAGATCGAAGCGACCATCTGCGATGGCCTGCGCCCCTGTCTCGGCGCTGTAACTGCCTACCCCCACCAAGGTCTGGCTGTAATGGCCGCGCACATAGTCCGACACTCGCCCGCCGAGATACTCGAAGGTCAGGGCATCATCGAAGATCCCCACATGCAGGTAGGCCAGCTGGCGAGACTCCAGCTGATTTAAGAAATAATCGAACACGGCGCGATCCCGGCTGTCGCCCTGCATGTTGACATAGGCGCCCGGCGACACTCGCAGTGCGGTGCGCTCATTACCGATACGATTAACGATGGCGTCCACCACGGCCAGCGGGAAGCGCGCCATATTCTCCGGCGTACCGCCAAACTCATCATCGCGGCGGTTGCTGTCATGGTGCAGGAACTGATCGATGAGGTAGGCATTGGCACCATGGATCTCGACGCCATCGAAACCGGCGTCTATGGCATTGGCCGCCGCTTGGGAATAGTCGGCCACCAACTGCGCAATCTCATCTGTGGTCAACGCCTTAGGGGTCTCATAGGCCAGCTCACGCTGACGCGGCACTGTGCCTTCAATCTTCACCGCCGACGGCGCGACCGTCTGGCCACCGAAGAAGTGTGAGTGTGCCACCCGGCCCGTGTGCCACAGCTGGGCGAAGATCTTACCGCCCTTGGCATGCACGGCGCTGGTCACGCGCTGCCAGCCCTGGATCTGCTCTGGGGTAAACAGGCCCGGGGTATTGGGATAGCCCTGACCATCGGGGCGAATGATCACCGCCTCGGAGATGATAAGCCCGGCATCGGCGCGGCGAGCATAGTAGTCGGCCATCGCCTGGGTTGGCACCAGGTCATCGTCGGCCTGACAGCGAGTAAGTGGCGCCATCAGGATCTTGTTGTTAAGGGTAATACTGGCATTTAGCGCATAAGGCTGAAACAGATCGGCGGTCATAATCGGCTCTCTTTCTTGAATGAGCGTTCAAGATACTCTCAGTCAAAAAAGGATTCAAGATCTTTTTTGAACGTTCATTCAAAATTGAGTACAATCCCATTTATCGCCCCAACAAGCAGCCAAAGAGTAAGATGCGCAACGCCGAATTTGATCGCCAGCAGGTACTGAGACAGGCCATGAATGCCTTTATCGACAAGGGCTACGCCAAGACCAGCATGCAAGATCTCACCAAGGCCACTGGGTTACACCCTGGCTCCATCTACTGCGCCTTCGACAACAAGCGCGGCCTCCTGCTGGCGGTGATAGAACAATATGGGCAGGACAGAAAAGCCGAGCTAACGGCCTGTTTCGGCTCGGCGCTCCCCTTCCCCGAGCAGCTTAAGCAGTATCTGGCCGGCATAGTCGATGAGTGTCAGTGCAAGGATACGCCCAAGGCCTGCCTGCTGACCAAGGCGCTCAACGAGGTGGCCGAGCAAGATGAGATGATAAGAGATGCTGTGCAATCGCATCTAGAGAGTTGGCAGCAGGCGCTGACGACCCAGTTTGAACAAGCCGTCGACAGGGGAGAACTTAAGGGAGATGCCGCTCATCTGGCGCGCTATTTCGTTATGGGGATCTTTGGGCTCAGAACCTTTGCCCATACCAAGCCGGCGCCAGAGGTATTGCACGCCCTGGCGGACCAGCTCTATCGCGACACCTGCCGCGGCTAGACTATTTCACCACCATCACGGGGCACTTGGCTTTATTGGCCAGCTCCTCTGCCACGCTCGGATTCAACAGGTGGGCGAGCCCGGTATGACCATGGCTGGCGACCACTATCATGCCTACATCGTTCTCTTCGGCATCGAGCAATATCTGACCTAACACACCGCCGGTACGCACCTCGCTGCGCACCTTGAGATGGGGCGGCATTCTAATCTGCGCGTCCCTGACTATCTCACCTAGCTTGCCGTTGGCATAGGCATGCAGGTGCTGCTCCAGTTCCTCATTACTCTCCACCACTATCCCATAGTTATGGGCGCCGTAGGGTTCACTCACCACATGAACGATACGCAGATCCACGCCATACAGCGTCGCCATCTCGATGGCATAGCCCAGGGCGTGAGAGGCCGTCTCGGAAAAATCCGTTGGGCACAATATTTGACGGGTACGCATATTCACCTCCTCAGTTCAGGCGCTCGTATCCCTTTGTGACAAATGCAAAAACTAAGCTGCGTCGTCAGCTGTTCTCGATAGCCGTTCGCGACAACTAAACTCGACATACATTCTCGACAGGCATTCTCAAAAGCCATTCTCGACTAGCATTGACCGACGACGGGCTTATAAACCAGGACCTTCGCCCCGACTATTTGACCACCAGCACCGGGCACTTGGCGCGGTTCGCCACCGCCTCTGCCACATTGGTATGCAGAAAATGAGACAAGCCTTTACGGCCATGGCTCGCGATCACTATCATGCCGACATGGCTCTCTTCGGCCTCGGCTAAGATCTCGGTCACCGCGTCGCCGCGACGTATCATGGTCTCGATGGGCAGATTGCTATCGAGCTTGGCCAGCAGGGATTTCATCTTCTCGGCGGCGGCATCTTCCATGGACTGGGCGAGCTCCTCCGGCGTGATGGCGAGGATCTGAAAATTCTCATCCCCCATGGGCTGCTCGACCACATGAAGTAAGCGAAATCCCACCTGATACAGGTTGGCCATCTCGATGGCATAAGAGAGGGCATGGGAAGCCGTTTCAGAAAAATCTGTCGGGCATAAAATTTGACCATTTCTCATCTGTTACTCCTTACCATTCGCTTTCTTTAAGCATAGCGGATAAAAGTGACACCGGCTTGACAGAAATCGCTTGTCTGGCAGGACTTTCTCCGCTTTTCTCTGAGCTGATGCAGGCCCTTAGTTGCGCTGGTAAAAGCGGCTAAAAAAATCGTCACTAATATTAAAAACCACGGCTAATCCCCAAAAGCTCGCCAAATCCCCAAAACCGCGCCTAATACTCATAGCCAGTACTCAAAACCAGTGCTCAAAATCAGTACTCAAAACCGTTACTGGCGATAAACGAAGGGCTAGCCATTAACACAGCCAGTCGAGTGCATCGCGTTTATCCTCGAAGAACTTAAACTCGCCCGGGGTAAACCAGTTTGCCACCCGGGTCGCCCACTCCTGTAGCTCCCCCTGCCCTATGATGGCCACCCGCTTAAACTCCTTACCGTGTTTCAAGCCCAGCTTAAGGTCGTCCCAGGCCGCATGCAGCGACAGGCCATCGAGCTCTGTGATGTCGATAAGCGCCACGATTTCAGGCGTCTTTATGCCGGCCAGGGCTGACTCCAACAGCGGCGTCATCTGCTCATAGTCTTCGTGGGTCAACTTGCCAACGGCCTTGAAGGCGAGATAAAAATCATCCTGACTGCGCTCTATGCCTATGGCGATACCATGTAGATTGCTGCTCATATCAAGCTCCTGTAATCCAAGCTAAAAGGGCCTATTTCATTTTAGATTTCCAGCCCCGCCACCCACTTGATCCAGATCACATTTTTCACCGCTATCGGACAATATTTGACCTGGGCCGTTTTACCCCCTAACATTAGACCGACTAATCAGTCGGTTTTTTAAGGTTGGCCCACTGACCTAGCCTCATAGGCCAACTAACACAGGTGACTATGCGGCGTTAAACTGAGATAGACAGGCGCCCAAAACGAGTAAGGATAAGCACAATGAACATGCCCGCAAACCTAGATGTCGGCCAAGGCCTCAACCAACTGCTGGCGAGGCAGAAGGCCAGCTTCCGTGAGCAAGGCGCCCCTTCGAGGCTGCAACGCGAGGCCCAGCTTATCGCCCTCAAGCAGGCGCTGCTGAGCCATCAGCAGGCGATCGTCGAGGCCCTCAATGCCGACTATGGTCACAGATCTCCTGATGACAGCCGCATCTCAGACATCATGCCCTGCGTCAACAACATCAACTACACCCTGAAGAAGCTCAAGGGCTGGATGAAGCCGAGCCGTCGCCACGCGGGCATACTGCTGGCGCCCGCCAAGGTGGAGGTGCAGTATCAGCCTCTGGGCGTTGTCGGCATCATAGTGCCGTGGAACTTCCCCGTGATGCTCTCCATCGGTCCCTTGATCACCGCCCTGGCCGCTGGCAACCGCGCCATGATCAAGTTGTCTGAATTCACCCCAGAGACCAACAGGGTGCTGAGGCAAATGCTGGCTGGCCTGTTCGATGAGACCCAGGTGGCTGTCGTCGAAGGCGAGGCCGAGGTCGCCGCCGCTTTCTCGGCGCTCCCCTTCGACCATCTGCTGTTTACCGGCTCAACCACGGTTGGCCGCTATGTGATGCGCGCCGCCGCCGACAACCTTACCCCAGTCACCCTGGAGCTGGGCGGCAAGTCGCCGGTGATCATAGCGCCAGACATGCCGCTGGATACCGCCGTGGAGCGAATGATCTACGGCAAGTGCCTCAACGCCGGGCAGATCTGCGTCGCCCCCGACTATGTGCTGCTGCCCAAGGGCCAGAGCCAGGCCTTCGTGCAGGCCTTCATTAACAGATTCAAGCAGATGTACGGCGAGATAGGCCAGAACCCCGACTACGGCGCCATCATCAATCAGCGTCAGTTCGATCGCCTACAGGCTGTGCTGCAAGACGCCATCGACCTAGGCGCCCAGGTAACCCCCACCAGCACAGAAACCATGACGCCAGGCAGCCGCAAGCTGCCGGTGCAGCTGATAACCGGAGTTAACGAGCAGATGAAGGTGATGCAGGAGGAGATCTTCGGCCCACTGCTGCCCATCGTCGAATATGACAGCCTGGAGCAGGCGATCGACTATGTGAACGACCGCCCTCGCCCGCTGGCCCTCTATATCATGAGCTTCGATAGCGATACTCAGCAGCGACTGCTCAACCAGACCCACTCGGGTGGTGTGTGCATCAACGAAACCGTGTTCCATGTGGCTGCGGACGATGCCCCCTTCGGCGGCATTGGCCCTTCAGGCATGGGCCACTACCATGGCAAGGAAGGCTTCCTCACCATGAGCCACGCCAAGACCATATTAAGCCGCGGCAAGCTCAACACGGGCAAGCTGGTGCATCCTCCCTATGGCAATGCCATTCAGCAGCTGCTGATGAAGCTGTTTTTACGCTAACGGGCAGGCGCAGATGACAGCAAGCAGCAAACGCACCAAGAAACAGGCCATCCTAGAGACCGCCCTGCAGTTGTTCGTCAGTCAGGGCTTTCATGGCACCAGCACGGCCACCATCGCCCGCGAGGCGGGGGTCGCGACAGGTACCCTGTTTCACCATTTCCCCTCCAAGGAGCAGCTGCTCGAGCAGCTGTTTCTAGGCGTAAAACAGGAATTTGCCGACGCCATACAAGCGAGCGTCAGCAGCCGAGGCGACCTCAAGCAAGATGCCGAGCAGCTCTGGTTTGCGGCGCTGACCTGGGCCATGGCCAATCCGCTCAAGCAGGCGTTTTTTCAGCTCTACTCCATGTCACCCACCGTCGAACAGTCGGTGCGGGATCAGGCGATGCACGGCATCCTAGGCTTTATTGCCGAGTTGATCCGCCAGGGCCAGGCAAGCGGCGAGCTGGCCGAGTATCCCATTGAGCTGATGCAGGACAACTGCCACGGCCAATACCTGGCCGCCACCCGCTACTTTGTCGACCACCCGGAGCGTTGGCAGCAAGCCCATGAGCGCAGCGCCAGCTTCGCCCTGTTTTGGAATGCGATGGCGGTGCGGTGAATCACTCCAGCCAATCGGCAAAGTGTGCTAACAGATGGTCTATAGCCATTCGCGCCCGCATAGGCAAGAAACGACGATTTTGATAGACAATCCAGCTGGTGATCCCCCGATTCCAGTATGAGGACAATACAGGTACCAGACTGCCCTTGGCTAGCGGCGCAATAAAGCTACTCTTAGGCAGGTAGGCAATACCCAGGTGTTGCTCTGCCGCCGCAATCACGGCAGGCACATTATTACTGCGCCAGCGTCCCTCGACCTTAATGCTCAGCTCGCCGTCCCCTTGCTGGAACAGCCAGTGATCATTGTTCGAGATGATGCAGCTATGCAGTCTAAGATCCTGCGGCGTCTTGGGAATGCCAAACTCAGCCAGATACTGAGGACTGGCCACGGCCATCATGTCTCGATTCGCCAGCTTACGCGCCACGAGCCCCGAATCTTTAAGCGCCCCAAAACGAATGGCGAAATCGATACCCTCTTCGACAAAATTGACCATACGACTATTGAAGTCCATCTCTATCGTCAACGCTGGATGCTGCCTTGCAAAGTCAATCAATACCGGCGCAATATACTGCTCAGCAAAGGCACCTGCGGCACTGACTCTCAGCGTGCCGCTCAACTGCAACTGCTGCTGGGTCACCTCCTCATTCGCTTGCCTAAGTCCCACCAACAGATTCTGACACTGACGATAATAGCCCTGCCCGGCCTGAGTCAGACTGACACTGCGCGTAGTACGCGCAAACAGGGCGCAGCCCAAACGCACCTCGAGTCTTGCCACCTGACGACTGACATGACTGGTAGAAAGTCCCAGTTGACGAGCCGCCGCAGAGAAACCGTTAGACTCGGCAACCGCTATAAATTCGACAATTCCCTCAAAGCTGTCCATGAACCACCATTATTGCTATATAACAATATTAATTTGCCACCTAGCAGGATTATCACCACTCAAGGGAAGAATTACAATGAGTCCACTTTCAGTAACAGAGACATTGCATCATGAAAAAAGTACTTATTTATTTGACGAACCACGCGACCCTAGGCGATACCGATGAGGCCAACGGCACCTTCGCCCCAGAACTCACCCACGCCCTGCATGAGCTATTAGCCGCAGGTTTGGATTATGATCTGGTGTCAATTAACGGCGGCAAGGCTCCCCTGTACGGCACAGATATCGAAGGCGATGAGATTAACGCCTCTATGCTGCAAGACGCCGCTTTCATCAGCCGGGTCAACAACACCATTCCAGCCTCACAGATCGACATCCAAGAATACAGCGCCATCTACTACCCCGGCGGATTTGGTCTATTGTCGGATTTAGCCCATAACCAGGAGGTTGCTCGTCTCAGTGCGGCGCACTACGAAAATGGCGGCGTCATAGGCGCGGTCTGTCATGGGCCTGCCGGCCTGCTCCCCATCACCTTGAGCACAGGGCAAAAACTCATTGCCGATAAGTCTGTCACCGGCTTTACCCGCGAAGAAGAGGTCGACTACGGTACTATCGATAAAATCCCCTTCCTGCTCGAAGAAGCCCTCACCCGCAGTGCCAAGCGCTATAACAAGGTGCAACCCTGGAATGCCTTTGTCATAGAAGATGAGCGAGTCATTACCGGGCAAAACCCTGCCAGTGCTGGCGCCGTTGGTAAGGCGATAGCCGCCCACTTAGCTTAAGCGCAAAGCGACACTCATGGTCGTTTCAATGGCCAATTCAATGGCTAATTCAATGGCCATGAGTGCCCGGCTTCGCTCCCCTGACAGATTATTTGATGTTAGTATCAGCAGCTTAATCCCATTGATTTGCCGCGATAATAACAACTATTGAGGAGCGCAATATGCCTGTGCAAATGCAACGACGTCAGCTACTAAAAGCCTTGGCCGCTGCCGGTCTGTTAACTCAGTTATCGCCCCTGAATGGCTGGGCAAAAACCGCAGGGAAGCCCCTCTATATCGATGGCCTCTCCTTTTTGCCGGAGGACTTAGCCGATCTCGGCGCGTCAAAGCTCGATGCCTACCTGTGCGACATATCCGCCATCGAGGCCATAGAACAGGCCGATGGCACCACCAACTACAAACGCACCTACAACGCCTGCGTCAAAAGCATCGGCGAGGCCCTAGCCAGGGTAAACGCCAACCCAGACAAGCTACTACTAGGGCGTAGCGCCAAGGATATACAAACGGCCCATGCCAGCGGCCGCACCGCCGTCTTCTTCCAGATCCAGGGGGCAGACTGCGTCGAACAGAGCATAAATCAAGATCTCAACCAGGTGGATGAGTTTTATGAGCGCGGCCTAAGGGTACTGCAGCTTACCCACCACTACGGTAACCGCTTCAGCGGCGGCGCCCTGGACAACGATGGCAAGCAGGGACTCGACCTGCCGCTCACCAAGGCCGGCCATCAGCTGATCCACAAGCTCAACAGCAAGCGGATGCTGATCGACGTCAGCCACTCCAGCCCTCAATCGGCGCTAGACAGCGCCAAGGCCAGCCGTGCGCCGATAGTGCAGAGCCATGGCGCCGTGCGCGCCATCGTTAACCATGCCCGCTGCTCACCCGACGAGGTAATCAAGGCAATTGCCGACACCGGCGGCCTGTTCGGCGTCTTCATGATGACCTTCTGGCTCACCACTGAGCAAACGCCCACCACAGACCACTACCTGGAACAGCTCAAACATGTGGCCAATGTCGGCGGCATAGACGCCGTGGCGATTGCCAACGACTACCCGCTGCGGGGCCACGAGAAGCTCTTGGAACTCAACAACGACAACGCCGAAGGCGTGAAACAATATGTCGAGTGGTGGCATAGCCTGCGAGCCCGCGGCGTACTAGGCTTCGACCACGACCCCAAACACGTGGTGATCCCAGCGCTTAACCATATCGAGCGCATGGAGCGTATCGACAACGCTCTGGCCCGCGCCGGATTCAGCAGCGGCGATCGCGCTAAAATAATGGGCGGGAATTGGCAGAGGGTGTTGACCGAGGTACTAGGCTAGTTCCTTTGACCCAGGCTGGTTACTCTAACCTAGGCTGGTTACTCTAACCTAGGCTGGTTAGCAGCCAGCCTAATGACGCTTTCTTAAAGTTTCCTTTTAGAACATCTACCCGATTTCGTATATGAAAGCCATCCTTTAACCAAGACAGCATGGTGTATCAATTGCCTGCGGCAGGTGCAGTGCATGGAGGCACCAATGTCGTGATCACATGGATGTGAATGAACGACCTACTGTGCAAACACGCTTTTGGCACGCAGCAAGTCCATCCTTGGATGCTCTGCGAAATCATCCCTGATTTCGAAGGCCAAAAGCCTGTTTACACCCAGTTATCCATCTCTTCGATTAAACGACTTGGGAAAATTCCGGACATTTCCAATGTTAGATTTTTTGTTCTAACCCACTTAGCTCGAATTTATAGGGGTAGCACCTCGCTACCGAGCTCAAAATTGTTGGCTAAATTTAGCGAAGAATGAGCGCAAGCCAACTGTTTTGCGTCCACTTTAAGCGCCTTAATTAGCTTTTCATATGTACCTCTGAAAACCATCGCAGTCTTTGAAATAACTCGGATTCTCCCAATTATTTCTGTCATTCACTTCTTTTTTAAGGCGATTCATATCTATTACCTCTGAATTTGGATACTGCTGATAAATATAGAAATATTCTTTTGTAACAGACCGATTTTTATCAGGACCATAAAAGCAAAAACTTAAACCACCTTTGTCAGCGCCTTTTGGAAAACTATGCCCATCAATAATAAGTTTATCAAAAAAAATAGAACCACCATTAATGGGAATACTATCCACTTTCGTCACACCATTAATGCTAACTGAAAGTAAGCTTTCCTTTTCTAGCCAAACTTTAATAGTTGCATTGTCTAATTCGCAAATACTTGTATCTATTACTCCTGGATATATAACACCTTTAGCTTCGAATTCTTTCCTGACAGCTATAGGCAAACCCTTTGTATCTTCGTCATATAATTGTTCTGGTTGATTAACATACTCAAATTTGAAAGTTACATAGTCTAATGATTTATAGCAGCTTTGAAATATAAAAGGCACGCCGTAATCGGCATAAGAAAAGCTAGGAATGATAGTAGTTATGCAAATAATTAGAAGTATAAACCTCATCATTAAACTCCTTTTATGTTGATGATGTCGTTTGAAAAGCCAACGTCACGTTAAGCAGACAAAAATTGTGGATTATATGTGTAACAAAGCGAATATAATACACTTTATTCTTAATTTAAAAATCTTGTCATATGTCACTAAACTTGGAGCTAATTTCACCCCATGCCTCTAAACTTTTACTTAAACATTCATAGGCATCAGACAAATATTCTTCATCTTGGCTTATTATGCTTGCTTTTACTTTAACGCAATCACCATTGGAAGGTGTTATAAAATACTGACCATCAAGTTTCTGAATCATAGAAACTGTTTCTTTATTTATTAATATAGTTTGGATTACTGATAGTTTTGCATATTTTTTACTACGACTTTTATTAAGAGTTTTATGTTTTAGCCCATTTGCCACATCTGAACATAAAAGCAAACTATGATAAGTATTTATTTCATCTTCAATAGTTTTCTTTTTTACTTTAGAGTTTGACGCTAGTAACTGCTCAATAAGATGATCCTTAATAGACCAACACCATAAAAATGCTGTTTCAATATCATCTTGAACATGCTGAAGCGGCTTAGAACCATCAACGATGAAAGTAGAACTTTCAAAGTCTACAACTCCAACGGGCCATTCCATATCCAATGATTTATTCATGAAACGAGAAACTTTTTGTCTAATATCAATACTCAATCAAACCTCCATAACACATAACTGCTTATTAGTGTGCGTGCGCGTTTACCTCATTAGGCCAGTGACAACGCGCAATGTTAACTGATTGTATTGTAAAGAAGTTATCACTTTTACTTCAAATACACCATCCAGAAAAACGCGCATGCGCTTTTCCAAACCTTCCGCATAACGAGCCTAAGGCTTTGAACTTTACAGTTTTTTACTCCTCAAGCTGCCACTTATAAATAACAAAGTGGCAAAGATGCACTGAGTTTTCCCCTCTATCGACGACAAATGAGGTCAAATCGAAGAGACGTTGAATACCGAGTGCAGATACGCCAGTGACCTTCGGTTTCAGGGATGAAACCGCAGAGCGGCCAGGGATGGCGAACAGCGTGTCACGGGTGTATCTGCACATCCCCCGCCGGGCAGGCGTTAGGTAGCAATGAAGGTTCAACCTTCAATTCACTCAATAAATTCACATACCGTGAAATGCCAAAGCATTAACCCCTTAACCACCGTGGCAAACAACCAATCCCACGATACACTGAAACTAATATCGCTAAGAGATTCAACGCAGAAGATTAACCATGCCCCAACAACCCTGGATACGCCTGCTGTTACTCACCTCGGTCACCATGCTGGCCTTTGCGGCCAACTCGCTGTTTTGCCGCGAGGCCCTGGCATCGGGCAGCATCGGCGCAGCCAGCTTCACCCTGATACGTATCGCTTCCGGCGCCCTGGTTCTGGGGATACTCGCATCACGTCATATTCGCGCCGGCGAGCTTGGTGGTAACTGGCTGTCGGCAACGGCGCTATTTGGTTACGCGGTCGCATTCTCTTTTGCCTACAACAGCCTAAGCGCCGGCACGGGTGCCTTGTTGCTGTTCGGTGCAGTGCAGATCACCATGATCCTCTACGGTTTATGGTCGGGCGAGCGGATAAATCGAAAACAGATGATAGGCGCCCTGCTAGCTGGAGCGGGATTGGTATGGTTAGTGCTGCCGGGCGTAAGCGCTCCGCCCTTAATAGGCGCCATGCTGATGATAATCGCCGGGGTTTCCTGGGGCGTCTACTCCCTGCTAGGTCGCGGCACAAAGCGTCCCACATTGGCCACGGCGGGGAATTTTATTCGCGCGGTGCCCATGGCCCTGGTGCCTTTTGCCCTGCTCTCTAATTCAGAGACGATCAGCGCCACCGGGATTGGCTACGCCGTGGCCTCAGGCGCCCTCGCCTCGGGGCTGGGCTACGCCCTATGGTATTTAGTCCTGCCATCTCTTTCTGCCGTCACCGCCGCGACCGTTCAGCTCAGCGTACCCATTATTGCCGCCTTCGGCGGCTTCATCTGGATCGGCGAGGCATTCACAAGCAGACTCCTGCTCGCCTCCATCGCCGTCCTCGGCGGCATTGCCCTGTTTGTCATGAGTAAACAATCCTCTCACGTAATAAAAGACAAGTAGCCAAGAAGACACAACCTTTAATTGCCCTAATAAAGTGGCTGCAGCGAATAAGAAAACCTCTTAGCCACAACTGATGAGATCAAATCGAAGAAACGTTAGATAAGATGGTGTAGATACGTCTGTGACCTTCGGTTTCAGGGATGAAACCGCAGAGCGGCCAGGGATGGCGTAAAGCGTGTCACAGAAGTATTTGCACACTCCCCGCCAGACAGGCGATAAATAGCAGCAAAGATTCGGGCTAAGGTTTCCTTTCCTTATCGTTTCTCAATACCTAAATAGATACAGTCAATGCATACAAGCTATCGGAAGACTGCACTAACCTCTTTCGCAGCCTAAACTCTTTATTAGCTGATTTTTCCTAAAGCGCTGCGCCTAAACCAGTAGAAACAATATATCCAGCCAACCGGCGGCATAAAAACATTTAGGATGCACGTATAAAAAACAACCAAAGAAAGATTGTTAGAAATGCCTTTTGCATATCTAATTGTCAGATAAATAACGATAAGAGCAAGAACCAAATACACTTGCCCCCAAACAGTTGCGTTTAAATCCATTCGACTTAACACTCCATTTTCTAAACTGCGCTTAATTATAAGATGCGAAATATCCTACTTAGACAAACTTAAGACTCTAGGTTCGAATCATACAAGCAATTTGTTTCTTTGCTAACTTTGACTTTTCATTGGTAGAACCTCGGCGCTTTCATTATCGAGCAAACTCAATACACTCTCATAACCATATTTGGGCTGCCAGCCGAGCTCATGCTGTGCCAGGCTTGAATCATACACACGATCGAGCGATTGTGGCATGCTCCAACCTCGAACCGCAAAGCTCTCGGCAAGCCCCGGTATCGCCTCTCGAATAACATCATTGGCATCTCGATAAAGCCTTTCACAACATGCTTTGCTAAAGGGGGTCTTACCGGAAATGATGTAACGCCTGAATCCCGACAACCTACGCTCCACGGCGCAGGCATGGGCACGGGCAACGTCTCGAGCATCTATGCCGCGGGTCAAACGATAGACAGCCATTAAGTTCACCGGTTCAGGAAAACAGCGCGACATCTGCAGAACCGTGACAGGTAAATCAAACGAGCTTGAGATATTTTCGAGTAACTGCTCAGCCTTAATCTTTGAATGATGATAGATCGTCTTAGGCCTTGGCATCACAGTTTCATCAACCCATCCAGCACGTCCTGCGGGAGTTGACGCAAAACCATAAAGGGCAGTAGTGCTGGTGAATACAAAGTGTTTGATCCCCTTTTTTACCCCCATCAGAGCCAACTGCTCTGTCGCTTTGATATTGATCTCTTCAAATTCATCACCTGGTACCAACCCAACATGGGGCGCATGCAGCGCCGCGGTATGAATGATCACCTCGACACCTTCTAACGCTTCTGCCAATAAGGCAGTGTCACGGATATCTCCGACAACATCAGCGGTCGAACATGGTGTCCTATCGATTCCAACAACTTCATGCTCTTTCATTAGGTGAATATAGATGGCCCGACCGACCCTACCCGCAGTACCTGTAACTAAAATTTTCAACTTTGCTGCCTATTTGAATACAGGAAACCATTCTAACAACGAAAAGCCTAATAGTACGAAATCCCAAACGCTTAACCCTTAAATGGCAGAGTTAAAGCCTGATCTAAGAGGTAAAACTTCCTGTATAGATGCATCTGCGAACGTCGATAGCAGGGCCACCGGGGATAAGTTCCCCATAAACGTAAGTCCCTATACAAACACCAAAGCCTTCCATCCCTGGGCTTTGGCATAAGTGTTCCAGACACAAATCCCCTCTTTGGCCTTCCTTGGCCACCGGGGATAAGCATATCCCTATACAAAAAAGCCACGGCGGTGGCCGTGGCTTTCAGCGGTGGCTTCCTAGCCACCTTTTGGAGTGTTAACTATGTTAGTAACCGGTTGATATTGATTAAGAAATATTAGTGTTTCTTAGCGTAATCAGCGGCTTGTTCACCGGCTAGGCGACCAAAGGTGATGATGTCAGAGATAGCGTTACCACCAAGACGGTTTGCACCGTGAACACCACCAGTCACTTCACCCGCGCCGTATAGGCCTGGAATCACCTGTTTCTTGGCATCCATTACCTCGGCCTTAGTATCGATCATCACGCCGCCCATGGTGTGGTGAACACCAGGAGTCACTTCGATGGCATAGTAGTTACCTTCGTTCAGTGCGCGTGGCAGGTTAGGACGCTCGAAATCGGCATCTTTACCACTGGTCACGAAGCTGTTGTAACGAGCGACAGTCTCGGTCAACGCCTTACCATCGATACCTTCCAGCTTGCCTAGTTTCTCCAGACTATCTGCGCTAGGTGCTACGCCCAGGCCGATATACTTGTCGATCTTCTTCAGTGACTTACGTACTGAATCATCGAAGATCAGGTAAGCAGACTTACCAGTTTGCTGAAGGATTGCCGCAGCCGCCTTGTCACGAGTAGTGATCTCGTTGACGAAGCGCTTACCTTCACGGTTAACCAGGATAGCGCCGTTACCACGAACCGCTTCGGTCACCATCACACCACCTTTAACAGATAGGGTTGGGTGAGCCTGGATGTATTCAAGGTCTTTCATCGCCGCGCCAGCGTTTGCTGCTACGTCGATACCGTCACCGACTGCACCTGGTTGGTTAGTCGATACGAAGCCTTTCAGCTTAGGATCCAGCTTAGACACGCGTTCGTTGTTCTTAGCGAAACCACCGGTAGCCAGAATCACTGCATCGGCTTTCACCCAGTAGTAACCCTTGTACATACCCTTAACCAGGATACCTTTCACCTTACCGCTGTCGTCTTTGAGGATCTCAACGCCGCGAGTGTTCATGCGGATATCGATGTTGCGCTTAACCGCGTTATCGTAAAGTACTTGTACCACGTGTGCGCCAACACCGGCACCACCTGTAGGACGGTGCGAACGGTTAACAGAAGCACCACCCATACGGCCTACGTCGCTTAAGTCGGCGCCCATGCCAGTCATCCAGTCGACAGAGCCTTTTGAGTGAGAAGAAAGGATCTTAACCAACTCAGGATCGTTGATGTTACGGCCACCTTTCATGGTGTCTTTAAACATGATCTCTGGGTCATCTTTGATGTTTTTCGCTTTTTGCTGATCGGTCCAAGCGGCGTTCATACCACCGGCTGCCAACTTGGCGTTACCGCCGATAACCGGCTCTTTCTCGATCAGAATCACTTTAGCGCCATTATCGTGGGCCGATACTGCGGCAGAGAAACCTGCGCCGCCTGAACCTACAACCACTACGTCAACGGTATCGCGAGGTGCGCTAGCAAGAGCCGCTTGACGTTCTGCCTTGTCTTTCGCCAGTTCGGCGATAGTTGGCTCGTGACGTTCCCACTTCTTGGCATAAGGCATGTTGAAATCGAAGCTATGGCAAGAGTCACAGTAGACCATAGATTTTTCGTGTGCGCTGTGGCAAGAAGTACAAGAAACATCACCAGGGAAGTGAGAATCGTGGGCGTTGTAGTGTTCATGCTTAGTGCTTTCAGCCACTTCCGCTAGGGTACCGTGACAAGAAACACACTGAGCATTTTCATAGGTCAGGCTGTCGTTTGATAGCTCACCATCTGCTTGGTGACAGCTATCACACTCTTGGTTTTGGGCGTGGAAATCAGCCAGGTTGTCGGCTGCCATGGCGTTGCCCATGAATCCGGCTGTGCCCATCAATGTGGCTAGACAAACCGCAAGTTTCATCTTTTTCATCTTTGCTCCCCCTTCTAAACTTACAGGTTTAACCCGCTGAATTTAGAAGCACTTACATTATATTTAGATTAAAGTGGTTCACACTTCACTTTAGAAGAAAGCCTTAACCGGTATTGATGAGTACCTCGGGCTTTCACTATCGCTCAACTAAATGATTAACCAGGAAAGAGAAGCCAGCAATCGCGCCACCGCTTTAGGCTTCAGAAATGACACCTCAATCACAGCCCTCAAGATCGCCTATGCAAGTATGCATAATCACAAAGAGGTATATGCAAAAATACATAGCCCTGTGAGATCCCGGTCACGCAGCATTTCTACTGGGATTGGGTTAGATAAGAAATCGCTAATTCGCGTAATACAGCACAGTTTATTGCTGCGGAAAATTGTAGTATTTCAGCATGAAACGCTTACTGCTCTGCCTTATCTTCTTCAGCTTTCCCGCACTATCGCAGGAGAGTATCGTCTTTGGCGTCCACTCGAAAACTGCGCCGCTGGAGTGGCGCAACAACGGTGTGGATCAGGGTTTCAACATAGAGTTGATGCACAGGATCGGCCAGCTGACCGATAAGCGGATCATCATTCGCCGAAAGAGCTTTCAACAGCTGGTGAAAGATGTGCACAATCCGGGCAGCGACATCGACGTGATCGCCGTGGTCAGCCCGGTAAACCTGGATCGCAAGCTCAGCCAGTCCGATCCCATCTACGCCACCCACGCCAAGGCCTATACCCTGCAAGGCAAGGCGCTGATCAACAGCTGGACAGATCTGGTGGGCAAGCGGGTCGCCATCAAGAAGGGCGCCTTCGTCGACGTCTACCTGTCGGGCTACCCACAGAAATTCAACCGTGTCGATGTCGACCTGTATGAGACCGGCTTTAAGCAGCTGATCGAGGGCGAGGTCGACGTCGTGATCGCCGAGAGCTTCGTGGCCCGCCGCCTGCTGCCCCTCTACCCCTCGGTGCGCAGCTCGAGCGATGCCCTCATCTATGGCGCCTTCAACTTCGTCTGCAACGGCAAGAAAGCCGCCTTGATGCAGGAGATCAACGACGCCCTGCGCCAGCTCAAGCTATCTGGAGAGTATGACCGCCTGGTCAACAAGTGGTTTGGTACCGGCCGCGAGAAGGTGGACCTGACCTCCACCGAGAAGCGCATGTTCTCCCTGGCTATCCTGGTGGCCATCGTCTCGGCCAGCGGCATGATCTATACCGGCTTCATCAGCGCCAGCCTGCGCAGACGTAAGAAGGCCCTGGACGCCGAGCTCATTCAACGTCGCCGGGTCGAGGCGGAGATCTCCAACATCTCCAAACAGTTTCAGTCGGTATTAGACGGTATTCCCCACGGCGTGACCATAGTCAACCGCGAGCTGCAACGCCTGTGGAGTAACGACAACAATGTGCATCTGCTAATCTCTGAGGACTTCCATTACATAGACGATCAAGCCTTCGATCTCAGGCCCGCCGTGCTGCAGGTGCTCAACGAGCAGAAGTCGCTGATTGCCGACATGATGTATCTGGAGCAATATTGGCAGCTACAGATCCACCCCATCGCCAATGATCAGGTGGTGGTGCTGCTCGAAGAATCCACCGAGCAGCACAAGCTACGTCAGGCCAACGAAGAGGCCAGCCGTTTAGCATCGCTTGGGGAGCTGTCTGCCGGCATCGCCCACGAGATCAACAACCCGACTGGGCTGATCCTGCACGCCATCTCGCTATTTTCGGCGGCCATCAAGGACCTAAATCCGGCGGCCAACTATTATCAGCAGCAGAACCCCTTCTGGCAGATCGCCGGGCTCGCGCCAAGCCAAGCCATGGAGGAGATGGCGGTGAGCAGCGACACCATAGAGGAGGCCGCCAAGCGCATCAGCCGTATCGTCAACGATCTCAAGCGCTACGCCCTGCCTAACCTCACCCAAGATCATACGCTGGTCTGCCTCAACGAGGTGGTCGAGGTGGCACTGCGGCTCACCGCTAACCAGACCAAGACCCGGCAGGTGACTAAGCTGCTGCACCTCCCCAGTCCGAGGATCATGGGGGATGCCCAGCAACTGCATCAGGTGTTGATCAACCTTATCCAAAACGCCTGTCATGCCTGTGCGGCCCACGAAGGCAGCATTCAGATCAGCACCCAGGTGAGTCAGGGGCGGGCCCTGATCAAGGTCAACGACAACGGCTGCGGCATGGACAGCGCCACCCTAAAGCGTATCACAGAGCCCTTCTTCACCACCCGACGCACCGAGGGAGGCAGCGGCCTGGGCCTGTCGGTCTGCAGCCGTATCATCAAAGAGCATCAGGGTCAGATGCAGATACACTCGGCGCCCGGTAAGGGCACCCGTATCCAACTTAGTTTTGCCTTGGTTCAGGAGTAGCAACAACAGATGAAACTTGCACGCAATATCCTATTGGTCGACGACGAGGCCTCCTGGCTGCGCACCCTGGCGGTGACCCTCAACCGTCTGGTGCCCGAGGCAGAGATAGACACCTGCGTCGACAGTCGCCAGGTACTCAATCGCCTGCAGGTGGGCGACTATGCTCTGGTGCTGCTGGACCTCACTATGCCCTTCCACTCAGGTGAAGAACTGCTAGGGATGATCCGCGCCGAACACCCCAACACCCGGGTGATCATAGTCACGGGCGTCAACGAGGTGGATACCGCGGTGCGCTGCATCAAGCATGGCGCCTACGACTACTTCATCAAGACAGACAATGTCAGCGACCTGGCCCATACGGTGCGCCGCGCGCTCGAGGTGGTGGGGCTTGAGCGCAACTATCTGCATATCAAGGAGCGCTTTCTCAGCCGCACCTTGGACAACCCCAAGGCCTTCAACAACATACTCACCTGTGAACCGGTGCTGCTGGATCAGTTTCGCTATCTCGAGGCCGTCGCCTTCAGCCCAGAGCCTCTGTTGATCCACGGCGAGAGCGGTACCGGCAAGAGCGAGTTTGCCCGCTCCTGCCATCAGCTCTTCAGCCCTGAGCAACCCTTCGTCAGCCTCAACCTTGCGGGCATCAACAGCGACACCTTCGAGCTTAAGCTGTGTGGCCGCCTTAGTCATAAGCCAAACGGTGAGGTCGATGCGGTTACCGGCATGCTCCATCAGGCAGGCAGTGGCGTGCTTTACCTGAGCGAGATAGGCGCCCTGCCCCTGAGCGCCCAGATCACCTTGCTGGAGCTAATCGAGAGCCGAAGCTACTCGCCCCAGGGCAGCGACAGCCGTTTCCCCATCAAGTGTAAGTTTGTGGTCTCGACCCAGGACGATCTGCTGACCCTCAACAAGGCGGGTGAGTTTCGCAGCGATCTCCTCTACCGCCTGCGCGCCCATAAGATAAGGCTGCCGCGCCTGGCCGAGCGGCCGCTGGACATCGCCATGCTGATCAACCACTTCATCGCCGAGGCCGCCGAGGAGATGTCCCTGAGCGCGCCGCAGCAACCCAGGGATCTGGCACCTAAGCTGCTGGATTACGACTTCCCCGGTAACCTCAACGAGCTCAAGGGGATGGTGTTCGATGCCGTCAGCCGCAGCGACGGCGTTACCCTCAATATCTCCCCCTTCATGGAGGCGATAAAGGAACATAAGTCGCTGGACGCCGCCCCCGGGGATCACATCATCTTCCCTAAGTCGCTGCCCACCCTGGCACAGATGAATCAGGCCTTGATCGACGAGGCCATGAGCCGCACCGCCAACAACCAGACCGCCGCCGCGCAGATACTGGGGATCAGTCAGAGCGCTCTCAGCCGGCGCCTGACCAAGGGGCAGGAACACTAGCCCAGCCCAATAGGCATAAAAAAAGCCTCTCATCATGAGAGGCTTTTTTCATTTAAAGGTCTTAGGCCGTCTGCTGCTGACGCGCTTCTTCTTGCGCCTCGTCATGGGCATTCTCTGTGGCGTCGACTATGGTGAGCACGGCGGCGTCACCCACGACGTTACAAGAGGTCAGTACCATGTCGATCAGTCTATCCAGCGCCGCGACAATCACGAAGGCCTCGACTGGCAGACCCATCTGGTGGATCAGCACGCCGATCATCACCATGCCACCGCCTGGCACGCCGCCGGCGCCAACAGACAACAGGAAGATGCTAAACAGCAGGGCGGGCAGCTGATCCATGGCGATAGGAGCGCCGAAGGAGTTAGCCACGAAGAAGATGGCGATGGTGATATAGATAGAGACGCCGCCCATGTTCATGGTCGCCCCCAGCGGCACGCCGAAACCGGCCACGGCGCGCTTCACGCCCAGCTTCTCGGTCAGGGTACGCATGGTGACAGGAATGGTGGCATTCGAGCTGGCGGTCGACAGAGAGAACAGAATCTGCTCCTGGGTCTTGGCGCGGAAGGTCTTAGCAGACACAGGGGTAAACAGGCTCACCGCCCAAGGGTAGACCACGAAGATCCACAGGAGTAGCAGGCTTAAGATCACCACCAGGTATTCGACCACGCTGAGAAACAGGCTCGCCTCCAGGGTCGCACCCAGCTTAAACATCAGCGCAAACACACCGATAGGCGCCAGCTGCATTACCACGCCGATAAGCTTCATCATCAGCTTGTTGCCTTCCATAAAGCCCTGTTGCAGTAGCGGCACGGCACCATTCATCGCCTTGATGACACCACCGACCAGCAGCGCCATGAAGATCACCTGCAGCATGTTGCCCGAGGTGAAGGCGGCTACCGGGTTACTCGGCACTATGTTGACGATCAGCTGCATCAGGTTAGGCAGCTCGGTAGCAGTGATCTCGGCGCCCGTGCCCCCCGTCATGTCGACCCCGAGTCCCGGCTTAAGCAGTAGGGCTACGGTCAGGGCGGCGAAGATGGCCACCAGGGTGTTGATGATGTAGAAACCGAAGGTCTTGCCGCCGAGGCGACCAAAGCTCTTGAGATCGTCGAGCTCCAGCACGCCGCAGACGATGCTGACGAAGACCAGGGGCACCACCATCATCATGATCATGTTGACGAACATGGTACCTAAGCCTGAAGCGACCTCGACCAGGGTGCCGGAGAAGAACCCGACATCGGCCAAGAAATATTGAATGATGCTCCCCAGAATCAGGCCAGAAAAGAGGCCGATAAAGATGCGCGTAGAAAGTGATTTAGTCATATGCTTGCCTTGTTTTGTTGCGCATCTATCGTGCGCTTTTTTCTTCTCCATCTGACGTGGAGATAGTGATGAGAGCCGTGGCTCTCCCGTTACTGGTCAGTGATAGTGGATCATGCTAGTGATAATTTCAATCACAATCTGGGCAAGTTAACAGACGCAAAACGGCAACCACAAAGCCATACAAAGAGCAAGGTAATGATTTTTATGATTAAAAAATTAGATAGGTGAATTTAGGCCAATCGGCAAGTTTTACTTGTTAGCACAAAAAGCCAACAATAGGTTCACAAAGACGGCACACAAGCCAGTGAAACACGCCAACAAGAGCAAATTCAACGAGATTAAAAACTGGTTGATAACGAATTTTTAGTGATAGTCATTACTCACAGGCAGGGACTAGTGAGATCCACTAGGCACAGGCGAAAACACAGCAGATAGCCAAGAAGGCAGATAAACAAAAACCGCTAAACCAGCATTTTTATAAGCTACTGATTTAACGGTTTTAAGTGATTTTTAGCATCAGATAGCAACCGGATAAGCAGTCACTACATTAGTTAACACCTGATCACGGCTAATGCTTAATCTTGAGCTTAGGCCAACCACAACTCCACGTCACGTATGATGAAGTTGCCGCTATACACAGGATGGCGCTCACCTATGGGCTCAAGTTCGAAATAGCGTCTATGCTCCTCGGGCAAGCCCTCGTAGCCGCAGATCACCTGATACAGCCAGCTCTCCGTATCCCAGCTGAGCGACTTGGCCTGATGATAGTCCAGCGCCGATTGTCTCAGCCCAGAGTCGATCACGGCGCAGAAATACTCATCCACCGCCAGCTTGAGCGGATTGTCGGGAATATCGAAGTCTTCCGCCTCCACCAAGGCGAAGGGCACGTCATGATCGCGCATCACAAGATCGCGACCGGCGCGGCTAATGCTCTTGATCTGTGACACCATGGCCAGCAGCTCGACCTCCTGCGCCGTGTTGGTCACGTCCACCGCCGCCGGTGCCAGAATCGCCTCGGCGCGGTTAAACAAGGTCGGCAGCTGCTTGTGACTCACATGATCCGCCACCTCATAATCTGGATGCATATCCGTGTAGAGCAACCAGCCCTTGAGCAGACGGGTACGTCCCTGGATCTGACGGAATCGTCCCAGCAGCTCCAGCAGACGCCCCTGCACCACGCTAAGCTCCTGGGTACAGTCGCTCAGGGTCTCCTGCAAGCGAGTCACCAGCAGCTTACGCAGCTCGCGGATATCGCCGGCGATCTCACCCAGCTCGCTAAACTGGAACATCTCCAGGCCGTTGAGCAGCTCGGTCACCTGACTCTGGGCCAGCTCGTTTTCACGTATCTTGGCGTTGATGGTACCCACATAGCCGAACTCGTTGTTGATACGGCTCCAGAGCACACGAATCGAGTATTTCAGCCCCTCGGTGAAGCTGTAGACCTGCTCGCTGAGATCCGCAAGATAGGCCTCGCTGGCGCTGTAGTCGGCGGCCTGACGGGCTTCCTTATAGTGATCGGCAAGGGTCTTGATGGTGGCCAGGGATGAGCCCACGTTGGCATCTATTTGACGATTGCGCTCATCACTCAGCACCTCTTCCAGCAGGGCGCGCACCGAGCGTTTCAGCCTCAGCCCCTGTTCGCCCTCGGGCTGCCACAGAATATCCGCCTTACGCAGCTTGTCGATGGCTCCGGCGCGCTCGCCCTCCTCGGTCACAGAGCCGGAGAGGTAGACATCCATGATGAGATCCGCATGGCGCCCCAGCTGCTTAAGTAGCGTGACCCCCGCCTGATGTAAGTTGCTACTCATATCAGATCAAGTCCCTCTGGGTTGCGGTTTCCGCCTGGGCCTCCAGGCTAAGTCCTTCGGTTTCATCGATGAAGCGGATCACCTCGTAGAGGTAATCCAGCTTGCCGGTGGCGATATAGATCTGCTTCTCCTGGTTGGGACGCAGCAGATATCCCAGCTCCACTAGACGCTTAAACACCAACTTTATCTGCGCATCTACCTGGGTAGAGCTGGAGCCAAACAGGCGATAGTGACTGATCTTGGCCAACTGTTCGCGAAACGCAGGAGTATCTTCGATGCGGGTCTGCAGCTCGTTGAGGCGCACCGCGGCTCCTTCGGACAGGGGCGCATCCTGGCCGCTGGCCTCCTGTACCAGCACCAACCACTCCACCAGAGGGATCAGCGCATGGCAGATATCGCGAAACTGACTGGAGATCACCTTACGCTCATCGTCACCCAGTTGCAGGTAACCGCAGAAGAACACCTCGCCCTCCCCGGCCGAGGCCAGGGTGCGATTGATCTGATTCAGGTATTGCTCGACATTATCACGAGTGGCCTGCGACTTGAGTGCGCGCCAGGCGTCTTCGTTACTGGTACGGCAGATAAACTCGCCACGCAGCAAGGCTTCGATCAGGGCGCCCTGGCCCACGAGTACGGTTTGTGTGCTACTGCTCATTTACACAGCCTCCTTGGCAAAACGCTGGCTCAGCTTATCGGCAATGGGGTTAACTTGTGGCTTAACCACTTGTAATTTCTTGGTTTGCTTGTTGATGATGTATCTGTTGGCAAACAGGTTAAGCACCTCAGACTCAGGGTTCGGGAAGGCGCCCAATACCGAGATATTGTTGTTCTCACAGGCATCGAAGATCTTCTTCACGTTGCCGTGGTGCAGGGTGCCCAGCTCGTCGATCGGCCAGTGAATGGTCACGTCGGCGCGGCCACGCAGCAGACGGGTGAAGGCCAACAGGAACTTACACAAGATCAGGTAGGCCATACCATGGCTCGAAGACTCGTTGAGCTGGCGGTCGGTGCGGATCACTAGATCACTGTTACCCTCCTTGAGGCGCAGTTCGATCTCCAGCAGCTTGGCGATACCGCCGGTCAGGGCGGCGCGGCCAATAATATCCAGGGCGCGGCGCATGCTGCTGGTGTAGTGCTCGTCCGGCAAGTCGGCGAAGCCCTCGGCCTTCCACTGTTTAAATGCCTTGACGAACTCCTCCAGCTCGGGCCAGAACTCCAGCTCGCTGATGCGCGAACGGATGCGCACCGCCGACTCGCTCACCCCGTCGAGGAACAGCTCTTCACCCACCTCGCGGGTGATGCGGGCACTCTGGGAGGCGATGCGGCGGTCGATATCCGCCAGCACGTCGTAGAATGCCGTCAGGTCGATACCGAAGTTACGCCCCTGCTCTCTCAGGCCCATGATCGCCTGAGGCACCATGACGTTGAGCAGCTGCTCCAGTTGCGGTACCAGCTTGCGATAGTCCAGCAGGCGAATGCCCTTGTCGTTGACGAAGCTAGACTCCTCGCGGGCGCGCTCCCAAGTCTCTGACAGACTGGAACCCGACTTGCTGGCGATCACCGAGTCGAAATGCTCGATATACTGCTTCACCGAGCCCATCAACTGGTCCCGGCGCAGCAATAACTCTTCGCCCTGACGCAGACGCTCGGTGAGACCACCTTGCATCTCATCCTGGCTCGATGGCAGTTTCAGCTCGGCCAGCTTGCGCATCACGGCGCGCAGCTTGGTCAGGTTCTCCGAGGCCTCCACCTGGATGGCGTCAGACTGTTTGCGCTCGCTATCATATTGCTGACGCTGATGTTTAATCTCGTTGGCCTTGGTGGTGAGCTGTTGACTCAGCTCGGTCACCGCCATCTTGACCTGGCTCAGTTCGGTCTGCAGCTTAGGCTTGCGCGCGAGCCAGGTGTGTTGATACCAGTCGTCGAAACGCAATACTTCGCTGCGGCGCTGCTCCGCCTTGCTGATGCTGCTCTCCAGATCGCGGATCTCCTGCTTGAGCTTGACTATCTTGGCTTCGTCGACGCCGCGGGATTTCAGCTCATCCTTATACCACTGCTCGCAGGCCTTCTGCTCCGTCTTGGCCGCATGACGGCGATCGTTAATATTCTGCTTCACCTGGGAGAGCTGAACATCCAATGCACCAACCACTTCCTGCCAGTAGGCCTTCTTCTCCATGCGCGCCTCGAGCGCCTGCTCGTTTTGCTCATCGATCCACTCCTGGTGCTGAGCCTTGAGCTGTTTCATCTCGCTGTCGAGACGGGCAAGACGCTTCTGCGAATCTGCCTTGCGAGCGCTCAGCGCCTGATTGATCTTCTCCTGCTCGGCACGCTTCTCGTCAAACAGGCGGCGCAGATCGTCGCGGCTATTTTTGTAGGCCGTCTTGGCGAAGGTGAGTTCGCGATTAAGCTTATCCAGCTCGGCGTTGATGGCTACCAGGGCCTCTTCTGCCTCGGCCTGTAGCTGCTTGGCATTGGCCAGCGCCTCCTCGGCCTCACTGTAACGGCCCCTGAGCTCCTGCTCCGAGGCGGCATATTCTGGGGTGGTCAGCGCCTTGAGATCCAGCTCGACGCCGCAGAAGCTGTCGCCGCCGGCCGACTTGGCAGGGTGCAGATCACTGCGATGTAGTAGTTCAGGGTTTATCAGCTTGCCTATGCTCTCCTCCCAGCCGTCGACCTCCTTGCGCAGGTACTCAAGCAGGGTATGAGACTGAGGGAAGAGCACCTGATGCAGCTCATCCAGCGCGCCCTGACGCTCGATGACCCTTAGCCCTGCCTGTCTCAGGCTCTCGTTGGCCTGATCCCGCTTGGCTCTGAGCTTGCGCTCCTCGCCTGCCAGGCGATCCACCATGGCGTTGCACGCCTCCTGCTCCTCGTCGGCGCGGGAGATGCGCTCATCAAACACCGCCAGGGTCAGCTTCTCTTCTTCGCTGTAGGTGACGCCGTTGACCTGCATCTGCAGCTCGGCCGCCGTCAGCTTGAGCTGGTATTCCTGCTCGTTGTGCTTGGCGCGGCCCGCCTCCATCTGCTCACGCCAGCTTTGCTCGAGGGCGGCCAGCTCCTCACGGCCCACCTCCTGCTGCTTGTCTCTGGCTTCACGATGCTTATCTTGTTCCTTATCTAGCTGCTCCAGCTCGCGGTTGAGGTTCTCGCCTATCTTGCTGCGACGGGCGTTGTAGGCCGCCTCGATATCCTGGTGCTTCTCGGTTTGCAGCTTATGACGCTCGGTCAGGTTCTCCAGGCTGGCACGCCAGCTGGGCAGCTGCTCAAGATCCAGTTTGGCCTGCTCGATATCGGCATCGAGAAAACCTGCGTGCTGATCTTCTATGATATCCAGCTCATGCTCTATCTTGGCCACGTCGCCCTTGGCGGCAGAGAGATCCAGGTTAAGCTCGTCGCGCAGCTCCTTCCACTCGTCGTCGAGCTGACGCAGCTTGTTGCCGAGATCTTTCGAGCGCTGCTGATTTAGCTCCTGACGCTCTATCTCCTGGGCCTCATCCTTGCCATAGCCGCGCTTCAGGCCGGCCAGACGCTGCTCCGCGCTCAGCAGTTGGTTAAACTCCTGCTCCAACTTGTCAAATTCGGGGCGGATCTGCTCGAAGCCCTGGATCAGCTGGCTCTCGCGGATCCAAGCCTCGACCCGCTGCGGGTTGAGGCGTGAGCTCGGCGGGTTAACCCCATCCTCCTCCAGGATGGCGGCGATCATCGACTTGATGGTCTCCATCTTGCCTTCTTTGGAGTGCACCGCCTTGGCCAACTTCTCTATGTGGCGCAGCGTGTGTTCGTGCTGACACAGGGAGAACTGGCGGGCGTAGGCCCTCAGCTCGCTGCGGTTGCTGCCGGTGCTTAGCAGGGTGCGATCGTTTTGGATGATGGCGCGATATTCGCGGGTATTTAGCAGGTTGGTTACCGCCACCCCGGCGCGTTTCATCTCACGTCCCAGCTCGGCCATGTTATGGCAGAGAATCGACTCCCCCTGCTGTGACTTCACATAGTCTTCCAGCTCAAAGCCTTTGCCGATGAAGCGATAGTTGACGCCCTTGCCATCACCGGCAGAGGCCAGCACCGCCTGGGTCAGCAGGCCATCGTCGCGGCGATACTCGTAGATAATGTAGCTGGAATCGTGGGGCAGATACCAACGCTCGAAGCTGTCACGGGTCGAGGGCACGACGCGGCTGGGGTATTCGCCGTAAAACACGGGCACCAGACGCTGCAAGGTGGTCTTGCCCGAGGCGTTGGTACCACAAATGTTGGTGTGTCCATCGAGGGCGAGTTCCACAACGCCGGGGAGGTGCGTATTGATCAGCACGATACGATTTAAGCTTGGCATCTCTTTCCTTATCCAAACGAGCTTGTCGGCCGCCCAGCGGGGCGAGCAGCAAAGGGGAATAGCAAAACAATCCCACTAAAGTAAAACAAAGCTATCGGCTTGGCAATCTGGCCCGGGACTTGGGTGGGATAGTCGTTTAAAAAGCGTGCGTAACGCCCGATTTCAGGCGGTTTTCACGGCAGGAATGAAGAAGACGGCAAGCATAAAGAGAACGAGTGATGTTCAGGATCCGCTCGTGGCGAATGCCAATGGCTAAATGCTTGGAACAGAAAATTGAGAGCTGGGAGCTGGGAACAGGAAATGGAGAACTGGGGCCACAATTCAGGCGTCGTGAGCAGAAATAGAAAGGGCCGACCAGCGTCGACCCTAACTTAGATTTTCAATTCAGTATTTCAATTCAGCATTTCTACTCTGCATTTAGCACAGATTAGTCGGCTTGCTGATAGCCGATGCGGCGCGCCTCGTAGCGAGCCACCATCTCATCCATGCTCTGGGCTTCCAGTGGACGCAGGCCGCTAAGCACCAGCGTCTTCTCGCCGGTACCCACTAGCTTATCGCCGCAGTGCAGCTCAAATTTCAGGGTCACGTCGCCGCGCTTACCGTCGATGGCCAGATTCTGCTCCACCAGGTTGAGGGCGATACTGTCAAAGTCTAAGGTATGGAGATCAAATGACATGCTCTCGTAGATCACCAGAGGACGGGCCGGGTTGATCATCATGCCGTGCTGCTTCATCAGCGGCACCAGCACATGGGTAAAGTTGAGCCCGGAGAAGGCCACATAGCTGCGCACGAAGGATTCTGTCTGCACCTCGCACAGGGTCGACTCGCCGCTGCGGCTCACGCTCAAGTATTGCTTATCCTTGTCATCCAGGATGGCGAAGCTGTCGCCTACCGCATCGGGAAACACCAGGTTGACGCCGCTACCGACCATGCCCTCGAAACGAAATGTCATCTTCTGGCTCAGCCCATATTGTCCCAGCACCAGGGCGAATAGCAGATCTCCGGGAACGCAGAACTTCTTGGCATCGACATCGTGGATGGGGTTAAAGTCCTGTGCGACACCCTTGGCGAATTCACTCGCCTGCTGGGCTGACACAGAGACTAGTTGCTGTGCTTTATTAAAATAAGGACTTAGAAACATATCGGCTCGTCAATCAGGGTTATGTTAAAGATGAGATAAAACATTCGTTATAAATTTAAGGAGGCACAGTCTATAGCAAAACCCGCGAAACACATCTCCGATGACTTGAAGAGCCCCAGGTTTTGCTACGAAGCTAGGCCAAAAGATCCGCTATTTCCCTGCTGCAGCGCTCCTATCCCTCTGACTCACACTGGCTTTTGCCCATCCACTCACTCCCCCAAACTGTGCCTCAAGCTGTACCTCAAACCATACCTCCAGCTGTGCCTCAAACCAGAGGCAAGACTGCTTGTCTATCCAAAAAAATCCACTAAAGCTGCAAAAAAGATAAATTTTTTAAAATTAACAATGTCAGTCAATGTCAAGGTAATAAACCCAGAGAAAATCACACCAAGCCATTGTTATAAAACACTTTTAAGTGGCAACCGCTCTGCACAGCTTGGGTGCAAACCCCTTTACCTTGACTTTACATTTGTTGATCTTAATCAAAAAACTTAATGATAATAGTTTGCATTACGATACCTAGTTGATAGAATCGCCAGCAATTAAATAACCCTGACAAAACAACTGGGAAGAGAAATGATGAAGAAAACGCTAATTGCCGCAGCACTGGTCAGCGCATTCGCTAGCCAAGCCGCTATCGCCTCTGATGAGACTCAAGAACTGCGTAAAGTGATCGAACAGCAACAGAAAGTGCTGAAAGATCTTGAGAAGCGTCTGGAGCAAACTGAGCAGCGTGTAGAGAAGACAGCCGACGCCGTTGAAGAGAGCAGCTCAGCCAAGAGCGCGACAACTATCGGTGGTTACGGTGAACTTCACTACAACAACATCACTGACAACAAATCAGGTAAAGACAAGAAAGAGTTCGACTTCCACCGCTTCGTGCTGTTCTTCGGCCACGAGTTCACCGAAAAGACACGTTTCTTCTCTGAGCTGGAAGTTGAGCACTCTATCTCTGGCGAAGGCCAAAACGGTGAAGTCGAGCTAGAGCAGGCTTACATCGAACACGATTTCAACGACATGCTGACTGCTAAGGCGGGTCTGTTCCTGATGCCAGTGGGTATCATCAACGAAACTCACGAGCCACCAGCATTCTACGGCGTTGAGCGTAACCCAGTTGAGAAAAACATCCTGCCTGCCACTTGGTGGGAAGCGGGTGCCAACCTGAACATCAAGGCAGCCCCAGGCCTGGCCTTCGACGCAGCGGTCACCTCTGGCCTGAACGTTGGCGACGACTACAAGATCCGTGGCGGTCGTCAGAAGGTTTCTGAAGCGAAAGCCGAAGATCTGGCTTACACGGCACGCGTTAAATACACCGCCGTTCCAGGTCTAGAGCTGGCTGCAACTGTGCAGTACCAATCTGACCTGACTCAAGGCCGTGGCGATGTCGATACCGCTTCTGCGACCCTGATGACAGCACACGCTATCTACACCATCGAAAACTTCACCATCAAGGCACTATACGCTCAGTGGGATATCGACGGTAAAGAAGCCGAAGCACTTGGCCGTGACAAGCAGAAAGGTTACTACATCGAGCCTTCATACCGCTTCAACGAAAGCTTCGGTGTGTTCGCACGTTACAATGCCTACGACAACGAAGCCGGTAACGGTGTTGACTCAGAGATCACCCAGACTAACGTCGGTGTGAACTACTGGTTGCATGAAAACGTTGTCTTCAAAGCCGACTACGAAAAAGTTGGCGGCGCGAAAGATGCCGACGGTTTCAACCTAGGCGTTGGCTACCAGTTCTAAGCCAATAGCCCATATCGCAGTGCTCAACGCTCCCTTTGAGCACTGCCTATGGCTAAGGTACTTCCCGAGGTGCCTTAGCCATAGTAAAAGGAATCAGTAAAAACAACGGATTATCCCACAGGCCTCATCCACTCTTGCTACCGGGTCAATCGATGAAAGCTCTCTCTGTTAAGCTCCTACTTGCCTCACTCTTCACCGCCTTCTGCGTGCAGGCCGCCAGCATCTATCAAAGTAACGAAGACTTTATCAGCCAAGCCTTTGCCGCCCCTATGCCCAAGGCCAAGGTCTACTGGCTAGAGGATAACGACAAGCAGGCGATCGAGGAGATCCTTGCCCACAAATTCAATAAGATGCGCCTGCGCTACTGGCAACAACAAGGCGAGACCGTCTGGATCCTCGAAGAGATAGGCAAAGAATCCCCCATCACGGTCGGCATACATGTCAAAGACAAGGCCATAGCGCAGACCAAGGTACTGGTCTATCGTGAGAGCCGCGGCGACGAGGTGCGTCACAAATTCTTCACCGACCAGTTTAAGCAGGCCAGGCTCACCGAAGATCACCAGCTGGATCGCAAGATAGACGGCATCACAGGCGCCACCCTGTCGGTGCGTGCCCTCACCAAGCTGTCACGCATCGCCCTCTACCTGGACGACAAGGTCAATCATTAAGCCCCCATCGAGCTGCTTAGTTGGTGTTATCCCTATGGCTGTTATATGATGGCCAGCGAGCAGGCGAGCCCTGCTCTTTTCGTATCCAACAGGCTGTCAGCGCCGGGCATCCATGAGTCTGCTTGCGGCCGCGCGCCAGATAAATAGTCAGAATAAAGAACGCCATAGATGACCAATAAGCCCCGCCATCCCCATCGTAAACCCCTGTGGCAGAAACTCGCCAAGATCTTCCGTCCCTGGCACAGACGCCTAGGGATCGCCAGCGCACTCCTGGTGGTCATGGTTGCCGTCAGCGGCGTCTTGATCAACCACAGCAACGACTTCAAGCTAGATACCGCCCACGTGCATCAGGGCTGGCTGCTGGATCACTATGGCATCAAGGCCCCTGGCCAGGTCGCCATCTATGCCAGCGAGCCGCTACTGGCCACCAGCGATAACCTGCTCTGGCTAAAGGACAAGCCGGTCCTGGAGGCTCAGGGGCCGCTGCTTGGCGCCCTCGCCTATGGCGAGCACTATGTGGCTATCGACGCCCAGCACCTCTACCTACTAGACCGAGATGGCGCCCTGCTGGAGCAGCAGAGCCGCGCCACCGGCCTGCCCCAAGACCTGCGCGCCCTGGCGCTGTTACACACGGGCGACGCTGGGCAGCTCTGGCTAAATACGGCGTCCGGCAGTTATCTTAGCGATAGCGATCTCATCGAGTGGCAAGAAGCGAAGCCTCTGGTGGCGCTTGACTGGCAGACCCCGCTTGCGGACGCCAGCAGTGAGGCGATTAGTAAAGAATTGTCACTCAAGGCACGCGCCATGCACCTCAGTTGGGAGCGCGTGCTGCTGGACCTGCACAGCGGCCGTATCGTCGGCCTGCCCGGCTCGCTGATGATGGATCTGGTGGCGCTATGCCTCATCTTCATGGCGATCTCCGGCCTCTATCTGTGGCAGCAGGCCAAGCCCCGCAAGCGCAAGGCATAAAGCAACACAAGGTATAAGGCAGTAGATAGAATAAGACGGCGGCTAACGCCAGTCCTTTAAAAGCCGCATCTTAACAATAAAAAAGCTCACCTAAGGTGAGCTTTTTTATTGAGGCGCTATGGCTAGGCGGCCTTAACCGCCCATCAACTTCTGCCACCAGGAGAGGGGCTCGCCGCAGTTCTTGGCCGGGCGATAGCTCTCAGCCAGGGCTGGCACCGCCACCACATTGCCGCAGTTGCCCTGTTTGGCGACACCCGTCTTGGCATCGAAATAGCCAGACACCACGCCATTGACCGGCGTGCGTCTCAGGCTGATAGGCGCGCGCTGCTTGAGGAAGGCCTGGTAGACGGCCATGGCGCCGCTGCTGCCATAGAGGCTGGTCTTGCCGTTATCGTCCAGCCCCACCCAGACGGCGGCCACGTTACGCTCGTCGAACCCGGCAAACCAGGAGTCGCGGGAATCGTTACTGGTGCCCGTCTTACCCGCCAGGGTTACCCCAGGGAAGGCCTGGCCCAGCTTAGTTGCCGTGCCCGACTGCACCACCTGAGTCATGGCGTGTTGCACCAGAAAATCGCTGGCAACAGAGATCGCCTGATCCGCGCCGCGTTGACTGGCCGATAGAGGCTGATTGTCGGCATCCAGCACATGGGTCACCGCATTTAGCTGACGGTAGCGGCCATTATCTGCCAGAGTCTGGTACACCTGCGCCACCATCAGCGGCGAGCCATTGACGGCCCCCAGCAACATGGACGGATACTCTGGGATGGTCTCGTCCCAGCCCGACTTGGCCAGGGTGGTCGCCACCGCGTCTGTACCTATCGCCATGCCGAGGTTCACCGTCGGCACGTTCATCGACTTCTTGAAGGCGGTCATCAGCGGCACCTCGCCGGAGAACTGCTTGTTGACGTTCTGTGGCGACCAGGTCTTGCCCTGGGAGTTGGTAAGGGTGATCGGCTCATCCTTCAGCGGCGTCGCCAAGGTGTACTTGTCACCGTGGGTCAGCGCCGTAGCATAGACAAAGGGCTTGATAAGCGAACCGATAGGACGACGGATCTCCACCGCGCGGTTAAAGCCCTGATAGCTTGGCACCTTGTCGCCCACCATGGCGGCGATACCCGCCGAGTACTTGTCGGTCACCACCATGCCCACCTGCAACGCCTTGTCACGCTGCTCCAGGTTTTTCATGGTCGAGCGCACCGCCTGCTCCGCCGCCTCCTGGGCCAGGGGATCTAAGGTGGTGTAGACCTTGATGCCCGACTGCTGGAGCAGGCTATCACCGAATCGACGCGACAGCTCACCGCGCACCACGGCGAAGAAGGCTGGCAGTTTCTGATGCACAGGCTTGCTCGCCTTACGCACCCCAAGGGGGGATTCGACCGCCGCCTTGTATTGTGCCACCGGCAGCTGGCCCGACTCCATCAAGAGGCGCAGCACCAGATCCCGTCGCTCCTGAGCCCGCTCGGGGAAACGCCAAGGGTTGTAGTAGGAAGGCCCCTTTATCGCCGCCACCAGGAAGGCCTGCTGCGGCAGAGTCAGCTCGGCGATCGGTCGGCCGAAATAGAACTGAGACGCCAGCCCCATGCCGTGCACGGCGCGGGACTTGTCCTGGCCCATGTAGACCTCGTTGAGGTAGGCCTCGAGGATCTCATCCTTGTCGTAGCGAAAATCAATAATGATCGCCATCAGGGCTTCCCTGAGCTTACGTATGATAGAGCGCTCGCTGGAGAGGAAGAAGTTTTTCGCCAGCTGCTGAGTCAGGGTCGAGCCGCCTTGTACCGTGCGTCCGGCGCTGATGTTGACCATGGCGGCGCGTATGATGGCAAAGGGATTGACGCCATGATGTTCATAGAAGCTCCTGTCTTCCACCAGGATCAGCGCATCGACGATCGCCTTGGGTATCTTGTCTGTGGCCACGAACAGCCTGTCTTCACCATCGCCGGTGATCATGCGATCCAGCAGCACGGGCTCGAGGTGGAACACCGCCAGCTCGCGATGGTCACTGCTGCGGGCCACCGAGGCAACCCCTTGGCTGTCGAAGCTGATCATCATCCGCTGGGCTTCCTGAGATCCCTGAGGATGGAGGAAGGGGCGGCGCCAGAGATCCACCTTGGTCTTGGAGGCGGAAAACTCGCCCACCTGACGGGGATTGGCCACCTTGCGATAACCCAGCAGCTTAAGCTCGGCGATCAGCTGATCGTGGCTCACGGCCGCGCCGGGATAGAGGGCCATGGAGCGGCTAAATACCTGCGCCGGCAGATGCCACTTCTGCCCCTCAAACTTGCGGGCGATGATCTGATCCAGGTAGATGCTATAGATGGTCATGGCGGCAAACAGGATAAGACCGAGCTTCCAGCTCAAAGACCAGATCCTACGGCCCCAACCCGGCCTCGCTGTCGCGGTACTCTTGCTCGCCGACTTACGCTTAGACGATTGGCTATTGCCCGCCTTACTATTAGTCGACTTGCGCGGTCTGCGTGGTGTTGGCGTCTCTTTATTCGTCATCGTGTTTCCAGTCAAACAGCTAAGGGGCTAGAGCCCCTTAGCTGACATCTTTTTCTTGGTTAATTTGGTCGGCAAGGTGTTGGCGGGATCGTCCGGCCACAGATGCTTAGGGTAGCGTCCCTTCATCTCTTTCTTCACCTCGACATAGGGGCCGGCCCAGAAGTTGGCCAGATCGGCAGTCAGCGCCAGCGGTCGCATCGCCGGCGACAGCAGCTCCATGGTCACCACAAGTTGCCCCTGGGCCAGCCTGGGGCTCTCGGCCATGCCCAGCGCCTCCTGCAAACGCACACTCAGCAGCGCCCGCCCCGACATCTCATATCGTATCGCCGCCCGAGTGCCCGTCTTCATGGGCCAATGGCTCGGCAGCGCCTCGTTTAATATCTGTTGTTGTCCCCACTCCATCTGGTTGTGGAGCAAGGTATAGAAATCCAGTCCCTTGAGCTGGTTCAGGCGGCGCACCCCGTCAAGATAGGGGCCAAGCCACTCAGGCAGCGTCGCGAGCAAGGCCTGATCACTCAGATCCGGCCAATCGCCTGCAAGAGCGAGCTTACTCGCCAGGGCAACGCGCAGGCGAAGCTGTTCCACCTTATCATCAAATCCCAGCAGGGAGAGCCCCTTGGTGCGGATAAGCTGATAGATGGCCTGCTTGATCGTCTCTTCATCAAGGGTCGCCAGCGGGCGCTCACCCAATATGATAGCGCCGATGCGCCGCTGAGTTAACCCGTAAAAACGCGCCTTCTCCTCATCCCATCCGGTCTCAACAACTGACTTCACCTGACTGGCCAGCGGTCCGTCAAACAGCGCGGCATCCAGCTTGGCCGCCAGCAGAATACGGCCGCTGCTCTGGCCTTCACTCTCCTGAAAATCGGCGACCACCAGCCAAGGTTCGCCCTGCAGGGCATCGTCATCATTGAGGGCAACACCTGCGCCGCAGGCAAGCTGATACCCCTTGGCGCCCCGGGCCTTGGCGATGCGATCGGGAAAGGCTAGCGCCAGCAGGGTTGCGATATCCTGGTCGCGACTCTCGCCGATGGCCTTGGCTATCTGATTGCCTCGAGCAGCATTCATCCTGGCCAGATATTGCTGCGCCAGCTTGGCAACTTCGCCGCCTCTGGCATCATTCAGATAACGGCTGATATCGGCGCCGCGTCTCGCCAGAGCGCGCGATTCCAGTAGCGCCGCCAGCACGGCGGCAAGGGGCAGGTAATAGGGAGCATCAATGCCGTCCAGCTCTTTGGCGGCCAGCAGCATGTGGGCCAGACGCGGATGACAGCCAAGCCGATAGGCGGCGCGGCCATGGGCCGTTATGCGTCTGTCGCTGTCCACCAGCGCCAAGGCTTGCAGCAGATCCGAGGCTACCGTCTCGTTAGCCTCGGAGGGGGGCGAGATCAACGGCAGCGCATCGAGGGTATTCACGCCCCAAAAAGCGGCATCCAGAACTGCGTTGGTTAAGTCCCCATGGAGGATCTCAGGTTCATCGGCCTTGAGCAGGCGCTCATGCTCCTGCTGCGGCCAGAGGCGGATACAGTGTCCCTCACTCAGACGACCGGCGCGGCCGCTACGCTGAGCCGCCGACGACTGGCTGATCCGTTTGAGCGACAAGCGACTCACCGCCGTCTTAGGATTGAAGCTGGCCTGACGCTTGTAGCCGGCATCCACCACCAGGCGGATATCTTGGATGGTCAGACTCGACTCGGCCACATTGGTAGAGAGCACCAGCTTACGCATCCCAGGCGGTGGCGGCGCGATGGCGCTGTCTTGCTGGCTCGGCGGCAGGGCGCCATAGAGAGGAGTAATTAAAAACTGTTTAGGGTCGAGCCGCTCGCTTAATAGCATCTGCAGTCTTGCAATCTCTCGCTGGCCTGGCAAGAAGGCCAGCAATGAGCCCTCTTGATGCTCGGCCACCGCCTCGACGATCACCTTGGCCATGTGCAGCAACCAATCCTGATGGGCAGGGCTTGGACGATAGCTCAGGCTCACGGGAAAACTGCGCCCCTCACTCACCAGGCTGGCCGCATCTGGCATCAGGGCCTGTAACGGCAGGCCGTCCAGGGTCGCCGACATGGCAAGGATCTTAAGATCCTCACGAAACGAGGCCTGCACCTCCAGCGCCAATGCCAGACCCAGATCTGTGGTGAGGTGGCGCTCATGGATCTCATCGAAGATGATCAGGCCATAGCCGCTAAGCTCAGGGTCCTGCTGGATCATCCGAGTTAATACGCCTTCGGTCACCACCTCGAGGCGGGTTTTGGCGCTCACGCTCGACTCGCCGCGCACCCGAAAACCTACCGACTGACCCACGGGTTCACCCCGCCTGGCCGCAATAAAGTGCGCCACGCTGCGCGCCGCAATGCGTCTGGGCTCCAGCATCAAGATCTTCCCCTCAATCTCAGGCCAGTCGAGCATGGCCAGGGGCAGCGCGGTCGACTTACCTGCGCCGGTCGGCGCCTGCAAGATCAGCTGGGCATTATCCGCCAGCGTCCGCTGGATCTCGGGCAAGAGTGTCTGGATAGGGACTTGGTTAAATTCTTGAGTAGCTACTTGGTTCAAAGGGCGCATTCAATCGGCAAAAACTGGCGACAGTTTACTAAAGATGGCGGCAAAGCTAAACAGACGAGTCCCCGCTGGGGGCTCGTCCCAGGTTAATATCTCTTAACCTTCCAGCACCCGATACCAGTGCAGGCCTTCACCCGAGGTCAGTGAAGTGAGCGACTCGGGACGCGCGATGCCGTAGCCCTGGCCAAACTCGACGCCCAGTTTCTGCAGATGTTTTGCCACCTCGACCGACTCGACAAACTCGGCCACTATCTCGAACGCCATGTCGCGGCCCAGCTGGCAGATGGCGGCGACGATCGCCTGATCGGCGCGATCCTCGCACAGGTGTTGGATAAACTGACCATCGATCTTCACATAATCCACGTCCAGCAGCTTAAGGTAGGCAAAGCTTGAGAAGCCAGAGCCGAAATCATCCAGCGCCAGCTTACAGCCCAGAGGCTTCACAGTGTTGATCAGCCCGGTGGCATGATCCAGCTGACTCACCGCCGCCGTCTCGGTGATCTCGAAGCAGAGCTTACTCACCAGTTCGGGCTCGCCCAGCAGGCGCATCTCCAGCCAGTTGATAAACTCGCTGTCGCTGATGGAGAGCGCCGACAGGTTCACCGACACCATGGAGAGAGATTGCCATAGCGCTAGGTTTTCACTGCCCCAGCGCAGCAGCTTGTCGATCACCCAGCGATCCAGCTTGGCCGCTAGGTTAAAGCGCTCGGCGGCGGGCAGGAAGATCCCCGGCGGAATCAGCTCGCCCTCGGTGGAGCGCATGCGCAGCAAGATCTCCAGATGCAAGCCGTCGTCACTAGCGTACAACGGCTCTATGGGCTGATAGAAGAGCTCGAACCTGTCGTTGGCCAGGGCGCCGACGATATCCACCGAGGCGCTCATCTCGGTATTGAGCTTCTCCACCACAGGATCCTGGGTGCTATAGAAGTACCAGGCGTTACCGCCCTTCTCCTTGGCGAGACGACAGGCGGCGCTGGCGCGGCGCAAGAGATCAGAGACAGAGTCGACCTCGCTCTCGCAGCGGGCCAGCCCCATGGAGACGCTCACGCTATGGCTACGCCCCTCCCAGCTAAATTCGTGGTTGGCCATCGCCTGACAGATACGCTCGGCCACCTGCTCGGCGATCTGCACATCGATATTGGGCATTAGTATGCCAAACTCGTCACCACTGAGGCGGGCGATCACATCCTCCTTGCGCACCAGCTGACTCAGGCGGGCGGCGAGCTGACACAAGAGTTGATCGCCGGCCCTGTGGCCGCTGACATTATTAACCACCTGGAATCTGTCCAGGTTGATGAACCCCACAAAGGTAGAGCGCTCGCACTGGCAGGGGTTGGCCAGGTCATACAGGGCCTCGAAATAGGCGCGATTGGGCAGCCCGGTGAGCGGGTCGAAATTGAGCGAAACACTGTGCGCCTCACTCTCCTGAACCGGCTCGCCCACAGGCTCCACCAGCATGAGGATGGGGCCGTCTTCACCGGACAGGCAGAGGAAGGTCACCTTGGCCTGGGCATCATCGGGGGCGTATTTCAGCGGTACCTCACAACTGGACTGCTCCAGCACCTGGTCTCGCACCAGCGCCATGGTGTCCAGCAGGTGTTTCTGCTCTCGCTTGGGTACCAAGGTCTCCACCTTCTGTAGCGTCTCCACATGCAGACTCTCGGCGGCGCTCTGGTTGTAACGTATCACCCTGTCATCCACGCCGATATGCACGCAGGGGATGGGCAGGCGATAGAGATGCTCGATACAGACCAGCTCGTTACTCTTGGCATTTAAGCGCTGGCGCGCCGCCTCCTGCGCCAGGCCCAGCAGGCTGCCGGCCAGCAGCAGGTTAAGACGAATCGCCTCTAGCCAAACACCGTCACAGTCGTAGCGATAGGCGCCGAAGATATAGTGCCTCTCTCCGCCCACGGGCAACAGCAGGACGCTGCGGATCTTGGCCTGATTCAGACGCAGGCGGCTGTCCTCGTCGTCGATAACGGAAGCGACATCTTCGACGATGGCAGGTTCACGCAGTGAGGTATAGGAGTGTAGATGACGGTTGTTAGCCACCCGGCTGAGCAGCATCTCGGCGTCGCGCTTGCTGAAGATAGAGGCATCGGACTGGTACATGGCTTCGATCTGCACCGGCAGACGGCCCTTGCCAATACGTAACAGAAACAGGCCATCACACTGATTGCTGGCGGCAAGTTGCTGCAGGATAAGTTGCAGCTCCTCTTCCAGATCGTGTTCGCATAAAAAAGCGAGCGTCTGCTCGAGCGATTGGGATCCCTGTTGCGTATCGGATGACATATACTATCTAGTCCTTAGATTGGCTAATCTGATACAAACACTGATTATAGTCAGAAATCATAGGATTACCCTATGGATTAAGTTGTAAAAGCTAGCTGAGAGTGACTATAGGTTATATTTCACTTTTTCGACGACATTAGCGAAATAAGTCGCTTTAAAATCAAGCCTGTAGAAAGCTTAACTCGTTGCATTTTTGTAACACACTTTAACCTTTTTCGGCAACCAGGGGATAGCCAATGAAACGACTCTTTCTCGCCATCGCCCCCGATGCGGCGCAGCTGGAGCAACTGACCCAGTTACAGGCGAGCTTAGACGGTGAGGGACGCCTTGTCCCCAGAGACAATCTGCACATGACGCTGGCCTTTCTCGGCCAGTGCAGCGAGGCCCAGCAGGAGGCGCTGAGCGAGTCCCTCGCCCGGCTCGCCCATCAACGCCGTCTGCCGACATTTGAGGTGACGCTCAACACTCTGGAGCATTGGGTTAAACCCAAGATCCTCTGCCTCAAGGGCGCGGCGCGGGATCCCGGGCTTATCAGCCTGTTCAATCAATGCCAACGTCTGGCCCAGCAGCTCGGGTTACACACCAGCGAGCACAGCTTCACGCCCCACATCACCCTGATGCGTAAGGCCAAGATGCTGCCCGAACTCAAGGCGCCCAGCCTCTCCCTCAGCGGCCATGCCCTGCATCTGTATCACTCTCAGAGTAGCGAGCAGGGGGTGCTGTATAAGGTATTGGCTTCCTGGCCGCTCACGGCCCCAAAAGCATAAAAAAACGCGCCAATTGGCGCGTTTTTCTCATTCACTACAGCTTAGTCCTGCAGCAGCTCGGCGATGGTCAACACGCCATGTGCAGTTGCCCCGGCGGCCCACAGGCCGTTAGCCGTATCGGCGAAGGCCGAGGCGAGATCCATATGCAACCACTGGGTGTCGTCAGACACGAAACGCCAGAGGAAACCGGCGGCATTTGAGGCGCCGCCCGCGCCGCCGCCTTTAACAGGACGGCTGTTGGCGGTATCGGCATAGGCAGATGGGCACATCTCTTTGTGCCAAGGCTCAAGTGGCAGCGGCCATACCTGCTCAGCTACGGAGGATGCCTTCTCCTGAGTGCGGCTGATCAGCTCACGGCTCGGCGAGAAGATGGCGTTGTAGGAGGTGCCTACCGCCATCACGGCGGCACCGGTCAGGGTCGCGGCATCGATCACCAGAGGCGCACCGGTTTCACAGGCGGCCTGCAGACCATCGGCCAGCACCAAACGTCCCTCGGCATCGGTATTAACCACCTCGACCGAGACACCATTCTTATAGGTGAGGATATCCCCCAGCTTGTAGGCGCGGCCGCTGATCAGGTTCTCGGCGCAGCAGAGGAACAGCTTGATACGCTTGTTCAGGCCAGACTTGATCGCCAGACCCAGAGCCGCGGTCACGGTCGCCGCGCCGCCCATGTCGCACTTCATCCCCAGCATGCCTTCGGAAGCCTTGATGCTGTAACCACCCGAATCGAAGGTGATCCCTTTACCAACCAAGGCCGCCGACACAGGAGCGTCTTCGCCCAGCGGGTTATAGTCCAGCTCCAGCAACGCAGGTGGACGCTCGCTGCCACGACCGACAGAGTGAATGCCGATCCACTTCTCTTCCAGCAGGGCTTCCCCTTCTATGATGCGGTAGCTCACCTTGTCGCCGCCTACTTTCGTCAACCACTGGGCCGCCTGGTTAGCCAGGGTCACTGGGGCGAGGTTTTCAGGAGTCTCGTTGATCAACTGTCTGGCGAAGGCCGCGCTGTCGCGTCTGTCGTCCAGCACCTTCTTGACGGCATCGTCGCCGGTCCAGGCGATCTTGCCGATCTGCTTGGCGGTAGCGAACCCCTGGGCGAAGGCCCACTGAGTGTGAAGATCCCAAAGCGCGCCCTCGAGCGCCACTTCGTTGATCCCCTGACCACGTAGCTTACGCCCCGCCTGCTGTACCTGGCGTAGCTGATCCCCCGCCTGCAGATGGATATTGGCCTGGCCCGCCGTAAAGGTCACATCTGCGCTGCCCCAATGGGCCGCAGGGGCGTCCTCGGTCAGATAAATCTTCATCACGTCGCTCATAATTGTTCCTTGTCAGTACAGAGAGTGGCGAGGCCTTAGGGCCCGCCTAATAATGCAGCCAAGTATAACGCCAATCCCCCTGCTTTATCTAACCCCCTCACGCTTATCCCTAAGGAAGGGGCATGGCAGGAGAAGGTTACAGGAACGACTTCAGGTCGCCGCGACAGCCCACCACCTAATAGGGTAGAATCTTTTCGCTCTAGATGGGCTCTCAAGCAGGTGACTCAAGATAGCCGCTCAGGGTGTGATCGCAGGCTCTGCCGCTAAAACCTAAGGCCCAATAACCTTGAGACGCAAAACCCTCGCATCAATATAAGTAGAACAACAAGGTCGACAAGATGATTTTTATCCCCCCATTCGAACAGGGAAAGTTACTCAGACGCTACAAGCGCTTCCTCGCCGACGTACTGCTAGATGACGGCACTGAGATCACCATCCACTGCCCTAACACGGGCTCGATGCGCAACTGCCTGTTTCCCGGCGAGCGGGTCTGGTTCTCTACCTCAGATAATCCCAAGCGCAAGTATGCCCACACCTGGGAACAGGCGGCCTCAGATGAGGGCCACATCATAGGGATCAACACTGGAAGGGCCAACGCCCTGGCGGCCGAGGCGATTGAGGCTGGGGTGATAAGCGAGCTGACCGGCTACGACCGCCTGCGCCGGGAGGTCAAATATGGCAGCGAGAACAGCCGTATCGATCTGCTGCTCGAGAGCGAGGATAAACCTGCCTGCTATATAGAAGTCAAAAGTTGTACCTTATTAGAGCAGGGCCAGGGATACTTCCCCGATGCGGTGACTACACGAGGCCAGAAACACCTGCGCGAACTGATGGAGATGGTCAAGCAGGGACACAGGGCCGTGCTTTTATTTGTGGTGCAACATACTGGGATAACCACTGTGGCAGCGGCCCGCCATATCGACCCAGAGTACGCCGAACTGCTGACTCAGGCACACCAGGCCGGGGTGGAAATTCTCGCCTACAGCTGCGAACTCTCCCCAAGCGCCGCCAAGCTGATTAAATCCTGCCCTGTCAAGTTGTAAATAGACGGTAAAAGTTGAATTAATGCGTAATAGAGGACATAGTCAAAAGATAAACTCATGGCAGCTTAAAAAATTTGCGTGGTATATCAGATTCTGATATAGATATCGGCCTTTAATAAAAGACGCCCTACAACGCAAATGATTAACAGGAGATGCGTTATGCCTGAAGGCACTAAAAAACTTGGCGTGCTCGCTATCGCAGGTGTAGATCCTTACCAGGAAAAACCGGGTGAGGAATATATGAATACCGCTCAACTGGGTCACTTCAAAAAGATTCTCGATGCTTGGCGTAGTCAGCTCCGTGAAGAAGTGGATCGCACCCTGAATCATATGCAAGATGAAGCGGCTAACTTCCCAGACCCTGTCGACCGTGCGGCTCAGGAAGAGGAGTTCAGTCTTGAACTACGCGCCCGTGACAGAGAGCGTAAGCTAATCAAGAAGATTGAAAAAACATTGCAGAAGATCGAAGACGACGATTTCGGTTTCTGTGATTCATGCGGTATCGAAATCGGTATCCGCCGTCTCGAAGCCCGTCCAACGGCCGACCTGTGTATCGACTGTAAGACGCTCGCCGAGATCAAAGAGAAACAGATGGCCGGTTAAGCTGGCGAGAAGCGGGGCTTAGCCCCGCTTTTTTGTATCCAGTCGCCCCGATGAGCGACATAGAAAGTGTGAACAAAGGTTTTGCCGTGATCCCCCAAGCAGACCCCTCCCTCTCCCCCGATAACCCAATGCAAATCGACAAGCCCTATGTCGGCCGTTTCGCGCCCTCGCCCTCCGGTCCACTGCACTTTGGCTCGCTCATCGCCGCGCTGGGCAGCTATCTGCGTGCCCGCGCCGAGCAGGGACAATGGCTGGTGCGCATCGAAGATATCGATCCCCCCAGAGAGGTAAAAGGTGCCAGCGACCTCATCCTCAAGACCCTGGAGGCCTACGGCCTGCATTGGGATGGCGCCGTGCTCTACCAAAGCAGCCGCCTGGATGACTATCAGGCTAGGCTTAACAGCCTGCTGGCAGAGGACAAGGCTTACTACTGCCAATGTACCCGCAAGCAGATCCAGGCGATGGGCGGCACCTACGATGGCCGCTGCGCGATCCGCACAGCTAAACATACAGCAGGCGCTATCCGCATCCGTAACACGCTTGCGATAGATCATTTCGATGATGAGCTGCTGGGCCCTATCCGGGTCGAGCCAGAGTTTGCCGCCGAGGACTTTATTATCAAGCGCCGCGACGGCCTCTACGCTTATCAACTGGCCGTGGTGATGGACGATGCCTTTCAGGGGATAACTGAGGTAGTGCGCGGCGCCGACCTGCTCACCTCCAGCGCCCGCCAGGCGACCCTGTTTAATTTATTCGATGACAACGCGCCTAAGTGGCTTCATCTGCCGCTGGCCTGCGCCGAGCCTGGGATGAAACTCTCGAAGCAGAATCACGCCCCGGCCATAGATCTTAAGGCGCCCCAGGCCAGCATCAACGCCGCGCTCGCCTTCCTGGGCCAGGCCCCCTGCGATATCGATAGTGTCAAGACCATGCTGGCCCAGGCCGTGAGCCAGTTCGAATTGAGCCGTATCCCGCGCCAGCAGGAGATCATACTTGCGCCGGGCGCTTAAGCACCGTAAAAGCATAAACCTAACCGCCGTCACGAAACCCGGCCAGACGAGCAGAGTCCGGGTATACTCTTTGACCCATAATTGAGTTATGATAGCGGCCTAATTTTAACCCTGACTCAAGATCCAAGTTCGAGGTGTCCTATTTTTCGCCGTATTAGTCAATTCTGTAAGCAGCTTTTTGAAGACAATCAAAACACCACAGAAACCACACCAGCGGGACTAAGCCTAGAGATAGTTGCACGTAAACATCATGCAATCTCTCGCCAGCACATTAGCGAAAACGCTATTAAGGTACTCTATCGTCTGCACAAATCTGGCTTTAAGGCCTATTTGGTGGGCGGCGGCGTGCGCGACATCCTCCTAGGACTCGAGCCCAAGGATTTCGACGTGGTCACCAATGCCACGCCGGAAGAGATCAAAAAGCTATTTCGTAACTGCCGCCTGGTAGGGCGCAGATTCCGTCTGGCCCATATCGTCTTCGGCCGCGACGTCATCGAAGTCGCCACCCTGAGGGGACACCATGTAGACAGCGGCGAGAAGATCTCTAAAGTCAACGCCGAGGGGCGCCTGCTGCGCGACAACGTCTACGGCACCATAGATGAAGACGCCGAGCGCCGCGACTTTACCGTCAACGCCCTCTACTACGACATCAGCGACTTTTCCATCCACAGCTATGGTGGCGGCCTGCAGGATCTCGAGTCTCGCACCCTGCGTCTGATCGGCGACCCGCAGAAACGCTACCGCGAAGATCCCGTGCGCATGCTGCGCGCCGTGCGCTTCGCCACTAAGCTGGGGATGAGCATAGACAAGGCCGCGGCGCAGCCGATCTCCGAGCTGGCCCCCCTGCTAAAAGATATTCCAGCCGCCCGTATGTATGAAGAGGTGCTTAAGCTCTTCTTCGCCGGTCAGGCCCAGAACAACTACGTCATGATGCGCGACTTTGGCCTGTTCGCCCCTCTCTTTCCCCTGGTGGATAACCTGCTGGAGGAAGATCCTAAGGGACCGAGCCACAAGATGGTCAAGGCGATCATGCGCAACACTGACGAGCGGGTTGAACAAGATAAGTCGGTCACTCCGGCCTTCTTCTACGCCGCCATGCTCTGGTACCCCCTCAGTCAGCGTGCCGATGATATCGCCCTGGAGAGTGGCCTGAGCCAATATGACGCCTTCTACGCCGCCATGGGTGATGTGATGGAGCAGCAATGCCGCACCATCAGTATTCCCCGTCGCTTCAGCACCCCGGCCAAGGATATCTGGCAACTGCAACTAAGGTTCGAACGCAACCAGGGCACACGTGCCTTCAAGTTCATCGAACATCCTAAGTTCCGCGCCGCCTATGATCTGCTGCTGCTGAGGGCCGAAGCCGAGGGTGGTAACCTGGCCAAGACGGCCGCCTGGTGGAAGAGCTTCGTCGAAGGTAGCGAAGAGCAGCGCAGCGTCATCGCCCGCAGCACCAACAAGGGTAGCCGCAGCCGCAACAATCGCCGTCGTCGCAGCCCGAAGAAGACACCTAAAGCCGAATAATGAACACCGTCTATGTCGCACTGGGGGCCAATCTCGCGTCCCCTAAAGCCCAACTGGATCAGGCCTGTCAGGCACTGAAGGCCTTGGCAAGCGACGGACAACTAAGCGTCTCCCCCTATTACCAAAGCGCCCCCATGGGTGATGTGCCGCAGCCCGACTACCTCAATGCCGTGGCTCGCTTTACCACCACCATCGCCCCACTGGCGCTGCTTGATGCCCTACAGGCGATCGAGAACGAACAGGGTCGGGTGCGTGAGGTACGCTGGGGCGCCAGAACCTTAGATCTGGACCTGCTCCTCTATGGCGACTGGCAACTGGATATCCCGCGTCTTCAGGTGCCGCACTACGGCATGAAGACCCGCAGCTTCGTGTTGCTGCCCCTATTGGATCTGGCCCCAGATCTCATTCTCCCCTGCGGCACCAAGCTGACTTCACTGATCACCGAGGAACTTAAGAGACAAGTTCAACAACTCGGCCCGGATCATTGAACTTAAGCCCCAGTTAGCTTATAAAGCACACTACTGCTAAAGCTCACTACAGCCCAAGCAGAACTCTTTTTTAAATCAAAGTTAAGACCAGCATTATGTCTAAGATAACCAGCTCTACCCTGCTGAAATTCAAGCAGGAAGGTAAGAAGTTCACTGCACTCACCGCCTATGATGCCAGCTTTGCGGGCGCCTTCGACAGCGAAGGGATCGACGTCCTACTGGTGGGCGACTCGTTAGGCATGGTATTGCAGGGACACGACGACACCCTGCCGGTCACAGTCGAAGATATCGTCTACCACACCCGTTGTGTGCGTCGTGGCATCAAGCGTTCACTGCTGATCGCCGACATGCCCTTCATGAGCTACGCCACACCAGAGCAGGCGATGACCAATGCCACCGCCCTGATGCAGGCTGGCGCCAACATGGTGAAACTCGAAGGCGGTCACTGGCTGCTGGAAACCGTCACTAAGCTGACCGAGCGCGGCATTCCCGTATGTGCCCACCTGGGACTCACCCCGCAATCTGTGCATGTCTTCGGCGGCTTCAAGGTACAGGGCCGTGACGCCGACAACGCCCAGCGCATCATAGATGAAGCCAAGGCGATCGAGGCGGCCGGTGCCCAGCTATTGGTGCTCGAGTGTATCCCGGCCGCGCTGGCCAAAAGCATCACAGAGGCCCTCACCATTCCCGTTATCGGCATTGGCGCAGGCGCCGACACCGACGGTCAGATCCTGGTGATGCACGACGTGCTGGGGATCTCCAGCGGTTACATCCCACGCTTCTCGAAGAACTATCTGGCCCAAACCGGCGAGATCCGCAGCGCCATTCGCGCCTATATCGAAGAGGTCGACACTGGCGTCTTCCCCGCCGCCGAGCATACATTTAGCTAAGAAAGGTTGCTGTAACATGTACACCACCCAAGATATCGCCGCGATCCGCACCCAGGTGCGTCAGTGGAAACGAGCCGGCGAGACAGTGGCATTCGTGCCCACCATGGGCAATCTACACCAGGGGCATATCACCCTGGTCACCGAGGCGCTTAAACGCGCCGATCACGTGGTGGTCTCCATCTTCGTAAACCCTATGCAGTTTGGACAGAACGAAGATCTGGATGCCTACCCCCGCACCCTGGCCGCCGATCAGGCCGCCCTCGAGGCCGCCGGTGCCGAGCTGTTGTTTACCCCGACACCGGCCATCATCTATCCCAAGGGGATGGATAAGCAGACCTTTGTCGAGGTGCCTGGCCTGTCTGAAGAGCTCTGCGGCGCCAGCCGTCCTGGGCACTTTCGCGGCGTCGCCACCATAGTCTGCAAGCTGTTCAATATCGTACAGCCGGATGTGGCTCTGTTCGGCAAGAAAGATTTTCAGCAGCTGATGGTGATCAAGGCCATGGTGGAAGATCTGTCTCTGCCTATCGAGATCGTCGGTGTCGATACCATACGTGAGAGCTCTGGCCTAGCCATGAGTTCACGCAATGGCTACCTGAGCGAGGCGCAGAAGCAACAGGCCGCTCAGCTTAAGCGCACCCTGGATGAGATGGCCGAGGCAATCGCCAAGGGTCAAGCAATCCCTAATGTAGTGCGGCACGCTCAGGAACAGTTGCACCAGGCTGGGTTTAAGCCAGATTATCTGTCGGTGCGTAACGCCGCCGATCTGCGTGAAGCCCAGGACAGCGATAAACAGCTGGTGATCCTGGCCGCCGCCTTTATGGGCAGCACCCGCCTGATCGATAACCTGAGTTTCGAACGCGCTTAAGCCCTGCACGTCCGAATTTAGGACGTCATTAAGCCTAGAAGGCTCTTAAACTTGGCGCATCTTTAACCTCTAATTTCGCTTCTCTGGCCCAATGCCTGGGAAGCGATTTTTCATTTTAGGCTCACTTTTTACTCAATTCTTTCTCCCAAAACTGCCCCAAAACAACTCAAAATGAGGTCAGCTTGATCATCTAAGTCCTTGGTCATGCACCAATTCTGATCGGCCAATCGGTCGAAAATGCCGCGAGTTTCAGAAATAAAATTACTTATTTGAGCGAAAGCCAATAAAGTGACCTGGATCCAGATCACCTGCATTTCATTTACATGCATTTCAAACGAATTGGCATCCATTCTGGCTAACTTACTGAAATTAATTGGTAATACCTATTTACCAAAAATAGCGAGCTCCTACAGGCGCTCAACAAGGTGATCTGGATCACCAAGGGCAATTTTCCATCGCTAACTGATTAGATTCTAAACTGAAATTATCCGATCAGATATTTCCACTTTTGAGACCTAATTAGAGTAATTACTCTTAGTAAAATCCCATTTCTAGCTAAAAATCGTCATATTTCTTTCAAATAGTTATAACGGCCCGCTCCGACCAGTGATAGAGATCACACTTTAGGTTTAACTGGTCAGACAAAGTTCACACCCATCTAACCCCATCTCACATAATCAGCACATAATGATCTAGATCATATTTGCATTTGGTGAATTAGCGTTTATTACGCATCAAGGATGAAACGATTCCATTTGGGAATAGCTTCCGACAACACAGGATGCTGCATCGGACGAGTCAGCATCGACAACAACTAAAATAACCAAGTAACGACAGTAAGAGGCAATCATGACCCTACTTCAACTACTCGCCAGTTTGACGCCTGTAATCAGCGTTATGCTATTTTTGGTGCTACTCAAGATGCCCGCATCTCGCGCCATGCCCATCTCTATGGTAATGACAGGTCTTGCCGCCGTCTTTATCTGGCAGATGGATACCACCATCTTAGGTGCCTCTGTGGTCGAAGGCCTACTCTCGGCCCTGACTCCACTGAGCATCATCTTCGGCGCCGTGTTCCTGCTGAACACCCTGAAGTATTCGGGTGCCATGGACACCATCCGCGCCGGCTTTACCAACATCAGTGGTGATGCCCGCGTGCAGGTGATCATCATCTGTTGGTTATTTGGTTCATTTATCGAAGGCTCTGCCGGTTTCGGTACCCCAGCCGCCATCGGCGCGCCGCTGCTGGTACTGCTAGGTGTGCCGCCTGTGGCTGCCGCAGTGGTTGCCCTGATCGCCGACTCTACCAGCGTCTCCTTCGGCGCCATCGGTCTGCCAGTTCTGTTCGGTATGGAGCAGGGTCTGATGCAAGGCGGTGTAAGTATGGCTGCCGACCAGATCGCCCAGCACGGCACCAGCTTCGCCGACTATGCCCAGTTTATCGCCCTGCACATGATCACTATCGATCTGGTGACAGGTACCCTGATCCCGCTGGTTCTCGTCTCTGTACTCACCGGCTTCTTCGGCCGCAACAAGTCGTTCAAAGAGGGTCTGGCGATCTGGAAATTTGCCCTGTTCGCCGGCTTAGCCTTTACCGTACCAGCCTGGCTTATCAACTACTTCGCCGGTCCAGAGTTCCCATCGGTTATCGGCTCTCTGGTTGGTATGGCGCTAGTGATTCCTGTGGCACGCAAAGGCTTGCTACTGCCTAAGACTCCTTGGAACGATTTCGCCGAAAACGACAACCAGACTCAGGCTAAGGTAGAGACCAAGGCGCAGTTCTCTCAGGTTGCCGCCTGGACCCCTTACATCATCATGGCTGGCCTGCTGGTACTGTCTCGCACCGTGGCGCCACTCAAGGCCTGGCTCACCAGCTTCAACATCAGCTGGACTAATCTGCTGGGCACTGAGCTGAAAGCCGGTTTCGCGACCCTGTACGCGCCTGGCGCCTTCTTCGTGCTGGTTTGTATCCTGGGCTTCGTGCTGTTTAAGATGAAATCGCCAGCGATCAAGGAGTCGATCACCGTCTCTTGCAAGTCTATGCTGCCGACCATCATCTCCCTGGGCGCCTCTGTGCCTATGGTGAAGATCTTCCTTAACTCTGGCACCAACGAGGCGGGCCTGCAGTCTATGCCGGTTGCCTTGGCCGACATGCTGGCTGGCTCTATGGGCGCCATCTGGGCCTGGATGTCACCGATTGTGGGTATCTTCGGTGCCTTCCTATCGGGCTCAGCCACCTTCTCTAACATGATGTTCTCTGGCCTGCAGTACAGCGTGGCCGACAACATCGGCATGAACCACGCGTTAGTCCTAGCCCTACAAGGCATTGGTGCCAACGCAGGTAACATGATGTGTGTCATGAACGTGGTCGCCGCCGCTACCGTGGTGGGTATGGCTGGCCGTGAATCAGAAATTATCCGTAAAACCATGCCCGTCGCTCTGGGTTATGCCTTGATTGCAGGTACTATCGCTACCCTTTGGGGCGGTCTATAACAGATAACTCGAGAAAGGCGGACGTGATGAACCCGCCTTTCTGTGGGTCGAATTAAAGAGTAATGTTATGTCGATTAATTATTCAGCAGTAGTCGCAGATTTACGCGCCAAACTCGGTGATGAAGCCGTCTCAGACGATGCAGTGCGTCGTTTCGCCTGGTCCACCGACGCCAGTTATTTCCGTATCGTGCCAGAGGTGGTGGTACACGCCGAGACTCTGGAAGATGCCCGTGACACACTCGAAGTCGCGCGCCAGCACAATGCTCCAGTGACCTTCCGCGCCGCCGGCACCAGTCTCTCAGGCCAGGCCATCGGCGAAGGTATCTTGTTGATCCTAGGTCACGACGGCTTCAGAAAGATCGCCGTCAGCGAGGATCACAACCAGATCTCACTCGGCGCGGCCGTTATCGGTGGCGACGCCAACCTGGCGCTTAAGCCATTCAACAAGAAGATTGGCCCGGATCCGGCCACCCTGGCCTCGGCCATGGTAGGCGGTATCGTCTCTAACAATGCCTCGGGCATGTGCTGTGGCACGGCCCAGAACAGCTACCAGACCATAGCCTCGGCCAAGCTACTCTTCGCCGACGGTACCCGTCTGGACACAGGCTGTGAGCGCTCAAAAGAAGCGTTTCGCGAGTCTCACCAGCAGCTGCTTAGCGAACTGACCGATCTCGCCAAGCTCACCGCCAGCAACCCGGTACTGGCCGATCGCATTCGCAAGAAATACTCCATCAAGAACACCACAGGCTACAGCATTAACGCCCTGGTGGACTTCGAGGATCCGTTCGAGCTGATCAACCACCTGATCGTCGGCGCCGAGGGCACCCTGGCCTTCGTCGAAGAGGTCACCTACAACACGGTCGATGAGGCCAAGTTCAAGGCCTCGGCCATGGCGGTATTCTTCAACATGGAAGATGCGGCCCGCGCCATTCCGCCAATCAAATGCGACAGCGTCGCGGCCGCCGAGCTGCTGGACTGGGCGTCGATCAAGGCGGTCACTGGCAAGAAGGGGATGCCAGACTGGCTGAGCGAGCTGCCAGAAGGCGCCGCCATCCTGCTTATCGAATCCCGAGCCAACGACGAGGCGACCCTGGATGCCTACACCCAGGATGTGATCGCCAAGCTGGCCCATATCGAAACCGAGCGTCCTATCAGCTTCAGCCGTGACCCCGAGGTCTACAGCAAGTACTGGGCGATGCGCTCTGGCCTCTTCCCTATCATAGGCGGCGAGCGTCCGAAGGGCACCTCGGTGATCATCGAAGACGTGGCCTTCGAGCTGGAACACCTGGCCAATGCAGCCACAGATTTGACCGCCCTGTTCCACAAGCATGGCTACCCTGAAGGGGTGATCTACGGCCATGCGCTGGCGGGTAACTTCCACTTCATCATCACGCCGACCTTTGCCTCACAGGAAGATATCGATCGCTTCCACGGCTTCATGCAAGACGTGGCCGAGATGGTGATCAACAAGTATGACGGCTCCATGAAAGCCGAGCACGGCACAGGCCGCGCGGTAGCACCATTCGTCGAGATGGAATGGGGCGCCGATGCCTACACCCTGATGAAGCGCATCAAGCAGATCTTCGATCCCCAAGGCCTGCTAAACCCTGGGGTGATCCTCAACGACGACGCCAACGTGCACGTCAAGAACATCAAGCCATGCCCTGTGGTCGACGACTTTGTGGACAGATGTATCGAGTGTGGCTTCTGTGAGAAGACCTGTCCGACCTCGGCGCTTAACTTCACTCCGCGTCAGCGTATCGCCACTCTGCGTGAAATCGCCCGCCTGGAGGCCTCTGGCGACAAACAGGCCGCCGAAGAGATGCGCGCCGCCGCCAAGTATGACGTGGTCGACACCTGCGCCGCCTGTCAGCTCTGTACCATCGCCTGTCCGGTAGACAACAGCATGGGTCAGCTGGTGCGTAAGCTGAGAACCCCATACATCACCACGACCGAACAGAAGGTGCTGGACTTCCAGGCCAAACACTTCGGCGCCGTCAACCAGGTGATCAGCACAGGTTTCGACGTGCTCAGCATCATCCACAAGGTCACAGGCGACAGCGTCACCAACGGCCTGATGAAGGTGGGCCGAATGGTGTCCAAAGAGGTGCCTTACTGGAACCCAGATTTCGCCAAGGGCGGCAAGCTGCCTAAGCCAAGCCCAGCCTCGCCAGACAAGGAGACTGTGGTCTACTTCCCGGCCTGTGGTGGTCGCACCTTCGGCCCGACCCCGAAAGATCCCGACAACCGCACCCTGCCAGAAGTCGTAGTCACCCTGCTGGAGCGCGCCGGTTACAACGTGGTCACCCCAGACAACACCCGTCACCTGTGCTGCGGCCAGATGTGGGAATCTAAGGGTGACTTCAAGAACGCCGACGCCAAGCGTGACGAGCTGATCGATGCCCTGAGCGCCCTGAGTGACAACGGCAAGGTGCCTGTGGTGGTGGATGCACTCTCCTGTACCTACCGTACCCTGACAGGCAACCCTAAGGTGGAAATTACCGATCTGGTCGAGTTCATGCATGACAAGATCTTGCCTAAGCTGACCTTTACCAAGAAGGTCAACGTGGCACTGCACCTTGGCTGTAGCGCCCGCAAGATGAAGCTTGAGCCTAAGATGCAGGCCCTGGCCGATGCCTGTAGTAACGGCGTTAAGCTGCCAGAGGGGATCGAGTGTTGTGGTTACGCCGGCGAGAAGGGCTTGTACAAGCCTGAGATCAACGCCAGCGCCCTGCGCAACATCAAGAAGCTGATCCCGGTCGATATCAAGGAGGGCTACTACGCCAACCGCATGTGTGAAGTGGGTCTGACCCAGCACAGCGGCATCTCCTATCGCCACCTGGCCTATCTGCTGGAAGAATGCAGCCGCTAGGCAACCGATTTAAGGTTTAGATAACCCCACCCAAGCAAACTCCGCGGTGTGACATCAGCTCACATCGCGGTTTTTTATCTCTGCCCTCCCCGCATTCGAGTACAAATCACCTTACTCATACAACCTAAGTCATGCAAAATACTGGTGTTATTCCAAGAGTTGCGCCATAGTAATAGCTGACCATACTGAGCTTAATATCCCAATAAGTTAGCGACCTAAGCTTGCCGGTATGGACGCCAAAATGAAGTAAAATGACATAAAGTTAGCTAAAGATTCGTTACACAAGAGAAAGGGACATGAGTCGTCGCGGCGACCGCTCAGCTTACGATGCCGCCTGGACTCGACGCAGATAGAGGAATTATCGCTCCATGGGAAAACTGCTCTTAGCCATCGCACTCCTGTTGCTTCCCGGCCTTAGCCACGCCAGCAGCATATACAAGTGCATCAAGGGCGACAAGGTGGTGTTCAGCCAGACCTCCTGCCCGAAAGAGTTTAAGCAGCACCATATCCAATACCAACTCGGCATCACCACGGAAACCGACAGCGACAAGCCCAAGGAGAAGGTCGACCCTCTGCAGGCGCTGCTCAACAAGCGCACCCTCTCCCAGGAGAAGCTGTTACAGCTGATCGACGCCGAAATCTACCGCCTCAAGCAGGAAAACAGCTATTATGAGATCCTAAGGGCCAGCGAGAAACAGAAACTGGATCGCAAGCGTTACTGGCAGAAACAGGCCAAGGATGACCCTGAGTTTCTCGCCAAGCTCGATGAGATGAACCGCTACTTCGACGGCCTGATTAAGCTCAACGACGACGCCATGCTCATGCTGCAGCAACACAAGCTGCGCATCACACAGGCGCCCGAGCAGGAAGAACAGAAAGAGCAGGAAGAGCAGCCCGACAGAGGCGCCCCTCAGGTAGTACAACACTAACTAGTAGTGCAAAATTCGCCGTACAAGATGAGTAGCGCGGCATCAGCCCGGCAAGATTAGTCGTACAAGATTCGCCGTGAAGCACTGGCTTTGACAGATTAGCCTTAAAACGTTAACACATTCTTAATTTGCGTAAGTCGCGAGGTCGCCATGAACAAGACCCAGTTGAGCCTGCTCGTTATCGGCCTGCTTCTGCTGGGATTCTATCTGCGCCAAACCTTCTTCACACCTGCCTATGACTCCCGCGAACTCAATATCGACAGCTTCGTCGACCATGCCCAATACCTGACGACCCAGAGCGAGGTGATCGCCCCCCTGCTGTGCGCCAAGCTCGCCATCGATATGGGCTTTTCCATGGACCAAGAGGAGGTCAACAGCGAGCTGCGACAGACCCTCAAGGCCTATGACGACGACAAAGACGCGGCGCTGTATCTGTTTATCTATGTCAAAGGCTATGCCTTCGGCCTGGCCCATGGCATAGAGGACAAGCCCGGCGCCTACTTCCACCTGGGCTGTAACCAAAACCATCCCGAGGTCGAGATGCCACCGGAGCAGACTCAGATATGACTCCCCACTGGCCACTACTGCTCAAGGTCGCCAGCGACAAGCAGCTGATGCTGTTAGAGAGCCTGGAAGAGTGGCTCGCCGAGCGCGATCACCTAGAGGCCGAGTTCCTGACCCTTATCGACAGCCAGGGCATCTGCTACCACTGCCAAGATGGCGCTCTACGCCCCTCGGACGAGAAGATAGCCCTTTCACAGATAGTCCAATGGGTCAGCGATTATGCCTGCCAGAATGGTCACTTCTGCAGCGCCAAGATAGGCGCCGACAGCCTGGCGCAGCTGTTTGAGATGGTGCGCTATTTGGAAGATAACTAGTCGAAGCACGCCATGCATTAAAGAATACAGCCATAAAAAAGCCCCACCAAGGTGGGGCTTTTTAGTTGGGTTTGTCTGTCATGAACCAACTAGGTTCTCAAGCCTATGCCACGGCTGATCAGGTAGTAGGCCACCAACCAGAGTCCGGCGCAGAAGCCGACCATGATAGCCACCGACAGGCCGATACTGATGTCGGCATACCCCAGGAAGCCATAGCGGAAAACGTTGATCATATAGACCACAGGGTTGAGCTGCGACACCCCCTGCCAGAAGCTCGGCAGCAGAGTCAGCGAGTAGAAGACGCCGCCCAGATAGGTCAGCGGCGTCAGTACGAAGGTGGGCACTATGCTGATGTCATCATAGCTCTTGGCAAACACGGCGTTGATAAGCCCGCCCAGGGCGAACAGGATAGAGGTCAGCAGCACCGTCAGGGCCACCAGCCCTGCGTGATGCAGGCTGATATCCACGAAGAACATGGCCACCAGAGTCACTATGGTGCCGACACACAGGCCACGGGCGACGCCACCGCCCACGTAACCGGCGATCATCACATAGTGAGGCACGGGCGCGACGATCAGCTCCTCCAGGTTACGCTGGAACTTGGCGCTGAAGAAGGATGATGCCACGTTGGAGTAGGAGGCGGTGATCACCGACATCATGATGAGGCCGGGGGCGATAAATTCCATATAGCTCACACCGCCCATCTCGCCGATGCGCTTACCCACCAGGTTACCGAAGATCAGAAAATAGAGGGTCATAGAGATCGCCGGCGGCACCAGGGTCTGCACCCAGATACGGGTGAAGCGGGTCACCTCCTTGATCAATATGCTCTTAAAGGCGGTAAAGTAAACGTGCTTCATGTTCATGCTCGAGCTCATACTTTGCTGCCTCCCTTACCTTGCTCCACCAGCTCCACAAACAGCTCCTCCAATCGGTTAGCCTTATTACGCATAGACAACACCTCTATCCCCTGCTCGGTGAGCTGGGCGAACACGCTGTTGATGCTATGGGCCTTCTCCACATCCACCTCTAATGTGTGTGGGTCGGTCAGGCGACAGCTGATCCCCTCGAGGGTCGGCGCCTCGTTGATGTCGGCCTTGAGGTCGAACACGAAGGTCTCCATGTTAAGGCGGCTGAGCAGGGACTTCATGCTGGTGCACTCCACCAGCTCGCCCTTGTCTATGATGCCTATGTTGCGGCACAGCATCTCGGCCTCTTCCAAGTAGTGGGTGGTCAAGATGATGGTCACCCCCTGGCGGTTAAGATCCGTCAAGAAGGTCCACATGGAGCGTCTGAGCTCGATATCCACCCCGGCGGTGGGCTCATCCAGAATCAGCAGCTTGGGCTCGTGCATCAGGGCGCGGGCGATCATCAGGCGGCGCTTCATGCCGCCCGAGAGGGCCCGTGACGGGCTGTTACGCTTGTCCCACAGGTCCAGCTGACTCAGGTACTTCTTGGCGCGCTCGAAAGCCACCTCGCGGGAGACGCCGAAATAGCCGGCCTGATTGACCACTATCTGCTGCACAGTCTCAAACTGGTTGAAGTTAAACTCCTGGGGCACCAGGCCGATGGACATCTTGGCCAGCTCCAGCTGGGTGTCGATATCGTGTTCGAACACCTTCACCTTGCCGGAACTCTTCTGCACCAGGGAGCAGATCACCCCGATCGTGGTGGACTTGCCGGCGCCGTTGGGGCCCAGCAGGGCAAAGAAATCCCCCGCCTCGACCTTAAGGCTGATCCCTTTTACCGCTTCGACACCGCCCTTGTAGGTTTTTCTGAGCGAGTCGATAACTAAAGCATATGGCTCTTTGGTCATTAGTGACTTCCGTTATCCTGATCTTGAAATTGGTATTGCTATTGATATGAAAAAACAAAAACTCCCGCACAAAGCAGGAGTTTAAAATCTTAACGACGGCGCGATTAATCTAGGGGTACGACTTTAGCGATGTAAGGCAGGTTGCGATACTGCTCGGCATAGTCGATACCATAGCCGACGATAAACTCATCGGGAATGGTGAAGCCGATAAAGTCTACCGGTACATCAACCTCGCGGCGCTCTGGCTTGTCCAGCAAGGTGCAGAGGGCCAGGCTCTTAGGTTCGCGCAGCAATAGCATCTCGCGCACCTTGTTCAGGGTATTACCCGAATCGATCAGGTCTTCGACGATCAACACGTCACGGCCTTCGATATCCGACTGCACATCCTTTAGGATCTTCACGTCGCGCGAACTGGTCATGGCGTTGCCGTAGCTGGATACCGACATGAAATCGATCTCAACGTGGCCCTTGATGCGGCGGCAGAGGTCGGCCATAAAGACCACAGACCCCTTCAGCAGGCCAACCATTAGCAGGCGTTCGCTATTGGCGTAATGGGCATTGATCTGCGCTGCCAGGATATCCAGTTGTTGTTCAATCTCATCTGCCGAGATCATCACTTCGGTAGTGTGTTTCATACTCTTCTCAAATTTGTGTTAATTGTCGCGGTTGTCGGCACTGTGCTTATCATAGCCCCAACGCTTGGTTAACCCGTGGTCGACACCCAGATGGTCTAAGATCCGAGCGACCATGAAGTCTACCAGATCTTCAACCGATTTGGGATCATGATAAAAGCCGGGAGCCGCCGGCATTATGGTGGCGCCGAGGCGCGACAGGGACAGCATATGCTCTAAGTGTATGCTGCTAAAGGGGGTTTCTCTGGGCACCAGGATCAGCTGACCCCGCTCTTTTATCACCACATCGGCGGCCCGCTCCAGCAGGCTATTGCTCATGCCGGTGGCCACCGCCGCCAGGGTGCCGGTACTGCAGGGGCAGATCACCATCTGCTTGGGCGCCGCCGAACCAGAGGCCGGTGGCGAGAACCACTCCTCCTTGCCCAGCACATGCAGCTCACCGGCCGCCTCATTGCCGCGCTCGGCAAACAGCGCCAGCAACTGGGCCTTGGCCTTGTCACCGTTAGCGCTGAGCTGCAGCCCATGTTCGGTCGCCAGCACCACGCGCGCCGCGCTGGAGATCATCAAAAACACCTGATAATCCGCCATCAACAGGCATTCCAGCAGCTTGAGTCCGTATGGCGCCCCGCTGGCGCCGGTCCAGGCCAGGCTGATCGCCTTGGCCCGCTTGGGATAATTCATATCACTCTCTATGTTGAAGACCCGAGTCTAACCCTTACTGGCTAGACTCAAGCCTTGATCTCTTCCAGCTTAGCCAGCAGCTTGCCGTGTAGGCCGCCGAATCCACCGTTGCTCATCACTATGATGGTGTCGCCGGGCCTTGCCGCCGCAGTCACGCTGTCCGCCAGCTCATCTATCTGGTATAGCACAGTCACAGGCAACTCGGCCTTGGCCATGGCCGCTTCCACGTCCCAGTCGATATTGTCAGCCTGATACAGGTAGGCGGCATCGGCCAGCGCCATAGAGCCCGCCAGGGTATCCTTGTGCACGCCGCGTTTCATGGTGTTAGAGCGCGGCTCCAGCACCACTATGATGCGACCTTCACCCACCTTGGCGCGGCAGCCCTGTAGCGTGGTGGCAATCGCCGTCGGGTGGTGAGCAAAGTCGTCATACACGGCGATATCATTGACAGTGCCAATCAGCTCCATGCGACGCTTTGGCGGTGCGAAGCGGGTCAGCGCCTCGATAGCCGCCGCAGGCTTGACGCCCACGTGACGGGCCGCGGCGATCGCCATGGTGGCGTTTTCCACGTTGTGCTGACCGATGAGTGACCAGTCGAGCACGCCCTGGGACTCACCATCGAAGAAGAGCTCGAAGCTGTGGCCATCCTCGCTCAGCAGCTCGCTATACCAGCCTGGGCTGCCCGCCATCAGGTTATAGGTCTCTTGCTCGCTCCAGCAGCCCATGTCGATCACCTCGCGCACCGCGTCGCTGGCGGATGGCCAGATCACCTTGCCCTGACCCGGTACCGTACGTATTACGTGATTAAACTGACGCTGGATCGCTTTCAAATCATCGAAGATATCGGCGTGATCGAACTCCAGGTTATTGATCACCAGAGTGCGCGGCTGATAGTGGACAAACTTGGAGCGCTTATCGAAGAAGGCGCTGTCATACTCGTCCGCCTCCACCACGAAGAAGGGGGAATCCCCCAACCGCGCCGACACACCGAAATTTTGCGGCACGCCGCCAATCAAGAAGCCTGGCGCATAGCCGCAATCTTCTAAGATCCACGCCAGCATGCTGGAGGTCGATGTCTTGCCATGGGTGCCCGACACCGCCAGTACCCAACGATTGGTCAGAATATGCTCGGCCAGAAACTGTGGCCCAGAGGTGTATTTCAGGCCACGATTGAGCACAGCCTCGACACAGGGATTACCGCGACTCATGGCATTACCTATCACCACCAGATCCGGCGCATCGTCCTCGTTTTGGCCCAGCTGGCTTGGGTCGAAGCCCTGGATCAGTTCTATCCCCTGCTCCTCGAGCTGAGTGCTCATGGGTGGATAGACGTTGGCATCGCTGCCCGTGACCTTGTGACCGTTAGCGCGAGCAAGGAGTGCGAGACCACCCATAAAGGTGCCGCAGATCCCTAAGATATGTACATGCATGGGGTTGGCTCTGGATAGGAATAATCTGGGGGTTATTCTAACGATTCGTGTCACCATTGTCAGTTAACAATGGTTTAAATAACGTTTTGATGACTAACGTCATGTTGATGGTTTATCCAAACTTCGTTTGGGATGGCAGGCGTCAAGAGTGCGGCCTTACGGCCGAATACTGATTTTCCAAACTCCGTTTGGAGATGAAAGTCGTGGAACTCCATTCCACACTAAGGTAGGTGTAGCCTTTCGGCCTGAATTACGTTTCCAAACTTCGTTTGGATTAATGTCGTGGGATTCCATCCCACACCTGCGGTGTGCGGCCTTACGGCCGAGGTAAGTCGTGGAACTCCGTTCCACACCAAGGGCAAGAGGGGGATCTCCAGCAATCCCCCTCTTGCATCTCCCCGTGCCGCCTCAGACGAAGTTGTGATCCCTACGCGGCTATTTGAAAATGACTGACGCTTCCGATGGGGCATCCAAGCCCCCCGAAAGCTAGCCTCACATCCATGTGAGTCTCACGCCATTTTCTGCTATCCACTCCGGCAACTTCGATGGGGACTTGTCGTAGCCTCTACCTGCAACCTCACTAACTAGAACAAACTTAACTCTGACCCAACTTTTCATTTATAAGTATCATTAGTGATCGGGCGAAACGCCGCATTAAGGTGTGAGCAGCGCTTGCTATACTTGAGCGAAGCGAAAACGCCAAGCGTTGCGAATCACTCTTAAATGCTTTGTTATAGCGTTCCAAAATGGACAGCGAACGAACTAGATGCTTTTATACAAGCATAAAGGAACACACCATAAGAAGACAAAACACTCCCAACACTCAAAACATTAACGAAATTACCTGTTTTTCGCCATTCTCTCGCATACGAAAATTGAGCTAGATAAGTGGTCCCAGTTGCGAATGCCGCCAAAAGCACACCAATGCAAAACAACAAAATTGAGTGGGTTAGAGCATTTGTAACTAGCTTGGTTGAACCTTCAGTCCATATTTTTCCAGTAAAGGCTAGCAACGCAGCCGCTGCACCACCATTTATGATCATGCTAGATTTTAAAGCAGCTTGTCCCGCAGTGATAACAGACTTAAACATTTCGATACTGTGGGAGGTCATATTCTGAGACGCCGCTATATTTCTAGCGTTATTCGCCTCAAATTCCTTCAATAAACGTTCATGCTCAAGTTTGTTAAACTCCCCAACTTGTTCGGCTCTCTTCTCTAGTTGAGCCATGAAGTTATCCATTGCTTCAATTGAAACCGATGTTTCGCCTGCTTGTTTTGTATTACCAAGAGCCTTTCTAACTTCCTGAATCACTTCTTTTGACTTCAACGATTAACCTCATAAATCAATGTAAGCTATAACGCCAAGCTAAGCGGCGCGCGATAGCGCGTCCTTGCTTGAGCGCCTTGTTAAGCGTTTTACAGCTAACGCAAAAAAGTAAATTGTCATTACATGAATGATCATTTCATAATGCGTCAAATCATACGATCCTTCACCATCAGAGCTAATGCACCAGTGCAAAACTGGGACAGGCCCTATAAAGCCTTGATACATCCACAGGCGCCACCAAAAAGCCGACACTACCAAGCATGTAACCATGCCGAAAGAGTAGATTGTAAATTGCTTAAGGACTTTACTCATATTCACTTTTGACGCTTAACGCCTTTAGCAGCGGCAGCGGAGGCTGTCCAGCCAGCGCGCTCTTTGCGCTGGCGATGCTGGCTAAACTTGTTATAACTTTTATTTTTACTTTCACTTAACTAAAGCACATATTTGAGCAGCTATATTAACAAGCTCTGTTTTGTGTTCAGAATTTTGGGGGTTATAGTTTAAGCCCATTTCCTGAGAAACAATACGTTCTAGCAATATAACTAATTTTTCCTTGTCAGCGATCAACTCGAAAATTCTTTCAACGTAACTAAGATACTCAACCCTAGCTATATCTTTTGGAACTTCAATCGGGTTCCATTCAGTTAATATATTATTTATTTCTTCGGCTATTTCCATATCGGCTTCAGGCTTCAGGCTTCAGAGTGAGTTATAACGCTTCAAGAAGGGGCGCCGGTTACGGCGTCCCGCTTGCTTGACTTGTTAGGTGCTGGTGGATTGAGGCTAAATACTCTACCACTTTCTTATAATTTTCAGGAAAACGACAGTAGCCCACTGAAACCACCTCGAACTCATGTGTTTTTATGTACATGTTATATGAGAGTCCATCGCAAATAAGACCAGACGCATCCTCTGGATATTGTTTCTTCCAGTTTTGTACGCCGTACATTTTTAGAGTTTCGACAATTTCCTGAGTCTTACCGTTGGTTAGCTGCATTGAGTAAAATTCAGGGACAAACGGAAGCACATTGTCTTTCTTTTCATCATATTTGTAATGAGCATCGATATGGATGTACTTTCCATTCTTGATATATGTCTGGTGGTCATATGCCCCGAAAAAATCTGACTCCTTGAAGTTCATTTGTAGGTCTTGAGCAGACGCAACCAAAGGAAGGAACATTAAGATCAAAGTTCGAATCATGTTTTACACCTAACGCTTTGCTAAGGGGCTGGCGCCACTCGCCAGTCCCACGGAGCCAGCCTTGGCTGGCAAAGTAAGCTTGAGCAACTGGTTAGGTGCTAGCATTGCCTTCCTCCAATAAAAACAATGTATTATCATAAATTTCATATTTTTTATAGAGGTAAGCATTCGCACCAGAATGATAAAACACTGTTACCAAATCATCTTGAACCTGAATCGTAATAGTGTGCCCATCTATACGGTCAATGATCACGGGTTCACCTAGATATAGAACCAAATAATGACTATAAGTAGGCATTTCATCTGCGTAGTCCGGACTGTTTGGCTTAAACATCAAACGAACACACTCAATCCTTCCTAAGCCAGCTATTTCAGCAGTGGCGGATGCTTCCGTAGCATAGAATCCGCTTGTAGGCACAGCTATCGAAATAGCACTAAACAATACACAAATTAGTAATAAGGTGATATTTCTCATTGAGCACCTAACGCCGCAATTTGCGGCTGACGAAAGTGGAGGCCGAAGGCCAGAGCTTTTGGCAGTCCACCAACATTGCTTTGTTAGCTTTAGGTTTTTGCCTGGCAATAATTGTCATGGATTTTTTGTAAGCTCAGCAATTAGTATCCACAAATCAGATACAGGTGAAATCACGTCAACATAAACCCAACAAAACAGTGATATAATCAGGCATGCCCAACCAATATGCACATGATATTTATAAGTTAAGTCACTAAACCCTTCTCCTGATAAAATTTGTGAGTAGGTATAGCGAAGTAGAAAAGTAAAGGCGAAGAGAAAGACAGGGATAATCACCCCCCAGTAATACTTGGCATTGCCTTCATACCCCAAAAATAGCATGGCCCCCAAAAACAATGAACTTGTAGCTAGCATGAGGTAAATCGGCTTCCCGGCAAGCCAACTTAACTTTGGTAAAAACGGTAAAACAGAAAAAAGATACCTTCTTGCTCTTTTATTCTTCCGTAGAAGAAAAAATTGCAAGCCAAATAATAGAAACATTGGTATACAGCCGCCCAAAAGCATTTCTAGCCACCAATCTTCAATAGATATGAATTTTTTAGCTAGTTCATCAATTGCTTCGTATCTTTCGACATATCTGTTTTCTATAGCTTTTTTACTAAACCAAAAGCCAGCGATTGTGAATGCGAGTGTTGTGAAAATCGTAATCAGCCAAAATTTTATTGTTCCTATAGTTTTTATTGCTTCGAATATTTTTTCTAAAATCTTCACTGGTGATTCCTACTTACTCGATTTCCGCTTTTGAAGCTAACGCCCAATTAAGGTGTGAAGCACGCTACCACGACACTTAATTTGACCACCGTAAACACTGAACTTAACCCAAACCTAAAATGCCAAGCGTGCTGAATCACTCTTAAATTGTTTGTTATATATCATTAACTCCGGACGTTTTTGTAATGAAGAAACTAAGTTTCCTCTGTAAATCTTCATTTACCGAAATTGATTCTTCGTATGCTGTTATGTGATCGACATCACATTCATGAACACCATGGTCTATGTTGTCGTTAAGACGCTTAGCTTCTTTCAGTGCATCGATTAACTCTTTATCCATTAGAGCTTTGTACACTTCCAGCGCATATTCTCGTTTTTGGTCAAACTCCTTGTAGACGTTAGGATCAGGTTTGTCCTTTGGATCTGGAGCATCATCTAAACGACGACTTGCGTACTCTTCTTGGAGGTAGAACTCAGAAGCTTTTATTACCATTGATAGAGATTTACTTAGCCCAAGTAAGATTGGTTTATTAATATCCCACAGCCTATCTTTCCTTTGCTGTCGAATCGAGCTGAAATGGATGATAGTTGCGACCACCGTCGCCGCAGCAATGATAAAATTTGTTACCACCGATAGATCAAACTTAACATCACTGACCAGAAATAATACGAATGATACGAAACCGACAAAGAAGCCGATAACACAACCAATTAAAAACTTAAACACCGATACTCCAAAAGATATATAACAGCTTATTAGTGCGCATGCGCGTTTATCTCGTTGGACCAGTGAAAACGCGCACAGTTAACTATCTGTATGTAATGAACTTATCAGCATATTGCCAAATATACCATCTGCAAAAACGCGCATGCGCGTTTTCCAAACCTATTATCTCAAGTAGTCAACACATAACTGATTGATAAAAATGAATTATACGGATTAGTACGTGTATAAACGCGCAAAATTATTTCACTATTTTCCTTGATATTCGGAAATACCAAATAACACTGTATAAATAAACAGCGCATTAGAAATGAGGTAATCATGAGTCTAAAAAGCCCATTTCTAATCGGTGTTCAAGAAACAATGCGTATGCGTGGTTACAGTATTAGGAATAGTCGGGTCAGAGTAAACTTTTACTTACTTGCTGCAAATGCCGGTTGTAGCTACAACAGATCCCCATCGAAGTTGCCGACGACTCCATGGATGCAGGAGTTAGAGCGAAGCAGGATGCCAGAGCCGGGATGCGTAAATGAAAATGCCGTATAGCCATCATGGACGATGGCTAAGACTCGGAGGGACAGGAGTCCCATCCGAGTCGTTAGGCGATTTTTATTGAAGCATGAGGATCACAACTTCGTCGGGGGCGTCAGGGTGGATGCAAGGGCGAAGGTCATGTCAATGACCGTTTTGAGCGCGAGGCACGGATGCCGAACTGGCTTTTTACAAGGAAGTACTTGGCGAGGACGAGCAGTCCTCCTTGCCCGCGTGTGGGATGGAATCCCACGACGTTAATCCAAACGAAGTTTGGAAAAAGAGCAAACAACCATAAGACTTTAATTCCCCTGGTGTGGAACGGAGTTCCACGACTTACCTCGGCCATCAGGCCGCACTCCGGCCCCGTTATAATTTCCGCTCTAGCTTCCTCAGGGTATCCAAGGTCACCTGCAGCGCCTCGGCATCGATCCCTTGGGCACAGGCTTCCGCCCAGGGAAGCTGTTTCTGCTCTAGCTGCTGCAGCACATCCACCCCCTTGTCGGTGAGTAGCAGTAGTTTGGCCTTCTTGTGTTGCGGGTTATCGGCCAGGGCAATGAAGCCTAACTCGACCATCTCATTAGCCAGGCGTTGCACGCCCTGACGACTCTGGCCCATAGAGTGGGCCACATCGGATACCGTCATGGGATTACCGGCGCGGCCGAGCGCCCCCAGCACCTTCCAACGGGCGCTGCTCATCTGCACATCCTGAGTGAGCTTGTCTCCTTCGGTCGTTAACTGGCCGCTAAGCTTGAACACCTCTAAGACAATTTCGGTAAATAATCGGCCTGCTGGCGATGCTTTCATGAAAAATCTCTCCAGAACAATTTGACAGCATAATGTCAAATATGACAATGTGCTGTCAAATATGACAATATGCTGTCAAATGTTGACAACTTGTTGTCATACTCTACCCCAAAAGACGACAAATAGCAGTCGAAAAAATTCGCCCGGAGGCATTATGAAAAAAACACTACATCTGTTTGGCGCCATCACGGCAACGACCTGCATAGCAAGCTTCTTCCTTGCCACAATTTTGGTTGAACTCTTCGGCAGCGTTGAGCAGATAATCACGGTCAAGCAGCTGATTCTCATGCCCGGCCTCTTCATCTTGATCCCCGCCATGATGGTTACGGGCGTGACGGGCAATATGCTAGGCAATAAGGGGAGAGTCTTAGGGGCTAAACAGCGTAGGATGAAACTGGCGGCAGCCAACGGCCTACTGATGTTGTTGCCCTTGGCAATAGTGCTCGCCCGCATGGCCAGTGCCCAGGAGTTCGACAGCCTCTTCTTCAGCCTGCAACTGCTTGAGCTATGCTGCGGCGCCGCCAACCTCTATCTACTGGGACTCAACGCCAGAGACGGCATGAAGCTCAGTGGCCGCCTTAAGCAGAAAAAACTCACCAGTAACGCACTTTAATGGAGGATCACACCATGTCTGCACCCGTCACACTCATCAACCCCTTCAAGGTTCCCGCCGACAAGCTGGAGGCCGCCATCGAATATTGGGAAGCCCACCGCGATTTCATGGCCCAGCAACCCGGCTACCTCTCCACTCAGCTGCACCAGTCCATAGACGAGGGCGCCACCTACCAGCTAATCAACGTCGCCATCTGGCAGAGCGAGGCCGACTTCTACCAGGCAGCGCAAAAGATGCGCCAGGCGCTAGGCCACGTCCAAGTAGAAGGCCTCTGCGGCAACCCGGCACTCTACCGCGTCATCAGAACCTAAACTGAATGAACCGAACTCAAGCCATAGCTCCAAACGCTGGTTGTGGCTACAACAGATCCCCATCGAAGTTGCCGAAATGCGTAGATGAAAATGCCGTATAGCCATCATGGACGATGGCTAAGACTCGGAGGGACAGGAGTCCCATCCGAGTCGTTAGGCGATTTTCATTGAAGCATGAGGAACAACAACTTCGTCGGGGGCGTCTGGGTGGATGCAAGGAGGGCGAGGACGAGCAGCCCTCCTTGCCCGGGTGTGGAATGGAATCCCACGACGTTAATCCAAACGAAGTTTGGAAAAGAGCAAACAACCATTCCCTTGGTGTGGAACAGAGTTCCACGACTTTCTCGGCCGTAAGGCCGTATCCATCCCAACGAGGGAAGCTCCCCTCGACGCTAATCCAAACAGAGTTTGGAAAACAAGTGAACGTCTGCATTCATAAAAATATCAACCACTTCCCTAAGTGCCTATACTGCAAGTACAATGATAACTCTTAGGATAAGTTGGCAAGACCAAAGGAAAGGCGATGACACTGAAGGAAGATGTCAACAAGCTCACTCAGGCCCTGGAGGCGATGCAATCACAGCAGGCATCGGACCGCGCGGCGCTCACGAGTCAGTTAGCGGAGTTTAGCCAGCAGCTGGCCGAGCTCAACGCGCGGGTAAATGCCCTTGAAGGCTACGACCAGGCCGAACATCCAGAGCAGACGCAATCGACGACTGCGCACACAAATTCTATAGATTCAACCTCTGCATCGGCGCCTAGCCACTCAAGCCAATACTTGCCATGGCAGACTCAGCCAGAGCAGTTAAAACCAGAGCCGTTACAGTCTGCGCAGCTAGAGTTAGAGCAGACACCGTCACCCCAGCAAGGCGAACTCAGCCAGCAGGCCGATACCAGCTATCGCCACGACGCCTGGCAGCGCCAGCCCCCTCAAGCAGAGAAACAGGCTAAAACTCAGCCTTCGGCTCGCTCAACGATAACCACAAAACAGAAGGCCGCCACTCCAGGTATTGGCAAACAGCTGGCTAACTCGGTGGCCCAGCTACAGGGCTCTTTGGGCCAGCTGGTTAATTTGCTACTCGGCCCCTTCGGCGGACTCGGCGAGCAGGCCAAGGCCTTCTATCAACACTATCAGGCCAAGGGACAGGGCGCGGTATTTCTGATGACCCTCGCGGGCATTATCACCCTGACCCTGGGCTTTGGCTACCTGCTGCAATACTCCATCAACCACTGGTTCTCCGAGCTTGGCAAGGCCATGCTAGGGCTTATCACGGCCAACAGCGTGATCGCCGGCGGCCTGTTTATCCGGCGGGCCAGGCCCGGTATGGAGGACTATGCCTCGGGCATAGTCGGACTCGGCGTCATCTTAAATTACCTCTGTATCTATTTCCTCGGCCCCTATTTTGAGCTGATCCCCGAGAGCGCCGCCTTCTCGCTGATGCTGGTCAACACCCTCTTGGGTTACGGCCTGGCGATGAAGCAGGAGACTAAGGTGGTGGCCATCATCGCCCTGTGCGGCGGCTCGCTGGCGCCGCTTATGCTGCTCGATGCCAGCCAGGCGCCACTGCTCTATCTGCCCTATTTGCTTATCATAGGCGCCTGCTCCCTGGTGCAGAGTCACAGGCTAAACTGGCCCGTGCTGATAGAGATCACCGCGCTGCTGCATATCGCCTGCGTGCAGCTACTGAGCTTCTTTCTGTTTCTGCCGCTGGCGCCCATCGACCCCATGGCCATGCTGGCGCTGGGGTGCATCAATGCCCTCTTCTATCTCTATGGCCTGGGTAGCCTCTGGCTCCAGACCAAGCGGGAGCCCAGTGCGCGCCTGCTCATGGTGCCCGTGGCCATGCTCTGTTTCACCCTCTATACCCTGGGGGAGTTCACCCACTACGCCGGCGAGCTGTTCGCGATCAACGGCGCCATCTGCACCCTGCTCTATTGGAAGATACGGCGCGATAGCCTGATCGCACCGCTGATGCTGGCCGCGGCCGGGGTGTTCGCCGGGGTGGCGGCGCTCTACCTCATCAGCGCCGATCTCCTTGGCTTGGTGCTGTTGATCGAGGCACTGCTGCTACTCTGGCTCGGCGCTAAACATGATTTTATCGCGATTCGCACCGAGGCCTATATCCTGTTGGCGATGGGCCTTGGCAGCAACCTGCTGACCCTGTTCGACAGCCTGGCAGTGAGTCACCGCAAGCTGGGTGGCGCCGCGGGAATGACAGATAACCTTATCCTCATTCTCACACTTTGCATCACTATGGCACTAAGCTGCGCAGCCTGTTATCAGGCGATACGCCTGATTGATGCCCTGGGGGATAGGCTTGCCGGGATGGAGCGACTGCTGCGCCGCGCCCTGCAGGGCGTTTTGGGTCAGCTGCTGGCGATCACCGCCCTATTTATCGGCTACTGCTTGAGCCCAGACTTCTATCTCAACGGCCTGCCACTGATCGCCTTGATGCTGCTCTACCTGGGTAAGCGAGACGGGCTGCGCTTTACCGAGATCATGGCCTGGTTCTGGCTACTGCCGCTAGGCGGCCTCATCATGCTGGGCATGCTAGAGGCGGGCAGCGTCAACTTTGCCCAGCAGCCTCTCAACGCCAAGCTGGCGCGTATCGAGCTGTTCGGCAGCCTGCTGCTGGCCTACAACTGGTATAAGCGATACACACCTCAGTCGCCGCTGCTAAGTCTGGCCTACTATGCTCAGCTCATCTGTTACCTGGCGCTGCCACTCCTGCTGCTGCCTAAGGTGCTGCGCAGCTATCTGGAGCTGCTCCCCATCTACCTCTGGCTGGCCAGCGCCATGGCCCTTGGCCTCGCGAGGTTCGTGCGCCACCGGAGTCTGGTGATCGAGACGCAAGTGTTATGTGCCACGGCCATGCTGTTCACCGCCATTAGCTGTCTGGACAATCAGTGGCAGGGGTTAATCGCCCTCGCCATAGGCGCGCTGGCCCTAGGCACAGTGCACGGCCGCTATGAGCAAATGAACCGGCACTGGCGCATATTACTGCGCTTCCCCTGGCAGTTGAGTCCCTTCTATTTTGCCTTGGTCCTGGCCGTTGCCGTGCAGACCCTGTCTGGGCTTATCGCCCCGGGTTGGTCCCTGGTATTCCTGGCGTTGACCGGCTACTTTGCCCTGCTGGTCGAGCGTGACAACGCCCTGGGCAGACGTTTCGCCAAGGCGCTGAGACCCGGCTACGATCTCGCCTATGGCCTGCTACTCTTGCTGCCGCTGGCGCCCATCATATTGCACGGCGATCGCCCCCTGGGGCTGGACATGAGCAGCCTGCTGTTTAGCCTCAGCGAGCTGGGCATATTGGTGGTGCTCGCCTGGTATCTCAGGGGCAAGCGACTCGGCATAGCGTCCCACAAGAAGCTGCTGCCCAAGCCCGCCCTGCTGTGGGGCTGGCACAGCCTGTTGGCGGTGAGCTATTTCCTCTGGAGTTATCAGCTGGGGGATCAGGTAGCCGCGCCTGTCAGCAGCATCCTGTTGGTGAGCCACGGCAGCGCGCTCATGTTCCTCAGCCTGCGACCGCAACAGACCAGCCTGATACGCATGGCGGGGATCCTCTTCGGCCTCGCCTGTCTCAAGATATTGTTTATCGACATGGCCTCCTTCGTGCTGGTGCAGAAGGTGGTCGCCTTCATCGTTATCGGCATTATGCTGCTGACGGTGGCCTACTTCTATCAGAAGCAGAAGAACCGGCTGCAGGCTCTAGGCTAGAGGTTAAAGGTTAAGGAGTTAGGTCGATGCCAAGATTACTGGCATAAAAAAGAGGAGCCTAGGCTCCTCTTTTTCACTTTAGCTTCAAGCATCTTGGGTCATACCCGAAATGCTTGTTTGGCCATACTTTTGACCTTTTTAATTAGCCATCTTATGCAGCCATATTAGCTCAGACGCGCCATGGCCTTACGGCGACGCAGCAGTGCCAGCGGCAGCAGGCCAAGCAGACCCAAGCCTAAGGCACCACCCGAGCTCGACTCAGGCTGCACAACCTCAGGCTGAGGCGGCGGTGTCGGCTCGACGCCATCAGATTCTACCGTCAGCATGAAGCTGGTGCTGGCGGCATCGCCACTGTGCTCGTTATCGCGCACGGTCACAGTGACAAGGGTGTCACCGTGGAAGTTGGCCTCTGGGATCAGGGTAAAGCTGTTGCCCTGCACCTCGGCCGTGATGTGCTCGCCTGTTACCTCTACCGTGTTCGGCACCTTGTTGGCATCGATATAGCTTACCGTCAGCCCTTCCAGCGGCGTGTTCTCGGCCACGACCTGATCGGCAATCTCGGCGATCTGTATGTTGCCTTGGACGCTGATGGCGTGGGTGAGCTGAATCGACGGTGCGCCTTCCAGGTCATAATCCAGCACTATGTCTTGCACCGTACCTGTCGCCTCAGGCTTGATCACCGCCTTGAAGTTGACCTCCATACGGCTCTGCTCAGGTCCCACATAGTCGAAACAGACCACGAGATCGTCGGCTAGCACCTCATCTAAGTTATCGAAGCCCAGCACCTCATAGAGACCGCCGCCCTTGGCGCCCGCCTTGGTCGACCACTGAGTATCGAAACCTTCGAGGAACACGGCACCCTTGGCCAGATCGGCACCCAGGTTGTCGTAGGCATAGATGATCTCGAACTGACCCGGACGGTCGTCGATGCCGCTACGCAGAATCGTTTCGAAATCATACTCTTCGCCTGTGTTCTTATCGGTCACGTTATCGAACTCGAGGAAGAGTAGATCTCCAAGGTCTGGACGCTCCTCGGCATACTGAGAGGCAATGGTCAGTCCCCACGGATCTTCCCAGTGACGACGATACTTACCTTCGAAGCTGCCACGCCAGAATGGCGCCAGCGCCTCGACCAGGAAGCCTGGACCACGGTGCAGCATCATGTACCAGTAACCCGTGTTGAGCTGCATAGCTCCTACGGTATGCATGCGCAGATAACCGGCGTTCGGCTGGTTGTACAGCTCGAACTTGGCGCCTTCCTTGTAGAACAACCAGTCGATAGGCACATCGAAGGCGCTGCGATAGTCGCCCACAAACCAGTCGGCCAGCGGCTGCATCTTAAACTCACCGAACAGGTCGATATAGCCACCGGTCGAGTACTCGTCGATCATCGGCGTGCGACACATCTTGTCGGTCAGGTTAGTGGTCATCTTGTACTCGCGCTGTACGTCGCGGGTGGATGCCTGCATGCCTGTCAGGGTAAAGCCGCGCTCATCGGCGGTCACCGCCTGAGTCACCTGATCGTTGTTGGTGGTCAGGGTCGCAGGTGCCAGACGCATCCCCTCAGGCAGTTGCAGGGCAAACTGGTACTGACGGTCCTGAGTCTCCATGTTGGCGGCGATCTTCAGGCTGATATCCACCACATCCATGCTACGTGCCTTGTCCTGGCTCACTTCCCAGGTCACCGCATCGTCGGCGCGGCGGATATCCAGGGCGGTGAAGCCCAGGGTGCCCTCGGCGCCCGGCATGTTGCCGAGGTCGAAACCACCATAGTAGATATCACCGGCCTGGGTCTGTGGCAGGTTCCAGTTGATGCCGATCTCATAGTTACCGTTGCCATCGTGCGAGGCTGGACCCGTGATGCTCAGGTTACCGCGATCGTCATCTTCCATGATGATGGCGTAGCCTGTATCCACGTCCACTTCACCCTGACCATAGGCCATGGCGGTAGCAACCCAGTAAGTGCCGGGCGCCGGGTTTTCCAGGCTACAGTAGTTATGCTCCGCCTGACTGGTTGAGAGACAAACGGTTTCCGCCGAGTATTCCGCCTTGATGGCGCTGCTGTCGGCTTCGCTGTCTGGCACGAAGGTGCCGTTGTCGTTCTCATCCAGACCCACAATCACAAACGGATGAGGCGTGGTGTAGCGAGGGTTGAGATCCTCGAGGGTGCTCACCACTCCTGCCTTCTGCACCTCGACCACCAGACGCTTGGCGCCCTCGGGTACCGTGATGGTGCGGATATCCCAGCCCTTCTCGATATAATCCTGACGCAGGAAAGGCCCCACGGCGGTCAGACGATTGCTATACACCTCTGGCTTCACCGGGCCGTAGAAGCGCGGCGTCAGCTGGCTGTAGGCATCGGTATTCACCGTCAGGGTTTCTGTGCCTTGATCCCTGGTGATCTCGAAATGATGTGACACGGGCAGCTGCTCGCCACTGGTGGCCACCACTACGGGCATGTGCACCTCTGGCGATCTGTCACCCTGCTCCTTCAACACCACCTGGCCGTTGAAGAAGGTGTCCTTGTTGAGCACAGCATCCCACGGGCCGTCGGCCTCTTCGGGATCTACCTTGATCTCTATCTTGCTCGGCGGTGTCGCCGTCACGATAATGCTCTGGGTCTCACCCGCCTTGAGGGAGAACTGCGCCGGCGATACCGTCAGCTCGAAGCCCTCCTCCTTGCCGATACCCTCAACCGTCCAGGTACCGTCACGGGTCGCCTTGACCGTACGCATCCAGCTGCAGGTGTCGGTGCACTCCATCTCCACCATAGAGGGGATGTTAAGCCAATTCACCAGGCCGCCGTTGCTCGGGTCGGCATTGCGGTAGTTTTCGACAGTCTCATCCATCAACAGGCCGGTGTCTGCGGCGCGCGCCACGTTGATCGCCCCTGCCCCGGCCATGAAGTTGTAGTAAGGCTCGATCAGCTGATAGCCGGTGTTGAGCATCACTGGGCCCGCCGTTAGCATCAGCGCCGATTGGATCTCAGCCGGCGTCCAGTCTGGATGGATCTGACTCAGCAGCGTCATGGCGCCGGTCACATGAGGCGTCGCCATCGAGGTGCCGCTCATGAAGGTCCAGTCGGAGGCCGTCGGCGAGTAGGTGAAGGGTTGATCGTCGGCGTTGGCCGCATAGATGTCGACACCCGGCGCCGTCAGATCCGGTACCAGAGTGTTGTTGGTGCGGCTCGGCCCCATGGAGCTGAAGGTCGCCAGGTTGTTGCCCAGCTCAGCGTCCAAGTAATAGTCGTTGCTATAGTCTGAGATGGTCGCGCGGGCGGCTTCGCCGTTACGGTTTACCCAGTTACGCAGCTTGTAGCGCTCGGCGGCCTTGATCTGAATGCCGGGCAGCACGAAGTTGTCCGCCACCAGGTTGTCCGCCGAGTAGCTGATGTTTTGCAGGATGAAACCACCTGCGCCACCGGCCGCCACGTTCTTGGCCTTGTCGACGCGAGCGATGTCGCCGCGCTCACACACCACGATCTGATCGCTGGTGAAGGTACCGGCAGGGAAAGGCGCATTACAGCTGGCGGCGTTATAGCCATCGTTAAGATCCGGGTCGGCATATTTCTCGGCCATCACCACCTGGCCCGTAATACCACCGGAGAAGCTCTTACCCTGCATAGGCGCGGTTGGCGCGCTTACCCCTTCGAACTCACCTAGGGTCTTCACCCCGGCGTCGAGCTGACGATCATGGGTGCTGGCACCTACGGTAGTCACCCAAGGCGAGCTGTGATCCGACGACCAGTAGGCGCCGTTGTTACCCGCCGCCACGGCGACAGAGATCCCCGCCTCACGGGCCGCCAGGAAGGCAAGCTCCATGGGATCGGCCCAAGGCAGAGACTCGGCGCCGCCGATAGAGAAGTTGATGGCATCGACGCCATCGGCTATCGCATCTTCAAATGCAGACAGGATCGCCGACTCGGGACAACCCGCATAGGGGTCGCCACTGCCACCTGGCCAACAGACCTGATAGGCGATGATATGGGCGCGGGGCGCCACACCACTGGTTTGTGGGAAGTTAAAGGGCACATTGATGCCGTCGCTGGTCGCCTCGCCGCTAAAGGTTTGCAGCGGGGTGTCGGTCAGAGTATTACCCGCGACCGTGCTGGCGGTGTGAGAGCCGTGGCCGTTATAGTCTTCGCCATTGGCCGGGCGGATCATCACGGGGCGGCCGCCGGTTTGAAACTCGGGCGCCGCATAGATATCGGTGATCTCAGGATAGGAGTGCAGACCGATAAGCTTGTTGTTACACAGCTCTGGCGAGTCGACACAATCGCCCACGCCGTTGTCGGCGCCGAAGGGGTTAGTCGTGGCGTAGGCCTCATCGTCGGCAAACGCCGGGTGATCTGTGTTGATCCCCGTGTCTATGATACCCACGACCATACCCTCACCCTTGGCGGCCAGGCTGCCCGAGGTTGCCGTGCCCTGCCACACCTTGTCGGCGCCGATGAACTCGGGGCCACGGTCGGTGCGCAGCTGGAACACGCGGTTAGGCGAGATGCGGGTGACGCCACGCTGATGAGACATCTTGATGGCATCTTCCTGGGTCATCTCCACCACCATGGCATTGCTCGCCAGGGTGAACTGCTTAGTCACCTTCACCGAGGCGCCGGCCTGACGGGCGCTGGCGATAAACTTATCCTGCTTGGACACCAGGTATTGCTTGTAGGATTGAGCCGAGGCGGTATTGACCGCGACTCGGCCCTTGGCGATCACTGAGCGGTTTTTGGGCGCCGTGGTGGCGGCGTAGCCCGGCACGTCACCGGCATAGGTGGCGAGCGGCTCGGCATCGAGCTGAACGATATAGGTCTGCACCCCGCTGGCTTTTTCCGATGGCGTGAAGATCTCCTCAGGCGTGCGCGCCTTCTTGACGCGGTTGATCTGCCCAGGTGTGCCCAGGTAGACCTCGCCACTCAACTCGAGTTGACGTTCCTCGTTGACCCGCTGAATATCTTCGGCGGTAAAGGTCGGGGTGTAGAAGCTGGTGCCAGGCACCTTCTCCATCCCCGGCTGAGCGATGGCAATCGAGCCCGCCCCGGCGAGATAGAGCGCGGTCAGGCTGGCGACGGCGCTTCGCTTAAACATTTGTTGGGTACGCATTGATATTCCTTTGAAATCATAAGCTTATTATTTTTCATGCATTTACATGCGCATTAGGTATATCAAACGACGGCAAAGAAAAACGTACCTTTATGTAACATTTGGGCTACATCTGTGCGGGTATATAGCCTTCAATTTCCCCGCAACATTTGGCCTTGGAAACCCCTAACCTTCTCCCAGAAATAGTCACTCAAGCTAGGCGAGGCTCACCGCGCAACAGCTCCGACTAACAAGCCTGCTGCCGGCTAAACAGATCCTCTAGCCTCAGGGAATTCAGCTCACGGCGATCTGTCCCCTGCACCCGCGGCCCACAGTCACTCGCCCCTAGGTGTATCTTTTTGTTACAGAAACCCTGGCAAGGTGGCTAAAACTCTGTGTTGTCAGGCTTAGCTGGCGATTTAGCAAAAGGTTAACCACAAGTTAACTGTGATGTGATCCGCAGAATTTTTAACCAACTTGTGCTACAAGGATCGTTCAGCAAATGGTTAATTTTTAAATATAAGATCTATTACTTTTGCCTGTTAACGCCATCGAAAACTGCCGATAGAGGGATATTGTCATGCTGAAGAAAGTGAGCCGACTCGATTACTATACCCTGCAGGTATTTATCGGACTGGTTGAGCTGAAGAGCGGCAGTGCGGTGGCCGAGCGATTGCGTACCACTCAGTCTAAGGTGAGCCGCAGCCTGACCTGCCTGCGGGAGGTGCTGGAGGACGAGCTCTTTATCCGCCAGCAATATGGCTTCGAGCCCAATCAGGTCGCCCTCACCATCTATCCCATGGTCAAGACCATAGTGGAACAGTACGACAAGATAGTGGCCGCCACCATAGACAAGGGTGCCGAGCCCTATCAGCTCTGTGTCGCCACCTATGAGCAGTGGTCGCTGATGGCGATGAACTGTGTGCACAACACCTGCCACTGTATCGAGGGCGGCGTCAGCATCAATATTCAGCCCTGGACCGATAAGGTCAATCAGCGTCTGTGTCAGGGCAAGGTCGACTGCAGCATCTCCACCGAGCCGATTAATCACCCCATGGTGAACAACTTTAAGCTGGGGGATATCACCCATTTCTTCATCGTCGCCCGCCGTGACCACCCTATCTTAACCAGCGACGATCCCTTAGCGCAGATGTTTAACTACCATATCGCCCTAGTGAACACTCACCTGCAGGAGCAGGAGCCCCACCCCATAGAGCTGTATGCCAAGGCCAGGCAGATAGAGATCCGCGTGGCCCTCAAGAGCCCGAGCCTGAGGATGTTGGTGGATCATGTGAGTCACAGCGAGGATATCGCCCTGCTCTCCTCGGCCATGTCGATGAGCTATTTCGAGAATCGCGACGATGTGGACTATCTGGATATCTCCAGGATCTGGCTGCAGACCCGAGATCTCGAGACCGAGAGCTACTATCTGCATTGCCACAAGGGGATCAAACCAGAGCTAGCCAACTGCCTGCGCCGGGTACTGACGGAGAAGCTGATCGAGATGCAGGCCCACTGCGATCAGGTGGCTCAGGAGCGTACGCCCCTCGCCCAGCCGAGCATAGCGCCAGAGCCTTCAGCATAAGCCCTTAGCCAGAGCCCTTAGCATAAGCCTTTAGCCAGAGCCTTTAGTTAGCGCCGCAATAAGGCTGCGAATGAACCAGTAGGTTAGTTGCTGCCTGTGCTGGTACTTGTTGTAGTGCCTGTTATTAGTGCCTCGTATTAATGACAGTGTTAGTGCACGTTCTGACTGATCAGCTGACCTATCTCCTGCTTCAACCAATCCAGATGGGCGGCGCTGCGACCGCTACGACTCAACATGTAGAGCCTAGGATAGGGCTGATCTTGATAGAGGCGCGCGGTATCCATGCCCGACAGGCAGCACACATGCAAGCCGGGTAGCAGCTCGCTATGCTCATACACCCTGCTGTAAGGCAGCAGGCTCACCGTCTTGTCGTCGGATAGATAGCGATACAGCTGATTAAACTCCAGCCCCTCACGTCCCAGATCCACAGGTGCCAGATGACAGCTTAGGCGCTGCTGAGTGCAGTAGCGCTGGAAAGGATCCGGCGCCTGCCTGTCCAGCTGACCGAAGGCGCTCAGGTAGGGATAGTTGGCGATGTTGGCCAGGCTGATCTCCTGCTGCAACAGGGGATGCTTGAGGGAGCAGAGCAGATACAGGTGGGTCAACTGCTTGAGGGGCGTGATGGTGAGTCTGTCGTCCTGCAGCGCCTTGTCCGAGGACTCGCTGACGATCGCCAGATCGATCAGTCCCTGGGCCAGATCTTCTTGCAGATCCACAGAGCCGGTGCGCAGCTCATAGCTGATAGGCAGCTGCGCCTCGTTGATGGCGCCGCTCAGGCGTTGGGGCAGTTCGGCGATCAGGAGGTCACTCACATAGAGCACCATCATCTGGCTCGCGGCCAGATCGTGGCAGCTCTCCAGCTGATGCAGCTGTTCACCACACTGCACCAGGGCCTTGACCAGGGGATAGAGTTGACGGGTAAATTCGTTGGGTTCTAGGCCATGTTTCTTACGGATGAACAGGGGATCGTTAAAGATCATCCGCGCGTGTTGTAGACAGCGACTCACCTTGGGCGCGGGTATATTCATCTCCATCGCCACCGACGAAGCGGAATGCTTTTCATACAAATTAACTAATATATTGGCGCTCAGCATATCTAAACTATCTAGAGTCATATTTTTCATTTCAAAATACCTCTCCCGACATCGAATATACCCATTCAGAGTATAGTAAATATATTTAAGCTGACAATATCTTTATTCGATATTAATAAAACAAATAAAATAGATCTTGATCATATTTCTAAATTTCAAGCATTTACAAAAAACATTGCAATGGCTTAATTTTCATGCAAAATATCTTATAAACCCCGCCAACATTCAGATATTCAACAATTAAAAAACACATATCTAATTATTGATTATCTACAAAATGAAATAGCTAAATATAAGTATCTGACCAAGGGCTAAATTTTAATAATCCGATTTCAATAATTATTGTAAATAAATCCCATAGCGTAATAATTAAATCGAGAGTTAAAAATGAAAATAACCTTGGAGGTTTACTATGAACACCACCGCGACCGTTATTTTAAGCTATGCATTTATGTACTTTGTTTTGTTCATCATTTGTCCTCTCGTCATCGTGACCTTCGTCATGACGTGCATCAAGTTCTTTAGATCAAGCGAGAATCAGCTGGTCGATGCCGCCGTAAGCATCAAGCCTCACTTGCTCGACAAGGATTCAATGCACTTTTTGAAAGGCTTAAAGGCCATCGCCGCCAACCGCTACGATGTCCTTTACGGAGCGTCGCTGGTGAATGTAGTCGACTTAGATGACTCCCTCAGGAACCACGAGGAGGTGCAGGACTTCATGGAGCACTGTCACCTGGATTACGTGGTCGTCGACAACGAATCTTCTGCGGTCAAACTCGTGGTGAGCGACCCTGCGGCCAGCTCTCCAGAGCAGATGAAGTTTGTCGAAAAATGTTTGGATTACATAGGGGTGCAGCTGATTAAGCTGGACAAAGACAAGCATTGCGACGAAGCCTTGCTGCGCACCGCACTCGCCGCCTGATGAGTGTCTCTCACCGCAACGCCCAATGAGCGTCAAACCGACCACTTGACGCTCCTCTTCCCCACAACGTCATGCTCACTGAGGTGTAAGGATGCATTATGTGTCAAATTACCCCTTGTACTACTCTGCTGCTGGCCAGCGTCCTAACACTTGGCCTAGTGGGCCTAACGCCCAATGCCTTAGCCGCCGACGAGCAAGCCAGCCGCAGCTGTATCAAGTGTCATAAACGCAATGGCCAACTCGAGGGCATACACGCCAGCCCTGGCCTAGCCATTCTCTGTCAGGACTGTCACGGCCCCAAAGGCAGCCATCCCAAGAAGGGATCGACCATCATGACCTTTGGGCCCGATAGCCCCTTCTCGGCTCAGCAACGCGGCGCCGTCTGCCTGACCTGTCACGACCATCAGGCCTTGGGTGAAGTCGAATGGACCCACAATGTGCACGCCAATCGCCTTGGCTGCGATCAGTGCCATAAGCTTCATCCCGAGACGGACCCTATGTTGTCGCTCGATACGCAGCAGCATAGCCAGCTGTGTGTCGGCTGCCACAAAGTCGAACAATAGGAGGCCTGTGATGCAAGTTTCTAAACGCCAATTTCTCAAGGGGGTTGGGGCCCTACTGGCCGGTGTCTCTGTGTATGGTGCCACCCGCACGCCCCAGGCCGATTCCCTACTCCAGCCCGAGCAGGAAAGCGAGATCAAATACGCCATGGTGCATGATGAGAATGCCTGTATCGGCTGTAACGCCTGCGTCCAGGCCTGCCGTGAGGTCAATCATATTCCCGAGGGCGTCACCCGGGTGAAGATAGAACGTAAGGGGCCCTTCGGCGAGTACCCAGATCAGAGCTACCGCTTCAGCCGTGTCTCCTGTCAGCACTGCGAAGCCGCGCCCTGTGTAAGGGTCTGCCCCACAGGCGCCGCCTATATTGACAAAGAGACGGGCATAGTCGCGGTCAATAGCGACCGCTGCGTGGGCTGCCAGTATTGCATCGCCGCCTGCCCCTATCAGGTCAGGTATATCCACCCCGAGACCCGCACCGCCGACAAGTGCGATTTCTGTCAGAAGAGTCGCCTGGCTCAGGGGCTTCAGCCTGCCTGTGTCGAGGCCTGCCCTACCAAGGCACTGACCTTCGGCAACCTCAAGGATCCCGAGTCGGATCTGGTCAAGCTGCTTAAGCGCAAGCCCAGCTACCGCGCCAAGGTGGACCTGGGCACCCGGCCTAAGCTGTTCCATATTCAAACCATAGATGGGGAGATAATGCTATGAGTGCTTTTCATTTCGAAGGCCTGGTATGGCATTGGCCTATCGCCATATACCTCTTCCTCGCCGGACTGTCAGCTGGGGCGGTATTTTTCGCCATCATGCTGAAACATTTCAAGTTATCCCATGAGGCCTGGCATTCGCCCTTCGTGCAGGCGGCGGCCATCATAGCGCCTGTCGCCGTGTTTGGTGGCCTGGGGATCCTGGTATTCGACCTCACCCGGCCACTGGATTTCTGGAAGATCTTGGTGTTCTACAACACCAGCTCTGTGATGTCCATGGGGGTACTGGTGCTGATGGCCTATCAGCTGGTGCTGTTTGCCTGGATAGCCTGCGTCTTCCAGCGCCGCATCACTCAGCTGCTGGGCAAGCGTCTGCCTATCGCCAACCGGCTGCTGAACTGGCTGGTGAAACAGGAAGCGGCAATCACCGGCGTCTTGGTGATCCTCGCCATCTCGCTTGGGGCCTACACCGGCTTCCTGCTGTCGGCGCTGATCGGCTTCCCGCTGCTGAATAACCCGGTATTGCCGCTGCTATTCTTGATCTCCGGGCTCTCCTCCGGCGCCGCCGCGACCCTGCTGGGTGGTGTGCTGCTTCGAGGTAACCCCAATGGGGTCGAGGTGCGTTTCATCCATGGCATAGAGATCCCGTTGATTTTAGTGGAGATTGGCCTGCTGTTTACCTTCTTCGCCGGATTGATCCTCTCTGGCGGTCAGAGTCAGGTTGCGGCACTCAACGCCTTGGGCTTCGGCTTCTGGGGATGGATCTTCTGGGCCGGCGTGATCGGTATAGGCCTCACCCTGCCACTGGCCTTCAACCTATGGATGAAAGTGTCGGCAGATCGTAAGTTCGCCTATGTGGCGGTCACCGCCAGCTTCAGCCTGATAGGGGTGTTCTTGCTGCGCAACTTTATCCTCTATACCGGCCAGATGACGGGGATCTAATCCCCGCTGGCCATTCAATCACGGGCGTCGTCTGCGCTGATCAGGTGCAGCGGCGCCCCGTCACTCAGGTAAGCCTCATCCACCTGATCCAGACCGTTGTAGCGGATCATATGGCGTATGCCGTCGATATAGGCCTGACCTCGCTCGGAATATCGCTCCAGGGTACCCGCCAGCACCAGGCCTGTGATCGGTTTGTTATCTGCCCGCAGCTGCGCCCTCAGGCTTCTCAACGACTGATAGGCGGCGTTAGTATTAAGGTTAAGCAGATAACCCTCCACCGAGGCCAGCGGTGTGTCGAAACGCGCCAGGCCATAGTTGCCCAGCTCCTTACGTTGTTCCTTTGGCTTCATCCCCTTGCCACTATAGTCCCACTGGCCGAAGAAGGCGTTACCCTCGACGGTAAAGCGAGAGGTGGCCCAGCCACTTTCCTCCGCCGCCTGGGCCAGCACCAGAGAGGGCGGCATGATGTCGACCCTCACTAAGAGCTGCTGACGCTGCTCCTCGGTCAGGCTGCCGCTCTCATCGGTTAACAGGCGATACTTGCGGGCCAGGGCCAGCAGCTCGGGGGCATCCGGCGCCGCCTGGGCGATAGTCTGCCGCTCCAGCAATATCTGCTCATTGGCTACCAGGATCAGCGGCGCCATCAGACGGAAGAACACCATCTTCTTCAGCTGCACCGGGATCTGCGACGAGGTCTTCTGCCAGCGCTCACTCACCGCCTCGAAGGTGAGTCTGGGCACCTCACGATTGCCCGCCTGCCAACCGGCTTGGTTATACCCCAGACTATCGAACAGGGCAATCAGCTCATCGAGGGAGTTAAGCACCACATCCTTGGGCGCCTTGGTCGGCCTCGCCTTAGAGACAGTCTTGAAGCTGGTTTGGGTCTGCTGACTGTCAGCCGGGGTCGCCAGCTCGCCGGCGTTTGCCACCGGCGGCTCCATCCCGGCGGCGGCCAAGGCAGGAGACAGGGCGCCCGACTCATCGCTTGGGCGATACCAGAGCGCCCACAGTATCAGCAGCGAGGCAAGCAGGAGTAGCAGAGGCAAGGCAATCTTGAGACGGCTATCACTGGGCATATAGGCTCCTTTGGCAGATAAGACGAGAGACATTAATCATCAATGTTAATGCCTACTCTAATCCATCTTTCGATGCACGTCTTTAGCCAAGCTGTCGAGCAAGGCGCCGCTCCTTCACCTATACCGATACTCAAAATTACACTCACACCCACATTCCTAAACCTCAGTATCGACACAGAATTTATTCATACTAATCATTAAAAGATCATCTGCTTAATTAAATAAATCTTTTATTAACTAGAGCCAGAAAAATTAAATCCTGTACAATTAAGTTCTGCCATCAAATATTTAATGTTCAAAAACCCAAAACCACATCTTTAAAACCAGCTACAAAAAGATGCACAAACTTATATCACAAATTATTTCTAATTTAGAATCACCCGGAAGCTAACACCTAACGGTAAACAACTAGATAATAAAAAGTTAATAAACTTTACATTAAAGACCGCAATCGAAAAATGAATGTGACAAAGACCGCAATATTGAGGTTAATGTTATTTTCATATTGAATAAAAATTATCGGTTTCATACATTGAATATTCGTCTCGAATTTAAATGTATCACTTTGTATCAAGTTGGTGGTATATCAATTCTCACTTAGCTGGTTATATGTTGAAACAAGGATCTGTCACACTATCGAGCTTAAGCCTGTTACTTGGGCTACTGGTACTCACTCAGCTGAGCGGCGGCCTAATGGCAAAGCAACAAGCCAGCAGTACCAGTCAAAGCCTGAGCTGCAGCGCCATCCAGGGAGATCGCCTGGCCACCAAGGAGGTCGCCCCTGCAAGACAAAACGCAGGTTTATCTTCCTGTTGGCACCACACATATCAGCAGCTATTTCCCAGCATGCCACCGCTAAGTGGCGAGACCCACGAAAGTCAGGGCAACGGCATGACACTGACTGTTGTGATCTTCTGCCTGTTATTTCTCTCTGCCGGACTGCCTGGTTACGGGCAAACGAAATACCGTACCCCAAAATCTATTATCGAGTGCAGCTCTTTATTAATGAGCTGGATTAAACCTATTAAGGGCACTCCATCTTAGCCAACCAAAATACCATTTTGACTCGCGTAGACAGATAGCGCTGAGCCACTATTTATAACGCGATCAATTTTGACGGACAAACCTAGCCGCCAACCAAGCTATTTCTTTTAATTTATTTTAGATGAGGTTTATTTCATGCCTTATGCACACTCACGCCTGTCGAGTGCGAACCCTTGCGCGCCTATTTTCTTGCCCAAACCAACCATAGGGAAAATAGCCATGTGGAAAAAGACAATTTGGAAAAAAACCATGCGAGAAAAAACGGCGCAGCAAATAACAACATCTCTGTGCTTCATATTGGCTCTGCTGCTTTCGAATCAGGCATTCGCCGATAATGAAAACGTCGCCGCCGCCATAGACACCAAGCGCTCCCATTGGTCCGGTTATCTCAGTGCCAGCGTCGCCAGCAACACCTTCGAGCAGTCGGCCCCCAGCTCCTACCAGGCCCTCAGTGCCAGCGGCAGGATAGCCTACCGCGACACCTGGGGCAGCATACGTCTCTCCAGCGGTGGCGAGGTGGAGACGCGGCATAACCAGAGCTATTTCTACGACACCTTCTTAGAGTATCGCACCCCGTCCAAGGCTCTGGGCAATGACTGGAGCTATGTGGGCAGCGCCGGGATCTATCTGCCTACCGGCCATACCAGCAAAGAAAACAAGTTGAGGGCCGCCCCTAGGTTGGCTGGCTATCTCTTCTACCGCCCGAACCAAGACTGGAACTTCTATCTCTCACCCCGGCTTAAATATAACGCCTATGAACATGAGATAGGCCGTCACGGCGAGCACTTCATCGAGCACAGCATCAGCCTGCTGGCCGATGCCACCTGGCAGTTCATCGACAACTGGTACCTGGATGTCAACGCCTCCTACACCATGAACAAGCCCTTTAACACCAGTCGTTACGACAACCGTTTCACCATCAGCGAAGAGATCGGCTGGTCCTTTGCCCCCACTTGGGTGGCGGCCATAGGCCACAACAACAGCGGCTATTTCTTCGACCCGGATCGCGGCCCGTCCCACAGCTTTACGCTCTACGACGAACGCAACTCCGTGTTTTATCTATCGATCACTAAATATTTATAAAAAGCACTTATAAATTAAACAACTAGGAGAGGTTTCAATGTACAAGAGCACTGTCGCCATCGCCATATTGAGCGCGATAGGATTAAGCGCCTGCGGCACAGACGAGCCGTATCAGGAGGTCAAGAAAGATGAGCGGATGATCGCCGTCAAAGACTTCAAAGATGCCACCACCAGCGGCGCCGCGGGGGATCAACTTACCTCCTCGACCACCACCGGCGAACTGGCCAGCAAGCAACCCGAGCGACTCTTTCTCTACACCCGCAGCCTGGGTGAGGCACCCCGCTACTCGGCCCCCATCCATGGTTTCTCTCAGGGAGAAGCCAAGCTGGTAACCCTGCGGATGACGGAAAACGGCATCCAGCTGCGTCAGATCGACAGAGACAACATAGGTCTGGACCACGACTCGCGCTTCGATAACGAGTACAACAAGGCCCCTGTGCTGACCATTCCCGGCGACTACATCGACTTCCAGTGCCAAGAGGACAACTGGGGCGACTGTACCAACCGCGAAGAGGAAGTCACAGATCGCAACATCACCTGGGATCAGAAGAAGTTCTTCATTCCTAAGTTTGAAGGGGCGCAGATCGCCGAGGAGAACTACACGGATCTGGTCACCTTCAAGCAGTGCACCACAGAGACAGAGTCGGCCCACCTAGTAAAAGATGGCAACTGGGAAGGCTATGAGATGGACTTGGCCAAGGGGGTGCTCAACTTCGAGATCGAGCACACCTATCAGGCCAATCCCGCCTGTTTCGGCAAGTTCTTCAAGGGCAGCTTCGACAACCTCTCCTTCACCACCACGGAATATATCTCTGTCGTGGCCCTAGATCAGTTGGCCAGCAAGGACTTTGTCACCATCCCTTATAGTGAGGATGAGAACGGCACCTTCGGCTTCTTCCGCACCCAGCATGAATACCGTGACGGCAACAATGCCGATGGTAAAGATGGCTATGTGCGCCAGTACCTCAACCATTTCAACCCCAAGAAGGAGGCGATCACCTACTTCTTGAGTAACAACTTCTTCGAGCCGAAGAATCAGCCCTTCCTGGACGCGGCCAAACAGAGCATTACCGCCATCAACATCCAGAACAAGCTGTTCGAAACCGGCCTGCCGGAGCTCAAGCTGGCCCAGGCCAACGAACGCAGACACGGAGACTTGCGCTACAGCAACATCACCCTGTTCGACGAACCGTTAGATAACGGCCTGGCCGGTTATGGCCCCTCTGCCGCCAACCCGCTCACCGGCGAGATCGTCAGCGGCCGGGTAGACCAATACAGCGCCAACCTGCAACAGGGCTCGACCCGCTACTACCGCAGGGTGCAGCTGGACTACAACCGCGGCATGCTAGACCCTAACTCGGTCAAAGATCTTACCGGCGTTGACTACACCCCATCACAGGAAGCGGTCGATCGCGCCAATCAGGTAGCGGCCAACAAGCTCATTGCCGAGCAGAACAGTCAGAGCCAAGATCCTATGGTGCAGCAACCGCGCACCGAGGCCCAGCCCCAGACCATCATCCCGGATCTCTCCACAGATGATGCCAGCAACGCCCCCTTCGAGGAGCTGGTCAATCAGCAGAACAAGACCGAAGCCTTCTGGGCCGAGCATAATCTGATGAGTGTGGATCAGGCCTTCGGCCTCACAGGCGGCGCCCTGCGCGAACTGCCGCGCGGCATTCAGGGTTATGAGATTGACTGGAAAGACACTCAGTTCTGGGTCGATGGCATCGTAGGCGGCAAGCTGAAGGATATCGAAGCCATGCCCACCAGCTTCCAGGCGGATCTGGTAACTAAGCTGGCAGCTCAGGCCTTTGCCGGTACCCTCACCCATGAGCTGGGCCACACCCTTGGCCTGAGACACAACTTCGCCGGTAGCCGGGATCAAGCCAACTTCTTCAACGAAGAGGAGATCGCCAAGTTCAGCCAGGCCTTCAGCGAGGCGGGTTACCCGCATCTGACGGTCAAGGCCGATTTCTCCAGCCAGATGGACTATAACGCTGACCGTTTCGCCACCACCTTCCAGAAATACGATCTGGCGGCGCTGCGCTTCGGCTATGGTCGTCAGGTAGAGACCCAAGATGGCAGCCTGGTATCACTCGAAGCGGCCGATGCCAAGCGCCGCGAGGAGCTACGCCAGGGTAATATCACGGGCGAGATCCAATATGGTGCCCTGCATCAGATAGGCAAAGAGCACGACCTGCGTTACTTCGCCTTCTGTACCGACGGCCATGTGACCCTCAACTCCAACTGTAACCGCTTCGACGCCGGCACCAACAACGACGACATAGTGCAGTACTATATCGACAGCTACCACGACAGCTATGACACCATGAACGTGCGTCACAACCGTCAGACCCTGTTCGAAGATCATATCCTGCCTTACACCATCAATCGTCTGCGAGGCTTTAGCGACATACGTCAGTTCGTCGAAGACACGGCCACGGTTGAGGAGCTATTTGCCTTCGATCAGAACGAGCTGGCCGAGATCTGCCCAGGCCATGAGAACTACTGGTTCTGCGCCTCGCAAAGGGCGGTGGAAAAGGCGGCCGATACCTTCCTTACCGCGGCCGGTCTGAGCGACATCTACCTGCATGTCACCTATCGCATGAACAGCGATGACAGCCGCGCCCTGACCAAGGTGCACTCGCTGGAAGATATTCTGACTCGCCTCTATCGTCTCAATGCCGGCAAGCTGGATGAAGGCTTCGAGCTGGGTCAGATCATCACCGCCTACGAGCAAGCCCCTGAAAAACTGAAAGAGCTGCTGCTCAAGGCCGATATCGTCGAGGCCTACCAGGACCTGCTCTACGCCGATGTCAGCGCCAACAAGGGACGCCTGCTCAACGGCGTCAAGGCCCCGGCATCGAGCCCGAACCATCCCTATGTCAACGAGCGTGACGTACTGGGCATGTGGCCCGATAAACTGCTGGCGATGCGTCAGCTGCTGACCCGCAAGTCGCCTCGCAGCACCACGGGCCGCACCTACTACGCCCTGGCTGATTATCCTAAGGTGAAGGATCAGCTCGAAGGCATGCTGTGTCAGATGACGCTGGGCAACACGGTTCAGGAGATCAACCAGTACCTGACCAAGCCTGTGCTGAGCGACAGCTGTAAGGCAGTAGACGCCAAGTACTATGTCAACGACGTCGATTATGCCGACCAGCATATCGAGGCGCTTCCTAGCTACGCAACCTCTCTGGGACGCTACTTCGGCTTCCCCCAGAGCAGCTATGAGATGAAGGGTAAGAGCAACCTGCTGCAGATGATGCTCAAGCAGGTGGTGCTGGCATCACGCGACAGCGACTACCGCGGCGAAGAGAAGGCCAGAGTGTGGCGCGAGTATGTGGGCATTCATCTTGCCAGCGACGCCGTTGCCGCCAGCAAGCAGATCAGCCTGCAGGGCAAAAACTATGTGGCGACCGAAGAGAACCAGCTGGCTCTCATGCTGATCGACCAGATAGACACGCTCAAGGCACTCATCGCCAGCTCACCCGATCTGATGAAGCATCAGATGAACAGCAAGGGTGAGACCTTCCAGCAATTGGTGGTCGACCCCATCATCGCCCGCAATGAGCGAGTGATCACTTACCTGCCAGTGCTTTAAGCCAGCAGATATCGTTCAGCAATAGAAAAAGAAGCCGCTCGTCGGCTTCTTTTTTGCTTTAGGGCTAATGAGTTAGCCATGAACCTTAGCAAGTGAATTCTTGTTAAGTTTCGTAGCTCGCCTTCCAAATCTTTACCTAGCGGCCACCACGCCTGGGATGCAACATCTGTAGCAAAATGTATCATCTTGTTTAGACAGTTGTTTCACTACCCAATAATGGTTAACTTATGCCTGACAAACGTAAAGGAGAGCCCCTTCGATGGAGCCCGATGAGCAGCCATCTAATCAGTTAGCCAACACAGAGCCATCGGCAGAGACAAGTGCCGAGCCAACGGCCGATATAAGTGCCGAGCAAACGGCGGACCTGATCGCCAAGCTAAAAGCCGAAAATGCGGCGCTCAAACGCGAGAACGCCAAGTTAACGCTGCTCAACGATCGCGCCGAAGAGAAACTCTTTGCCGCACTCGATGGCAACCGTCTCTGCCTGTGGGAGCAACATCTTCCCAGTGGCAACCTGACCATCTTCAACATGCGGTGGGGCGAACTGCTGGGCTTTAGTCGCGAAGAGCTTGCGGCCCATGTGGACAGCTGGAAACAAAATCTGCATCCGGAGGATAAGGAGTGGGTGATAAAGGCCTTCGAAGATCATGTAGAGGGCAAGTCTGATTACTATCAGGCGGTGCACCGGATGATCCACAAGGATGGCTCGGTCACCTGGGTGTCCGATCGCGGCCGTATCGTCGAGCGCAAGCCGGATGGTACGCCGCTACGTATGATGGGCACTCACATGGATATCACCCAGGAGAAGCGCTACGAGCAGGAGCTGTCTGAGCTGGCCCACTGCGACCCTCTCACCAATCTGAGTAATCGTAAGGCGATCACCCTGGCATTTGAGGAGCTGTATCAGCGAGGCAGGGGCAGCATCTTCTTCATCGATCTCGATGGCTTTAAGGAACTCAACGACAAGCTGGGCCACAAGTTTGGCGACCACCTCTTGGTCCATGTGGCCCACACCCTCAGGGGCGTCATAGGCACTCAGGCCCAGATCGCCCGTCTCGGCGGCGATGAGTTTTTGATTCTGCACCCCAGCCAAGACCAGACCCTGCTCAGTGAGCGAGCCCAGTCGCTGTTGGATGTCTATCGTCAGGCGATCATCTTAGAAGGCACTGAGGTCAAACTCGGCCTGAGTATCGGCATCTACTGCTTCACCCCGAGCGATGACTTTGCCAGTGCCTGCGAGTTCGCCGACGCGGCGATGTACCGGGTCAAGGCCCAGGGCAAACACGACTACCTGTTCTGGCAGGCCGAGCAAGCGGCCGAGGGCTAATCGCTATACTCATCTGAAGATTTTTCTTACCCGAAGATTTAACTTACCTGAATATTTAACTTACCTGAGCACCTTGCTCAAGAACGCCTGAGTGCGCGGCTCCTGGGGCTGACCGAACAGCAGCGCCGGCACATTACTCTCCACCACATAGCCGCCATCCATGAAGATCACCCTGTCGGAAACGTCCTTGGCAAAGCCCATCTCGTGGGTGACAATCACCATGGTCATCCCCGCCTGAGCCAGCTGTTTCATCACATCCAGCACGTCGCCCACCATCTCGGGGTCCAGCGCCGAGGTGGGCTCGTCAAATAGCATTAGCTCAGGCTTCATCGCCAGGGCCCGGGCGATGGCGACCCTCTGTTTCTGTCCGCCAGACAGGCTGGCGGGATAGGCGCTCGCCTTGTCACTCAGTCCCACCTGGTCCAGCAGGCGCATCGCCTCGCTATCGGCCTCGGCCTGGGTCATCAAGCCCAATTTCACCGGTGCCAGGGTGATGTTTTGCTGCACCGTCTTATGGGGAAAGAGGTTAAAGTTTTGGAACACCATACCCACCTTCTGCCGCAGCTTGTCGATGCAGGCATCTGGCGCGGTGATCGACTGACCATCGATCACTATCTCCCCCTGGGTGGGTTGTTCCAGCAGATTGATGCAGCGCAGGAAGGTACTCTTGCCGCTACCACTGGGGCCAATGACGCTCACCACCTCACCCCGGGCGATCGACTCGTCGATCCCCTTGAGCACCTGGTTGTCGCCGAAATATTTATGCAGATTGCTAATCTTAATCACTTTGCTTAAGCCTCTTCTCAAACTTCGACAACATAAAGGTGAAGCTATAGGTCAACGCCAGGTAGATGAGTGCACAGGTAAACAGGGGCACGCTGTCTTCGAAGGTGCGGCTACGGATGATCTCGCCCGAGCGCATCAGATCCACGCCGCCGATGAAGCCTATCACCGCGGTCTCTTTCAAGAGCACGATAAACTCGTTACCCAGGGCGGGAAGAATGTTCTTGATCGCCTGAGGCAGGATCACCTCCTTCATGGTCACCGCCTGCGACAGGCCGAGGGAGCGCGCCGCCTCCGTCTGCCCCTTATCCACCGCCTGTATGCCGGCGCGGATGATCTCAGAGATGTAGGCACCGCTGTTGAGGCCGAAGGCAATGATGGCCGCGCTCACCTTGTCCACATCCCAGGTGGCCAGCACGATAAAGTAGAGGATCACCAGCTGCACCACCACTGGGGTGCCGCGTATCACGCCCACATAGAGGTTGGCCGGCCAGCGCAGATACCAGCGGCTCGACATCTTCATCAATGTGGTGGCTACGCCTAGTATGGCACCCAAGATCATGGCGAACAGGGTCACTATCAGTGTCACCTTTAAGCCATTGAGGATCAGGTAGATACCTATGAGTCCATCTTCACCTATGGGCGTAAACAGCGAGGAATTGATTGCATCTAACATGGCGGCCTACTTCATATGTTTGGCGAGCAGGGCGTCGTATTCACCATTCTGCTTCATGGTCGCCAGCGTCTTGTTAATGCTGGCCAGCAGCTCGGGCTGGCTCTTGGCCACGGCGAAACCATAAAACTCTGGGGGGAAGTCCAGGCTGATAAGCTTAAGCTCAGGGTTCTTGGCCAGGTAGTTGGCGGCCGGCTCGCTGTCGAACAGCACGAGATCCACCTTGCCGTTCTTAAGCTCCATGATCGCTTCGAAGCCGGTATTGAAGGCGGTCACCGACTGGGTGTACTTCTTGGCCATCATGTCGGCGGTTGAGCCCAGCTGCACCGCGAAGTGTTTACCGGTGAGATCCGCCAGGCTATGGATGCTGTCATCCTGCTTGTTGACCAAGACCACCTGGGTCGCCTCGTAGTAGGGCTCGGAGAAGTCGACGCTGGCCTGACGCTCTGGGGTGATGGTCATGCCCGAGGCGATCATATCTATCTTGCCGGCGTTGAGGGCCACGATCAGCGAGTCGAACTTCATGTTCTCCACCTTGAGCGTCTTGCCCGCATCCTCGGCCACCTTGCGGGCCAGATCGATATCAAACCCCATTACCTGATCGCCGCTGACACCGCCCACATATTCAAAGGGCGGAAAGGCCGCATTGGTGCCTACCACCAGATAATCTTGCTCTTTGCCACAGCCACTCAGCAGCAACAGGGCCGTAAAACCGGCTAACAGGATAGATTTGTTCATTATTTACTCTCTTACCAGGAATATTCGCTCAATTGGCCACGACTATAGGCAGCCCGACTCACACAGTCAATACTTATGCGATAAAAATGACTATTTAGTCATTTCGTTTGCTTTTTATTAACATAAACTTGCCTATTAGTCAGTGTAGCTCGGCCAGCCCAAAGCGGCGCCAAGCCAAACTTGCAGACTTGCACCAATGCAAGCCATGGCGGCACCAAGTTGGTGAGCCCTGTGCGCGATGTCACATTTGTCAGACGCAAACACAAACCACCAAAACCCATTTAAATCAATCGATTAATGATCTTTGAAAAAGTTGGCACAGAACTTACATATTACTTTTTAGGTAGTCGCTGGGGCGGGCAGAATTGCCAAAGGTAAATGAAGTACCACCCCATAAGGAGTTGTAGATGAAACCTTGGTTAATGGCGGTCAGCCGCTTCGAAGATTGGCAGTTTATCTTTCACCTCGGCATCAGCCAGTGGGATGTCGAATAGGCTAACACGCGGATTCATCCATAAGGAGTCACAGATGAGTACAGTATCTAAGAGTATCACCCCTAAGATGGCAGAGCGGATCGTCGCCGAAGTCAAAGGAAACAACTGCCTGCTATCGGATGTCGCCAAACAGTTTGGCGTCTCCACCAAGACGGTCTACCAACTGGTTCGCCAGAGTGAGCAGCAAGGCGGGCGCGTGGGCGTGCTGCGCGCCGAGATCGACCGACTCACTATGCAACTCAATCAGCTCATGCGTGAACTCAAGCTTATCCAGGGATAAGCCTCTATTCACCAAGAGCTAAGTCGAATCACCAAGAATGAAATCGATTCGCTAAGGGCTTAATCGATTTGCTAAGGGATTAATCGAATCGCCAAGGGCTAGGGAAGGCAAGATAACAAGATGGAAACAGAATAAGTGGTCTGCAGGAAGCATGTGATTTCAGGTTAGAGGGCAGCAAACATAATAGCCTAAGTCGAGGGCCAGAGACCGACGACGGGCCTGAATCGCAAAACCATTTAAAAAGAGGTGTTTTACAGGTGGCACCTCTAGGGAAGATGCAAACGAGTCCCACAAGGACTTATTCGCAACTTCCCAAGCGCTCCCCCAAAGGCGCTTTCGCCTGGTGATAGGCAGGATGCTCTATCACCAGGTTTTTTCTTTTAAGTGAAGCCTCTCCGACAGCCCCAAAAAATTTTCAGTTTATTTAACCCCTTTTCAGAAATCCTGCGTCTATATGCTCAAACAACCGATTCTTATCTACTGATTTGTCACTATTACGTGCGTTTGGAGTATTCGATGAAAAAGACCCTGATTGCCACCCTATTTGGTTCATTGGTTTTCACCGGCAGCCTGCTTGCTTTACCTAACGCGGCCGCCGCAGAGCTAAACTTCCCCCATATCGAAACCGTCGGTACCAGCGAGCTGGTCGTCAAGGCCGACATGGCCGAGCTAACCGTCGAGGTGGTGACTAAGGCCGACAACCCGGCCAAGGCCAAGGCGGGATCAGACAAGGCGGTCAGCGACTTCCTGGCCAGATTAGCCAAGGCGGGGATCGCTCGAGACGATGTTCAGAGCGCCAACCTGAATCTACGTCCCGACTATCTGTACGACCCTGAGACGCGCACCAACAAGGAGATTGGCTACCTCGCCAGCCGCCAGGTGGTGGTCACCCTAAGGGCACTGGACAAGCTCAACGACCTGCTCGACAGCGCGTTGCAGCAAGGGATCAACCGCATCCATCAGATCAACTTCAAATCCAGCAAGGAGGCCGAGATGATTGAACAGGCCAGGCTGATGGCGATCAAGGACGCCAAGCAGAAGGCCGCCGCCCTGGCCGAAGGCTTCGGTGAGCGTCTGGATGGCGTATGGGAGATCCGCTATCAGGCTCAGGGAGCGGTGCGTCCCATGGTGTATAAGATGAGCGCCGCAGCCCGTGGTGATGTGGCCGAGAGTTATCAGGAGGCCCAGACCAGCATCAGCGATCGCGTCGAGGTGATCTACCGCCTCAAGTAATGGCTCATAAAAGGCTTAGTCGATACAAGACATGGCTCATATAAGACATGGCCATACAATCCATGGCTCATACAATCCATGGCTCATACAAGGCTTAGCCCTTCAGGCCCGCTGGCTGACACCGGCGGGCTTTTACATGTGTTATGCTCAGCTAAATCCCAGTAACTGAGCCTTATCCGCTATCCCCATGTCTACACTCAAACGCCTGTGCCATCTCTTAAGCCTAGCCCTGTTACTCGTCGTCCTCTCCGGCTGCTCAGATAAGCAGACAAGCCAGCCACCGCAGAGCCTCAAGCGTCTGGTGGAGGACAATCTGGTGGCTGGGCTACTGGCAGAGGATGCCAGCCTGGCCGTCACATTGAGTCGAAGTCGGGATCTCAGCGTCTGGAACCTCCCCGAGGGCAAGCAGCGCTTTCACTGGCCGGCTAACGCCTTCGAGCATCCGGGTTATCAGCTGGCCTTGTCGGGCAACAAGCGCTATCTGGCCTATGGCGGCAAACGCCAAATTACCCTGATAGATATCCAGCAGGGCAATATCCAGCTGACCTGGCAGGTCAACGGCTTTGACGACTACGCCAGCATCTCGACCCTAGCACTCAATCAGTCGGGCAGCCGCATCGCCATCGGCATGAACGAAGGCAGCGTGATCTTGGTGGATTTCAAGGCGCAGCAGTTTTCCCTGTTTAAGCAGCACGACGCCGAGGTGGCCTTCCTCGCCTTTGGCGCCTCGGATGAGCGCCTGTTATCCGCCGGCCATGATGGCAAGGTGCTCTGGTGGGTCAGTGGCAGCGGCGAGATAATAAAGCAATTATCCCTGCCCCAACGCATCACCAGCCTGGCGTTTGACGAGGCCGATAGGCGCCTCTTCTTCGCCGACAACCTGGACAATCATCAACTGCTGGCATTCGACACAGGTGAGGCGCTGAGTGAACTGAGCTACTTCGAGCGCTACCGCTATTTTCGCCGCGCCCGCTTCATTCACAGGGGCGATGAGTTGATCACCGCCACCTCGAAACAGACTATCTTTCGCTGGCAGGTCGCCACCGGCAAGGAGCTAGAACGCTGGCAGCTTACCCCCTTCTCCATGGGCACGACCGTCATGGATATGGTGAGCTATGGTGGGCAGCTCATCACCCTCAGCTCAGACGGCGCCTTAGAGTACTGGGAGTTAGGCTCTGGAAATTAAGCACTGGGAATTGAGTTAAGCACTAGCCCTTAGCTGTCGCTATTGAGCCCAAGCCGCTTGGCCAGGGGCTCTATGGCCGCGCCCTGCAACAGGATTGAGAAGAGCACGATGAAGAACACCAGGTGCACCATCTCAACCGCCCCCTCGACACCGGCCGCCGCTGGGATCAGCGAGAAGACGATAGGTGTCGCCCCCTTGAGACCTATGGAGGAGATAAACAGCCGCTTCTTCCAGCTCGCCTGACGAAACGGCAGATAACAAATCTGCACCGCCAGCGGCCTGGCCACCAGCATCAGCAACGCCGCCGGGATAAGCGACAGGAAGAAAACACTAAACAGGGTCTGGGGGAAGATCTGCAGCCCGAGTATGATGAACATCAGCGACTGCGCCAGCCAGGAGAGGCTGTTAAAGAAATGCCGCGTCACCTCCACGCCCCGACGTATGCCGTTGCCCATCACCACGCCACACACATAGGAGGCGATCAGGATATTGCCGCCGGCCAGCTCGCTGCCATAGGCCGCCAGCACGAAACTGGCGAGCACAAACACAGGGATCAGGCCATATTCCTCCAGATGTATGCTGTTCAGCGCCCACACCGCTAGCCTGGCCACCACGAAAGCGACGCCTATCCCTAAGGCGATCTGCAAGCCTAGCATCTGGCCTATTGCCCAAGGTGATACCGGCGCATCCGGCGCCAGAGCGATACCTGTGAGTATCATCACCATCACCAGGGCGACCGGGTCGTTGGTGGCCGACTCGAACTCCAGCACAGTATCCGTGCGCTCCTTGAGCTTGAGCTTCTTCGACTCCAGAATCGAGAACACGGCCGCGGCATCGGTCGAGGAGACCACGGCAGCAAACAACAGGCAGATCACCAGGCTCCATTCCGTCAGCGGATAGAGGAGCGCCCCCAGAATAAGCGTGGTCAGCAGTACCCCGAAGGTTGCCAGCACCCCACCCTCACGGTAGGCCAGCTTAATGCTCTCCGTCTTGGTATTGATGCCACCGACGAAGACGATCATGTTGAGAGCGACCGCCCCGACCGTGGAGGTCAGGGTGAGGTTATCGTAGACAAAATTAAACTCGCCATTGCCCAGGCTCAGGCCCACGCCCATGAAGATCAACAGACTGGGCAACCCCAGGGTCTTTGAGGGGTGATGCAACAGGATCCCCACGGCAATCAGCGCGGCGATCCCTAACAAGATAACCTGGTAGGACATAGGTCTCCTTCTGGCAGATGAATAGGCTGGGACAATCAGATTTGCCCCCCTATTTTAGCAGAGGATCTATTAATTGGAGATGAGTTAAATGATTGATTAACTGTTTTTAATTGAAAAAAAAGCCCGAACTGAGTCGGGCTTACTTATCGCTATTTGGCCTTGGATGCCAGATAGGGTTTCACCAGCAGGAAGACCCCCACCAGCAGGAAAGGAATACTCAGCATCTGACCGGCGCTCATGGTCCAGTCCTGGGCATACGCCGCCTGCTTCACCTTGACGAACTCTATGGCAAAACGGGCACTGAACACCCACACCAGGAAGAGGCCGAACAGGGCGCCCTGCTTCTGCTTCATCTCTGTGGTCTTGTAGATAGCCCAAAGGGCGATGAAGATGCTCAGGTAGGCCAGCGCCTCATACAGCTGGGCCGGATGGCGCGGCAACATGTCCACCCGCTCGAAGACGATGGCCCAGGGCTTGTCGCTCGGCACCCCGAGGATCTCAGAATTGACGAAGTTGGCCATGCGCACGAAGAAGCCGAAGATGGCCGTGGCGATCGCCAGCCGATCCAGCAGGAAGAGGAAAGGTAGCTTCATCTTGCGATGATAATAGTAGAGCGCCAGGATCGCCCCCAGGCCGCCGCCATGGCTGGCCAGGCCGCCTTCCCAGATCGCCAGAATCTTAGCCGGGTGCGCGAAGTAGTAGCTGGGATCGTAAAACAACACATGGGCCAGACGCGCGCCCACCACTATGCCGATAACGCAGTAGATCAAGAGGTTATCCAGTGACTCCACATCCAGGCCTTCGCGCACATAGATGCGTTTCATCACCTGAAAGCCCGCGAAGATCGCGCTAGCAAACAGGACGCCATACCAATGTATCGTCAGCCCCATGAAAGAGACCAACACAGGGTCCATATTCCAAATAAAGTGATCCAAAAACCTAAACTCCCTCGCCTGAGGCCGACTGGCCTAGTGAATAACGCTGCTGACAGGCAGTTTTACGCGCTTCGACTTGGTTATTCAAGGTCTTGTGGCGATTTTCAACATACAGATACAAAAAAGCCCGGGAGAAATCTCCCAGGCTTTTGGTGATGGTTCGCAAACCCGGGGAATTTAGTCCCCAGCTCGCAAACAGGAGCGAATTAGTCCACCAGGCTCTCGAACAGCGTCTTAAACTTGGCCAGCCCCTCGGCCATGATCTCATCGCTGATGGTCAACGCCGGCAGGAAGCGGATCACGTTGCCATAGAAGCCACAGGCCAGCAGCACCAAGCCATGGGCCGCGGCGTTGGCGATGATCGCCTGGGTCAATGCCGTGTTGGGCTGCTCAATGTCACCGTCGATCACCAACTCCATGGCGATCATGGCGCCTTGATTGCGCACCTCGCCAATCAGCTGTGGATATTGCTCCTTGAGGGCAGAGAGCGCCTGATTGAAGCTGTCGCCTATCTTAACGGCGCGCTCCACCAGCTGCTCCTCTTGCATCACCTCGAGCACCGCCAGCGCCGCCACGCAGCCCACGGGTGAGCCGCCATAAGTGCCGCCAAGGCCTCCCGGCAACGGCGCGTCCATGATCTCGCTCTTACCCACCACGGCCGCGAGTGGGAAGCCACCGGCGATCCCCTTGGCCATGGTCATCAGATCCGGCTCGACGCCCGCGTGTTCACAGCTGAACATCTTGCCGGTACGGCCAAAGCCGGTCTGGATCTCATCCATCACCAGCACGATACCATGCTGATCGCACAGTGCCCTGAGGGCCTGTAAGAATTCTGGCGGCGCGGCGTAAAAACCGCCCTCGCCCTGCACAGGCTCGACCACGATCGCCGCCACATCACAAGGAGCGATATCCACCTTAAACAGATGCTCGATCGCCTTGAGGGAGTCTTTCACGCTCACGCCATGGAACGCCACCGGATAAGGCGCGTGGAAGATATCCCCGGCGAAGGGGCCAAACTGATGCTTGTAGGGGGTGATCTTACCCGTCAGCGCCATGGTCAGGTTGGTGCGGCCATGGAAGCCACCGTTGAAGGCGATAACGCCGCGACGCCCTGTGTGGGCCCTAGCGATCTTGACGCAATTTTCCACCGCCTCGGCGCCCGTGGTCACGAAGATCGCCTTCTTGTCGCTACCGCCGGGGGCGATGCGATTAAGCTGCTCCGCCAGCGCCACCGCCGACTCGTAAGGGTTCACCATCACACAGGTGTGGCTGAAGTTATCCAGCTGCGCCTTGACCGCCGCCACCACCTTGGGATGGCTATGACCCGTGTTACACACGGCGATCCCTGTACCGAAGTCGATGTAGCGCTTGCCTTCGACATCCCACAGCTCGGCGTTTAACGCCCGCTCCACATAGACGGGATAGGCGTTCCCCTGTCCCCTGGCGATCGCCTGTACCTTACGCGCCTGTAATTCTGCGTTGCTCATCGTCTCTATCCTTATTTCTACTTATCCAGGCCACCGAGGCACAGGTATTTAATTTCCAGATAATCGTCCAGGCCATACTTGGAGCCTTCACGGCCGTTGCCCGACTGCTTCACCCCGCCAAAAGGTGCGGCGGCGTTGGAGATGATCCCCTCGTTGACGCCCACCATGCCATACTCCAGCCCCTCGGCGACGCGGAAGATGCGGCCGATATCCCGGGCGTAGAAATAGGCGGCCAGGCCATATTCGGTATCGTTGGCCATGGCCAGCGCCTCAGCCTCGCTATCGAAGCTGATGATAGGGGTCACGGGGCCGAAGATCTCGTTGCGTGCCAGCGGCATCTCGTTGGTCACATCTGTGACGATCACAGGTGCCAGGAAACTCTCGCCCAGCTCACTCGGCTGGCCGCCGGTTACCAGCTTGGCACCGCTTGCCACTGTGTCATCCACCAGCTTAAGCACATTCTGCACTGCATCCTTGGAGATCATGGGGCCGACGGTCACGCCATCGCCCAGGCCATCGCCCAACTTGAGATTGGCCACGGCGGCGGTAAATTTTTCGGTAAAGGCCGCGGCAACTCCCTTCTGCACAAAGATACGGTTGGTGCAGACACAGGTTTGCCCGGCGTTGCGATACTTGGAGATCAGGGCGCCCTGCACCGCGGCGTCGATATCGGCATCGTCGAACACGATAAAGGGCGCATTGCCCCCCAGCTCCATGGAGACCTTCTTCACGCTGGTCGCGCACTGAGCCAGCAAAATCTTGCCCACGGCGGTAGAGCCGGTGAAGGTGAACTTAGCCACGTCCGGATGCTGGGTCAGCACCTTGCCCATGCCCACGGCATCTTCGCCCACCACTATGTTGAACACCCCGGCAGGAATACCTGCGCGCTCTGCCAGCTCGGCCATCGCCAGGGCCGACAGCGGTGTCAGCGGAGAGGGACGTGCCACGAAGGTACAACCGGCCGCCAGCGCAGCCGCCGCCTTACGGGCGATCATGGCGTTGGGGAAGTTCCACGGAGTAATAGAGGCCACCACGCCCACAGGCTGCTTGATCACCAAAATACGCTTGTCGTTAGCAGGCGCCGGAATAGTGTCACCATAGACACGCTTGCCCTCCTCGGCGAACCAGTCGATAAAGGCGGCGCCATAGGCGATCTCCCCCTTGGCCTCGGCCAGGGGCTTACCCTGCTCCAGGGTCAGCAAGCGGCCCAGATCTTCCTGGTGCTCCATCATCAGGTTGAACCATTTACGCATCAGGGCGGCGCGCTCGTTAGCTGAACGCTTAGACCACTCAGGCAGTGCCCGCTTGGCGGCCAATATGGCCTCCTGGGTATCGTCGAGACTGGCGTCAACCACCTGGGCGATCACCTCCTGGCTGGCCGGATTCACCACGTCGAAGCGCTGCTCGCCCACCGTCCATCTGCCGTCGATATAGGAGGAAAGTTTGATTAACTGAGTGTCTTTAATTCCCTGCATAACAGTTCCCTGCATAAATAGTTTGAATCTAAAGGGCTACGCCTGAGCTTGAATCAAGACGGGCGCGCTAATTTCTCTATTGAATAGCAAAACTAACTCGGGTTAAATACCAAATATTCAACAAAAAGTTTGAAGCTTATAAAACTAATGAGCAAACAGTCCATCATCCCTAAGGCGATCACCGAATACGATCTCAGATTACTGCGCATCTTTCGCACCGTGGTCGAGAATGGTGGCTTCGCCGCCGCAGAGAATGAACTCGGGGTCACCCGCTCCACCATCAGCGTGCATATGTCCAACCTTGAGAGTCGCATGAAGCTCAAGCTGTGTAGCCGGGGACGGGGCGGATTTGCCCTCACGGAGGCGGGCCAGGCCGTGTATCACGCCTGCATCGAACTATTCGATTCCCTCAACGATTTCTCGATGTTTGTTAACAACTTGGGGGAAGAGTTGATCGGCGAACTGGTGATCCTCTGCGCCGATCAGCTGGACTACGGCATGCAGCAGAAGCTGGCCCAGGTGATCGCCTACATACACGAGCGTCAGCCCCAGCTGCACCTGATTCTTGATGGCGAGGCGCTGCACCAGATAGAGAAGTCGCTGCTACAGGACAAGGCCCATGTCGGCCTCTTACCCAGCTATCAACAGATCCAGGGCCTCAACTATCAGACCATCTTCAGCGAGCCCATCTACCTGTGTTGCAGCGCCAAGCATCCCTATTTTCATCTGAGCGACAAAGAAATCAGCGCCGAGATGCTGGCCAAGACCCCCTCTATCCACCCAGGTGTCGATATAGACCCCGAGGGCAGAGAGCAGCTCAAACGCCTCAACCTGTCGGCCAAGGCGTATCAGTTTGATACTCGTAAAACCTTAATTCTATCGGGTTGCTACATAGGTTACCTGCCCCTGAGCTACATTCAGGAGGAGCTGAAACAGCAGGAGATCAAGATCATTCACGGGGATGAGGCCTGTTACCAGTTCAACCTCTCCATGGTGGTCAAGCAGTCGGCGCGTGAGAGCGCCAAGGTAGAGCTGCTGACCCAGGCCTTCAATGAGGTGTTTGGCCTAGAGCCGGGCAGTGAATCAAAAAAGGCTGCGGCCACACCTTAGATCTCCCCAAGATATAGACCACAGCCAAGATGTCTTATGACCATCAACAGCAATATCTAATCAAACATTAAATATAATCAGCGGCCATCCCGGCCGCGCAAGCACAAACAATTTGATAAAGGGCCCCACGCCTCAAATGGTGCAGGGAGCGTGAGACGCAGGGCCAGGACTCGCTTTACGTTTTGATTAACCCATTAAATACCCAGGGTAAACTTATACTTGATATAGAAACGGGTATCGGTCAGATCCTCTCCATTGTCATAATCCACAATGGCGTGTCTTGCCCGCACACTTAAGCCTTTCATCAAACTATCCAGTGAATAGCTAACCGAGAAGTTGGTTTCGCGAAAGTCACTGCCCGAGGTCTCAGGCACATCGAAATCCCCATAGAAGACGTAGGCGCTCAGCCCTTTTGCCCCCAACTTATCGAAATCGTAGGCCACTCTCAGGGCATTGACCGTCTCGTTGGCACGGGCCGATTGATTAACCTGCTGGATCACCACCTTGTCATCACCCCAAGGGGTCAACACGGTATCGTCCCCTGTCTTGGCATACATATAGGTGAGGTTTAATCCGGCATATTTCACGCCGAGGTGCGCGCCATACTGATAGGTATCCAACTCACCGGCGGTCTCCTTGCCAGAGGACTGCTGGGTCAGATAAGAGGGAGTGACATAGAGGTTGGCATCCCCGACATTCATCGACAGATTCAGCTTCACAAAGGTCTGATTGAAGACATCTTCCATGCGGTAGTGCCAGAGATCGGCGGCCCCTTTCACGCCATCGAACTGCAACTTGTATTTACCGCCCAGGGCATAAACAGGGTTATCGGCGACTTCTACGACCCGACCTGTCGTGCGTCTCACCTCGCTGGCGACAGCCTCTGCCACTGTCACAAATTGATTGTCGAACCACCCCATAGAGTCAGTGATATAGAGGGCCGAGAGGGTGAGATTATCGACGCTATTGTTATAGGCGGTAAAGCCACGGAAGGTGCGGGGAATGGCGCGGATATCATGGGGGTTCATCATAGGGGTACGCAGCTCTTGCGCACCATATTTAAACTTAGTGTTCCACCACTCGCCCTGGATAAAATACTCCTGCAGGCGGTTTACGTTCTCGTGATTCGGTCCCACCAGGCCATAGAAGCTATCCGAGTCATTGGTCCACAAGGAGTTGGCCGAAGCAAAGCTGGTGCCTATGCTGATGCCATTGACGGCGGCGGTGTTGTAATAGAAGAGTCCACCCAGCGAGGTGTCATGCTTGGTATTGGTGTCTCCGTCGAAATCACGGGTAAAGTCGAAGAGTCTCAACTCGCCCCGCAAGCTGCCTTGACTGAACATCTGATCTAGAGTGGTGTCGGCGGCAGCCGGTAGCGCAATAGCTGACATCACCAATAGCGATAAATAGTTTTTTTTCATCATCTTATTTCCCTGTCTCTCGAATAAGTCCGACATCAAGCAGACCTTTGAGAGAATCATTCTTTTGTCGTTATTCGTCGCTGCGCAGCAACATCAAGCCTGAGGTCACCCTTATCCCTTAGGTGACACTCGATTACATAACGCCAATAATTCAACGTTATACGTTAAATGTACGACATTTGAATTTGACGGTATATTGCATCGATTGAGATATGAACAGTCGCTCACGGATTTATGTAAAGTGGGGAAAGGGTCACTTTTGTGATAATCAATTGTTAAAAATTGCTAACGCGACTATTGAATTTTTGCGGCCGGGGCTGCTAGGGGAAATAGTGGTAATTCAGCATGAACTACTCAGAAGATGGCTAGCTATGATATAATTTTCATCCACTTAATTTTATGGAATTTATCTTGAACACTTTTCAGCCAATCAAACAGGTCAAGGCCTCTGAAGAGGTGTCTAACCAGCTCAAGCAAGCCATTTTCCAGGGCAAGTTTAGTGTCGGCGATAAATTACCCTCAGAGCGGGAACTGATCGAAAGTTTCCAGGTGAGCCGCACCGTGGTGCGCGAAGCGATCAAGAGTCTTGAAGCGAAAGATCTGGTAGAGATCAAACAGGGAGCCACCGGCGGCGCCTTTGTAAAAGCCCTCACCTTCGAGCGCCTGAGCAACGACTGTAAGGATCTCTTCTTTCTCGGCCAGATGTCGTTTAACGAGATCTGCCAGGCAAGATTGGCCATCGAGCCCATAGTGGCCGGCCTCGCCGCAAAATACTGTACCCAAGAGCAGGCCACTCAGCTGCGTGAAGCCAATGCCCATGAGAGCGACAGCCTGGCCTACCCAGAAACGGTATTTCTGCGTAGCCGAGTCCATTATCTGTTGGCCGACATGTGCCAGAACCGATTCCTGATGGCGATAGACAAGTCACTGATCCAACTGGTTGCCTCTATCGTCCAGCAATTTCAGCCCGATACCGACAAGATACACCCGGCGGGCCTGCATAACTCTATCGTAGATGCCGTCATCGCCGGCGATGAAAAAGCGGCCGAAGAGGCGATGCGTAGCCATCTCACCGAATTTATCGGCCTGTTAGCGGGAATCGAAGAGGAATACCGCAACAGCCGCTAGTCAATGGTTTGAGCCTTGATGGCGTCTTTACTCAAGACGCCAGCCTAACGCTAAAACTTCTCCAGCAGCAACTCGTCGAAATCCTCTGGGCCGGTATTAAGCCCAAGCTCGGCGATACGCGCCTTAACTGCCTCTAATTCCTTATCGACCTGGCTCAGGGTCAATGTGTTGTCGTCCAGCAGATACACCAGTTTCTGGCTGCTGAAATAGAACACCTGTATGGTGAGGGCGTCGATGTCGTTGCGCTCGCCCGCCTGCTTAATCTGCTTAAACTTGCGGTAGATGCGGTTCTGCAGCGCCTTGAGCCGCGACACATAATAGATCTCGCGAAAGTACGCTTTGTGGCGCTGTTGGTAGAGCCCCAAGGCGCAGATGCCAAAGCCGATCAACACGCCGAAGAAATTCAGGTGCAGGTTGCCGGTCGACTCGCCGCTGACCACCTCCTGATTGCCAAACAAGGCGATCAACAGCTGCCCTGATACCAGAGACAGCAGGGCTAAACTGGCGAGAAACACCGCAATCACCCGATTTAAATGCTGGCGATAACGCGCCTTATCCACCTCGACTAACATCATTTTTTCGATTTCCAATCCGTTTTAGCCTAAGGAAGGTACGAATAAGTCCCGTGCTTGCTCTGCGTGTGCTTAGAGTGGATAGATGCAAGGCACAGTTTGTAGCGAATGGCCCTAGTCCTTCGCAAGAACTGTAACGCAGCAAATACCACTGTAATCCTCGCCCTGCGGGGCTTTGATAGCAACACCATTCCGGCGTTATTCAACTTCAGCAGGCCTCGGCATGCCCTCAGTTGAATGCCTTGAACTGTCGCTGCTATCAAAGCCAGAGCTGTGCGACGACTTGTTCGCACCTTCCCTAACATGAGGCGCAAGCCTAGCATGAGTAATAAGTTAAGTGACAGTTTTAACACGATAAAAAATTTGATCTCTCGGCTTAAGCTAGGCAAGTTAATAACTTGTTACCGCAAGATGTTAACAGGCTTGTCAGAGGATTTAACAGCAACCAAACATTTAGCAGTAAAAACATCTAGACGTCTAAATTGACAGACATCTTTCGATCTCATATCCTCTCACCTATTGAGATGTCCCATTTCGCAAAAAAGCGAGATGTTCCAGCTAGGAGGGCAAGGGAACGAGCATCCAGTTTTAATGACACGTCTCCACGGGGACGTTTAGCGAGAAGAGAGAGCGTTTTGACAACACCAACACAAACCACGGCCCCCAAGGCATCGTTTATCGCCCTACTGCCACTATTCCTGTTTCTGGCCCTGTTTATCGGTGCCGGCGTCTATTTCCAGAGCCAGGGCGTCGACTTTGCCTTCTATCAGCTGCCGAGCGTGGTCGCCATCCTGCCCGCCATCATACTGGCGCTGCTGATCTCGAAAGAGAAGCTGAACCAGAGCATAGAGACCTTCATCGGTGGCATAGGCCACTCCAACATCATCGCCATGTGTCTCATCTACCTGCTGGCAGGTGCCTTTGCCTCTGTGGCCAAGGCCACTGGCGGCGTAGATGCTACCGTGGCGCTGGGGCTGTCGCTTGTGCCCTCGAACCTACTGCTACCCGGTTTCTTCGTGATCGCCGCCTTCATCGCTACCGCCATGGGTACCTCTATGGGCACCATAGCCGCAGTCGCTCCCATCGCACTGGGCGTGGCCGAAGAGGCGCAGATCGATCTGGCGCTGATGGCCGGGGCCGTGATCTCGGGCGCCCTCTTTGGTGACAACCTGTCGATCATCTCTGACACCACCATTGCCGCGACCCGCACCCAGGGCTGTGAGATGAAAGACAAGTTCAGAGAAAACCTGATCTTCGCCATTCCCGCCTCGCTGATCACCCTGGTGGTGTTCACCCTCGCCGGACAAGGCCAGGCCGATGTGGCGCCGCAGCAGATAGATTTTCTTAAGGTTATCCCCTACCTCACCATCTTGGTACTGGCGGTCGCCGGGCTGAACGTGTTCGTGGTGCTGACCGTGGGCATCTTGCTGGCAGGCATCACCGGCTTTGCCACTCTGGACTACGGCCTGATCCAGTTTGGCAAAGATATCTACGCGGGCTTTAGCAACATGCAGGAGATCTTCATCCTCTCCATGCTGGTCGGTGGCCTGGCGGCCCTGATGCAGCAACAGGGTGGACTGGCTTTTGTGAGCAAGCAGATTGAGAAGCTTATCGTCCGCTTCTCCAGCGCCAAGGGCGAGGCCTCGACCCGTGCCTCTGAGCTGGGCATGGCAGGCATAGTCGCCCTGACCAACACCTGTGTGGCCAACAATACCGTCTCTATCGTGGTGACCGGCGATATCGCCAAAGATCTGGCCGAGAAGCATGAGGTTACCCCTAAGCGCGCCGCCAGTATCTTGGATATCTTCTCCTGTATCATTCAGGGCTTGATCCCATACGGTGCCCAGGCGCTGCTGATCGCCTCCACCTTCAGCATCAGCCCGCTGCAGGCGGTTGCCCACGCCTGGTACTGCATGATCCTCGCCATAGTCGCCATCGCCATAGTGGTGCTGCGCAAGCGTCACTAAGCTGAATTGGTGCGCCCTGACCATGGGCGCACGGATCAATTTGTGACAATCCTCACCTTAACAGTTCCACTCTATGGGGGTTTTCACTTAAACTAAAGCCATAGGGATATAATTGCGACGCAGTGAATTAGGTTAAGCATTTACTGAAATTAGCCATGCGTCGAAACGAAAGGAGTACCAAAAATGTACTCCTTTTTTATATTCAAAAAATAACAATAAATGGCATCGCTATGGCCCTACACCAACCCATAAACTATGACCTGCAGCGCATGGTGGTCTTCACCATTCTGACCGGTGCGCTCATCTCTGCCCTCGGCATCTCTATCTCCCTGTTCGCCAAGTTTCAGGTGATGGGACTGGAGGCCTTTAACCAAAGGCCGGATCTGCTGGGCAACTATGTGGACTCCCCCCTGGCCTATATCTTCAACATGGGGCTTATCCTGGCAGGCTCGTGCATACTGCTGGCCATGTATGGACTGTTGCAGCTCAAGCTGGGGCACTTTGGCAACTATATTGCCTTCGCTGGCTTTGTGGTGGGGGTGACCATCATCCTCATCGGCATCTACCCGATCAACTACCTCAAAGAGCACAGGCTGTTTTCCACCATCTTCCTGATCGCCACCATCATCCTCTATTTCCTGACCCTCTCGGCCAGGGTCAACCATAAGGCAATCTGTTCGACGCCGCTGTTTATCGTCAGCGCCCTGGGCCTGACGGCCGCCAGCAGCCTGGCCCTCATGGTAGATTGGGGGATACTCGACTTCGCCCCCTGCAGCCACCACGACGGCTCTATTTGCGGCGTCGCCTTTGCCATGTGGGCCCAGACCAATCTGGTGATGATCTGGTGTGTCACCCTGGCGCTAACCATCAAGAAGCTCGCCAGACACAGCTATCAGGACAACCTGATCAGCCAAGTCTCGGCCCACGGCTAGGCGCGTCGATGCGCCTCGCCCAGTATCTGGCCTTAACTGGCCGCTGCTCGCGCCGCGCCGCATCAAGACTGATCCGCAACGGGCGAGTCAGCCTGGGCGATCGGCTCGCCAAGCACACAGACAGCATCGAGCTGATAGAGACCCCCACAGGTACACAGGCATCACTCAGCGTCTGTGTCGATGGCGAGCCTCTGCCCCCCATCGCCGACAAGGCCTACTGGATATTCAACAAGGCGGTGGGGACAGACTGCCGCCTGCTGGCAGAGGATACAACCAGCTTGATCCATCTGCTGCCACGGCAGCCGCGTCTCTACCCCGTGGGACGGCTGGATAAAGACTCCAGGGGGCTGCTGCTACTCACTAACGATGGTGAGCTGACCCAGCGCCTGATGCACCCCAGTTTTGCCCACCACAAACGCTACCATGTCAGGCTAGACAGGCCCTTCGATGATGATTTTGTGGTTAAGATGGCAGCAGGGGTCAGCTATAAGGATGTCACCACACAGCCCTGTCAGGTGACTCGCCTAGGCCAGGACAGCTTCGAGATAGTCCTCACCCAGGGACTCAACCGCCAGATCCGCCGCATGAGTAAGACCCTCGGCCACAAGGTAATAGACCTTAAGCGCGTCGCCATCGAGTCCTTAACCCTGGGCGATCTGCCAGAAGGCGAGATGCGACCGCTAACCCAGGCCGAATTAGACGAGCTTTGGTGCGATCTTGCCTAACCGCCTATAGCCAACTCTTAGCTAACTCTTAGCCGAATGCCAACGCAATGTAGTCAGCCAGCTGTTAGCCAGCACTTCATCTAAGCTCCTCTCGCCTAAGCTCTCACCATTCGCCTTTCACCTTTCACCTTTCACCTTTCACCAAAGCCAAGCCAGAGCCCAAATCCAAGCCCAAACCCAAGCCAGCTCAAAATTTAAGCAATAACTAAAGTAATGGTTAGTGCACCAGCTTGCAGCATCCACTTGGCCACTCGCACTATTACCTCTGCTCACAACCAAAACATAAGCAACTGTTTTAATTGTAATAAGCTAACTATCTGTATAGTTGCGCTCAAAATCACACCGTTTTGTGAAGCACAGCAAAGATGTCACCTTTAAGGCTTTCGACCAATTATCATATGTCATACATTTAAAAGGCGGAGTTTGAATTTGGTTTCCCAAGTTCGCCGCTAAATTGAGTTAAAAAAATAAATATCATGGGGCAAAACCCAGTCTGGTGCCTTTCCCTAGCCAGTCAAAGCGCGCAAGACAAAGGCATCAAAGGAGTATGAGATGAGTAAAGAGTATCCACAGAAATCGAAAGAAATTGACCAATACACAGCCAATGTCCTGCAACATGGCATCTCACGCCGGAGCTTTCTGACCCGCGCCGCCATGGGCACGGGCGGGTTAGCCTTCGCGGGTATCGCCGGCACGGCAAGCGCCTCAGAGGCGCCTGGCCAAGAATACGCACAGATAGGCAATGCCTCGCTGGAGTTCATGCCTAAGCCCAAGCCAATCGCCGACAGCGAGATTGCCTCGACCCAGACCTTCGATGTGGTGGTGGTTGGCGCCGGCGCATCGGGCGTACCCGCCGCACTTTCAGCCAGAGAGAATGGTGCCAGCGTTGCTGTACTGCAAAAGCAAGCCATAGTCGTTTCTCAGGGCAACACAGGTTCAGGCCTAGACCTTAACAAGTGTGACAAAGCCGGTGTTGAAGCCCTGGTTAACCGTCTAATGGCGGATAACGCTCACCGCAGCCACCCTGAACTGCTCAGAAGCTGGGCTTATAACTCAGGTGAAGCGGTGAAGTGGGTACTTGACCGCGCCAACAAAGGTGGGGCTAAGGGTGTAGACCAAGGCACTAAGCCACAACACGGTATTCATGGTATTACTGAGCACTCGCTGGAATTCGTCACCTCATACTTCGGTCCTAAGCCATACACCGCGGGCGACGGTATGCGCGCCCTGGCGAAAACCGCTGAAAAAGCCGGTGTTAAGTTTTTCTTCAACACCCCTGCACAACAGCTGATCCAAGATGAAACCGGCAAAGTGATCGGCGTTATTGCGCAAAACCGTGATGGTAAGTACCACAAGTTTATGGCAAAGAAAGGTGTCATTCTTTCTGCCGGCGACTACCAGAACAATAAGGCGATGTGCGACTTCTTTATCCCTGATCTCAAGAACTTCGAACGCAAGCAGATGGATCGTACCGGCGACGGTTTCGCCATGGCCTACTGGGCGGGCGGCGTGATCGAGCCTGCGGGTCACACTAAGATGCTTCACGACTTCGACGCGGGTCCGGCGGCAATGTGTGATATGCCATTCCTGGTGGTTAACGGTAAAGGTGAGCGCTTCGTTAACGAGCAGGTAGAAATGTCATTAATGAACAACTACCTACGTGACGAAGTTAACCAAGGTCGTTACAACCAAATCTTCGACTCTAACTATATGGAACAGTCAAAAGACTGGCCTGGACATGCATACACGCCTGAAGAGTTAAAGCATTACATGCCAGAAGTTGAAGGCGAAAAGAAAGGCGTTTACCCATCTCAAATCAATACCTTTGTTGCTGACACGCTAGAAGAGTTGGCAGAGAAACTCGGTTGTGATCCTAAGACTTTCGTTAAAAACGTTAAGCGTTACAACGAGCTATGCAAAACAGGTAAAGATGACGACTTCGGCAAGGCCCCAAGCAAGATGGCGCCTGTACTAAAAGCGCCTTTCTACGGTATTCACCGCCGCATGCGTATCTCGGCTATCACCTCTGGCGTTCTGGTTGATGCGAATCATCAGGCATTGGATGCAGATGGTAAGCCAATCGGTGGCCTGTTCATCGTCGGCAACATGGGCGGCGGCTTCTACGGCGGGGTCGACTATCCATTGACAGTGTTTGGCCTCTCCTTGGGTCGCTGCTACACCTTCGGTTACCTGACCGGCAGACACGTGGCCAAGTTATAACAGGCTGAATCTATTACGGATGCCCGAACATAGGGCCATCTTGCAAATGATAGAATGGAATAGAAAATGAAAAACGTAAAATTAATCAATATGATACTAGCCGTTGCCTTGAGCTTATTTGCCAACGCAACATTTGCCAAAGAATTGCCACTACTGGATCAGACCCACCTGGAAGCCGGCATTAAGTGTGCGAGCTGTCATGGCAAGGCCGAGCCTCGTCAGGCCGTGACCATGATGAAGTGCGTCAAGTGCCACAACACCCAGAAACTGACGAAGAAAACGGAGAACTTCAAACCGACCAACCCCCATAAGAATCGCCACTTCGATACAGAAACGGATTGTACTAACTGCCACAAGGTTCACCAGAAATCTGAGAACTATTGCACCGGCTGCCACAATCGATTCGATTTCGTGGTGCCCTAGCAGGCTGGGTTAAACAAGCATCTCTGTAAGCAAAACCACCTTGCTAAGAGGTGGTTTTCCCCTCGAAAAAGGCGAGCCACTCCCCCAAACCCCATCATCTTCCCTATCCCTTAAGACCGGGTGAGTGACGCGCCTTTTATCAAGACACGCGCTTTATCAAAGTGTGTTTTATCAAAGTGCGCTTTATCAACTTTCGCATGGCAGCCAGTTGCCTGCAATTCACCAGCTGCCCATCACCATACTAGCCATATCCCAGTTGAATCCCCTGGATTAGTGACGGGTCACATTCCCTGTCATAAGCCAGCGCTATAGTGATTATTGCGCGAGAAAACGATATAAAAATAAAACTCACTAGGGGGTTACATGACATCGACAGAAACGAGCAAGCCATTCACAGAAAAGCAGCGCGGATTTTGGCTAAGCGCCTTCTTAGTGCTGATGTTTATCGCCAATCCGCTGACCGCCATCACCTACTTCGCCAATCCACAAGCCATCACAGAGATCTACCCCAGCGCCAGCACCGGCATACTCTATTTTCTCGGAGTGATGAGCCTGGTGAATGTCGTCCTGGCCGCCATGATCTGGCGATGGCAGAAGCTAGGCGTATATGGTTTCTACTGCGTCATCGCCATCGGATTTTTCATTAACCTCTATATCGGCATTGGCGTTATGGGCTCATTGACTGGGCTGCTCGGCGGCGTGCTCGTCTTCGTGACCACTAAGAAACGATGGGAACATTTTTCTTAAGCACTAGCCTGCTTAAGGGAGCTTAGCTGGGGGGCTTTGATGGGGGGCTTTGTTGGGTGGATAGTCGCTAGAGTAACTTCCGGCTTAATTCGTATTGGGTTGGTGATTGAAGGTCGAACCTTCATGGCTGTCTATCATCTGCGGTGGGCTTAGGTGCAAACACGTTTTTGGCACGGTGTGCACCTTTGACTTGCATCGATGCTAGAGAGGCTGTTGAAGGTCTTACCTTCATCGCCATCTAACGCCTGCCCGGCGGGTGCAGTACATGGAAGTACCAATGTCGTGATCACATGGTCGGTGATGCTCCCTGCATCAGGCCGACATTCTCCATATCCCTATGGGTCAGATATGAAAGAACGACGTATGTGCAGATACGCCTGTGACACGCTGTACGCCATCTGACCTCCAAGGATGGAGGAAATGCCAAAATATGTAGGGAACATATTTGGCCCTGGCCGCTCTGCGAAATCATCTGACCTACATGGATGTAGGGAATGCCGAAAAATGTCAGGAACATTTTCGGCCCTGAAACAGAAGCTCACCGGCGTATCTACACTCGGTATCCAACGCCTCTTCGATTTGGCTTTACTGGTATCTATGAGCTCTTTGTCTTTGTTTCTTGATGAGGTATTTGTTAGTGATGCAGTTCATGGACTCAGGCATGGAATAAAGCTAGGCTAATTTGGCGATTAATGGGTTAATTGAATAAGGCTCTGCGATGATAAAAAAGATAACACTTCTTACCTCTGCATTATTACTCACGGCTTGTAGCTCGACCTATCAACACTCGGCGCTACAGGCCCCCATTGCCAAGTTAGATCCCGCCAAAGGCGTATTAATCGCCATGCCCAAAGATGGCTGGTATGGCAACCAGGAATATCGTAACTCAGGCCGAATGACCGCCAATGCTGTGCGAAGCGCCTTCTCCAAATACACCAGTAAGGTCAATATAGCGGCCGATTGCCTGGATGATGACTGCCTAAAACAGCTCGATGCCAATCAGTTTGGCTACTTTGTCAAACCTATCATTCTTCACTGGGAAGACAGGGCAACCGAATGGTCAGGGATCCCTGACACCATAGAGATTCAGCTTATCGTCTTGGATGCGCAGACCAAGCAAGAGATCGCCAACGCGTCATACACTGGCAAGAGTAAATGGGCCAGTTTCGGCGGCGATCATCCGCAGGATCTCCTACCTGAGCCCACCAATGAGTTTGTGAGTAGCCTATATAAGTAGGCTGTTGATTGTGTGATTTATGACTTGGCGTCGGGCTGAATGCTTGTCTAAAGGTGTTTGAAGGTCATGCCTTCATGGCAATCTATCACCTGCGGTGGGCTTATGTGCAAACACGTTTTTGGCACGCTGTGAATATATCCCTATACGCTTCACGGCGGCGTCCATGCCGCCGAGAGCCAAAAACGTGTTTACACTCGGTATCTAACGTCTCTTCGATTTGGCGGTATTTCATGTGGAAACGGATCAAAAATCTAACTTAGTTTTGCCCCATAACGAATTTCACACTAAGCCGTCCTTCGAATTCCCTCGATCCTTGTTAAGCAAATTTTAGTAATAATACTGAGTGCCCATTGAACAAAGTCCATTCCATCTCTTATATGTATGGCAATCGTATTTTTCCAAAGTTATAAAATATGAATACCTTTTCTTTGGAAGAGTAATATCATTTTGTCCCGATAATATCTATAAGTGTCCATATAGCCACTTTTGTGGCTATATCCCCTTGCATAAAATGGCTCCACAAAAACAATTCTGGAGCAATAATATGAAAATCACTCAAATTCGTAACGCAACTCAAATTATCAACTATGCAGGGAAACGATTCCTTATTGATCCAATGCTGGCACCAAAAAACACTTATCCGGGGTTTGGCGGGACAGTGAACTCTGATTTGCGCAACCCAACGGTTGAGCTGCCACTCTCAATTGAAGAAATTATTAATGTTGATGCTGTGCTGCTGACCCACACTCACCCAGATCACTGGGATGCAACCGCTGTCAATGTGATCCCTAAAGACAAGCTGATTTTTGTACAACACGAAGGTGATGAGCAAATTCTGCGTTCTCAAGGTTTTACTAATCTCCAGATTTTCTCTGAAGAGACCGACTACAACGGCATTTCTTTCACTCGTACTGCATGTCAGCATGGCTCTGACGCTGCTTACGAAAATAAGGAACTGGGAGAAATGCTGGCTGAAGTAACCGGCGTCATACTATCTCATTCAGATGAAGAAAAGCTCTATCTGGCCGGAGATACCATCTGGACACAGACGGTAGAAGAAACAATGAAACGTGAACAGCCAGACGTGATCATTCTGAATACCGGCTGGGCTCACGTGATTGGCTATGGCCCGATCATCATGGGTAAAGAAGATGTATTAAAAACGCACGTTGTTCTTCCTCAGGCAAAAATTGTTGCTACTCATATGGGCGCAGTAAACCACGCACTCGTGACGAGACAGGAGCTTCGCGACTATGCAGAAATCAATTTACTGACTGATTTCGTGTATATCCCGGAAGATGGTGAGACTGTCATTCTGTAGTTTCCAATTGCAATATGTGGGGCTACCATCAGTGGTAGCTCTGCAATCAGGTTTAAGCAAATGTCTTCCAGAATTCTATCTCCTAAAACTCAATCTACCGAAGCAATGCAGCACGTACCTAATGTTTCGGTCATCGTTTTTAATGGATTCAGCCCGTTTCATATTTCTGTCCCAAGTATCGTGTTCGGGCGTGATACTCTGAATGAAGCCTTCTTCAACCTACAGTTTATTGCGGGAGAGGAAGGTTCAATTATGTCTGATATAGGGATGGAGATTCACGCCCGAGCCAAGCTCGATACACTGGAGAAGGCTGACATAATCATTGTTCCTTATTGGCGGACGGTTGATGAACGACCAAATGATCAGCTAATTGAGGCGTTACGTCTTGCTCATGAGAGAGGAACATTGATAGTCGGTTTGTGTCTTGGTGGCTATGTTCTGGCTTTCGCTGGGTTATTAGATGGAAAGCGTGCCGCAACTCACTGGGAACTAGAGCAAGATTTCACTCAACGTTTTCCGGAAACGTTACTCGATACCAATGCGTTATATGTAGAAGATGGTGGAGTGATTACATCCGCTGGCACCGCAGCAGGTATTGATTGTTGTTTGTTCGTTTTCCGTAAATATTACAGCAGTGCAATCGCGAACCGTATTGCCCGAAGAATGGTGGTTCCACCATATCGAGACGGAGGGCAAGCACAATTTATTGAACAACCCATACCGATAACAACATCCGATTTACGCATCAATGAGTTGATGGAGCGAATTAGAAACGATATTGGTCACAAGTATACTCTCGATGAACTCGCGGAGTCAGTGATGATGACTCGCCGTACCTTTACCCGTAAATTTCATAAGGCAACAGGGATGGCCTTTGGAGAATGGCTGGCTTCTGAGCGACTCAACCTAGCTCAGGAGCTGCTTGAGTCTACTGATCTAACCATTGAGCAAATAGTGACTAAAACCGGATTCAGTTCGGTGTTTATCTTCCGTGATAAATTCAAAGGACGTTATGCGGTCACTCCAAACCGTTGGAGAAAAACGTTTCATGAGCAGAAATAAGTATTGGCCTTAGTCAATATCATACGATTCGTACTGGATTGGTACTAATCTTGGGGAAAGATCACTAGCAATGTGTATTTTGCAATACCAAAAATAATTCATCTAAAGCTAATTTCCCCCCCATACGGAAATGTCCAAAAGTGATTTTTTTCTCACCTGATGATCCATTACGGCTAAATCGAAGAGATGGATAACTCAGTGTAAACATGCTTTTGGCCTTCGAAATCAGGGATGATTTCGCAGAGCATCCATGGATGGACTTGCTGCGAGCCAAAAGAATGTTTGCACATAAGGCCTGCGGCAGGCAATTAACCACAGTAACGGTTAACGCTAAAGCATGGCTAATTGAATTCAAACCACGTCAGGCCACGTCGAGCCAATAGGCACATTTCAATACATCACGAAGAAACCATCAGCACTAGATAACAAAAAAGGGCCTAGATTCTCATCTAAGCCCTTTTGACCTTAACGCTGACTAGATACTAAAAGCATCCCACCAGCGCCTCCACTAATCGCTGGAATTAGTGAACAATCTCCATTTCTGCCAGCAGGTTGTCGGCGTGATCCAGATACTTCATCACCCATAGCATGTAGCGGCTATCTACCTGGATAGAACGGTTGGTGTCGGTATCGTAACCCCAGTCGCCGATGATTGACTCATAGACGCCGTCAAACAGCAAGCCAACAAGCTCGGCGCGGCCGTTGAGGGTTGGTGAACCTGAGTTACCACCTGTGGTATCCAGGGTCGACAGGAAGTTCACCGGCACAGAGTCGATAGATTTCACATAGTAGTCACCATATTGCTTCTGCTTGATCAGCTCAAGCTGCTTCTTAGGCGCGTCGAACGGATCTTCACCCGTGTCTTTAGCCACTATGCCTTCCAGGCGAGTGAAAGGTACGGCAACCAGACCATCTTGTGGCGAGTAGCCCTTCACATGACCCACGGTCACACGCAGGCTAGAGTTGGCGTCGGCGTACACCGGCTTACCCAGCTCCTTGTTGTAGGCGATGATGGCATCCATATATTGAGGACGCACCTTCATCAACTTGCCATACAGCTCCTTCTCTTTCTTCTCCTGGGCCATATCAGTGTCATACATGGCGACGGCAAACTGAATGAAAGGATCTTTAGAGGCCTTGAAATCGGCTACCGACTTGTCCATCCAGGCAAGACGAGTCGCCTTGTCGCCCAACTCGGTCTTGGCGTACATCTTATCCAGTACCTTGCTCAGCTTGGCGGCGTCGAACTTCTTGCCGATGCCGAATGCCTTGTCCAGCTCAGGGATACGCTCTTCGCTAGGCAGCTTGGCGTAACGGCTCAGCAGATCCAGTACCACGGCCTTATCCACACTCGGTGCATAACGACGGTCGATACGCTCAAGGCCCGACTTGAAGCGGGTCATGTCGCGATCCTGATAACCAGGCTCACGCGCCATGTCGTCCAGCTGCTTCTCGTTAGCCAGACGGTAGAGGCTACGGGCAGTCGGCAGCATAGTGGTGTAACCGATATAACCTAAGATGATGTCGCGAGCCTGATGCTCCTGACTCTCTTTGATCAGCTTGTCTAGCTCGGCCATGGTTTGACCATACTGGGCCTGACGCTTGCTGTCTTTATTGATCCAGGCAGTCAGCGCCGCCTCGCGAGCCTTGCGATCGTCGAGCATGGTCGACTTGCCATAGAACTCGATCATCGAGGTGAAGTTTTTGGCGTAGTTGGCCAGACCGGCGATCAGGCTCTCATACTTGATGCGCTCGTCGCTGCCCTCAGGCGCGGTTTCCTTGATGATCTCGATGAAGCGTTCACGCAGCATCTTGCCTTCCGGATAGGCCCACTCAAACTGGTTTTCCACCTCGTTGGCGGTGCGGTAACGGTTGGTGCGACCCGGGTAGCCGGCAACCATGACGAAGTCGCCATCGCTCACGCCCTTGGCAGACACCTTAAGGAAGCTCTTAGGCTCGTAAGGCACGTTGTCTTTGCTGAAATCAGCAGGCTTGCCATCTTTTGACACATAGCCGCGATAGAAAGAGAAGTCACCGGTATGACGTGGCCACATCCAGTTGTCGATGTCGCCGCCGTATTTACCTACGCTAGCCGCCGGGTTATACACCAGACGCACGTCGCGGATCTCAAGCTGCTTAACCAGATAGTATTCCAGGCCGCCGTGGAAGCTGTAAACCTGACAGCGGTAGCCATCATCTGCCTCACACTGGGCAACCAGTTGCTTCTCTTTGGCTTCGATGCCCTGATAGAAGTCGTTGCCTACCTTGTTTTCCAGGCCGGCTTTCACCTCACCGGTCACATTGGTCACGGCTTCGGTGACATAGATGCGTGAACCTGGGGTAGCGGGTAGCTCTTCGCCGTAGTTCTTCGCCAGGAAGCCATCTTTTAGCAGGTTCTTCTCTGGAGTCGAGTTGTATTGAATCGAGCCGTAGGCACAGTGGTGGTTAGTCACTACCAGGCCCTTTGGCGACACGAACGACGCGGTACAGCCACCTAGGCTGATCACGGCGTTCATGGGGAATTCGGTGAGTTTAGAGATAGATTTGGCGTCGATTTCCAGCCCTTTGGCCTTCAGCTCATCTGCCATGGCAGGCAGTTGATAGGGCTGCCACATCCCCTCATCGGCGTGAGCGCCGAAGGCAGCGGCGAGCGCCACTGACACGAGTAACTTTTTCATTTGCTAAGTCCGTTTTATCGTTATAAAAATTTTTATAATACCCAATGGTCTTTTAAGTCCTCAGCGCATGAAGCCTTAAAAGCCCTACAAAAAAGTCGGGCAATGGCCCGACTTTATCATAAATTCTTGAGTAACAAACAGCTTAGCAAAATAGCGAAAAGGTAAGCAGGTATTTCCAGCAATCCCCTGCCCCTTCGCTTAGGCGCAAATTGTCAGCCTCTTTTTACAGCGCAACCCAGAGCTGGGCGGCGATAATCACCAGACCTACCAGCGCCGACGCGGCTAATGCAAACTGACCACCACTCACCTGGTAACCGCCCAGATTTTGCTTACGCTGTCCCAGCGCCATGGCGATAGGCAGGAAGATGATCATCACCACCAACGGCAGAGCCGCGAAACCTAATACCTTAATGAAACCATCAGGATAGTAGAGGGCGCACAGCAGTGGCGGCACAAAGGTTATCAACCAGGTCTGCAGGCGACCCAGCAGGTTGTCTCTGGCGCGGGTCAGCTCGGCAATATAGTCGAACAGGCTCATGGTCACCCCGAGGAAAGAGGTTATCAGCGCCAGGTTTGCAAACAAATCGATACATTGACGTAAAATGTCTGAGTGAGCGATACCCTGCAGCGCCGACACCAGCTTAGGCAGAGAGCCCTCGAAACCGTACACGGTCGCGCCGCCCACAGTGCCCAGGGTCACCATCAACCAGAGGATGTAGCACACCAAGGGGATGGTCGAGCCAATCATGAGTACCTTACGCAGCGACATGGCATCGCCATCCAGGTAGCGCACAATCGTTGCGATACAGACGTGGAAACCGAAAGAGGTAAACACCACAGGAATAGCCGCCAGCCAGAGGTTACCCAGCTCGCCCTTAGACACCAATTCGGTGGCCGATTCACGCAGGATATAGCTTGGGCTGACTTCGGGTAGCAGGAAGAGCACTACGATGACAAACAGGGCTACCATGGCGCTAAAGAGCACACGTGAGACCTTGTCGATCCAGGAGACGCCGATGGCGATGAAGCCACCGAACACCAAGGTAAAGATGAGTACCGCCGCCTCGTGGTTCACCTTTATCCCCAGCGGTTCGAAGCGAGACTCCAGCAGGGAGGAACCGCCCATCAGATAGACCATGGTCAGGGCAAACAGCAGACTCAAGAAGGAGCCGCCCTGGATCAGCTGGCCGACCTTGCCTAAGGTCTTGCCCGTGATGGCGTGGACGTTCAGCCCCACACCGGCACGTAAGTTAATCTCTAACATCAACAGAGAGGTATAGATAGATACCCCCCAGATCGCCACTAATAGTAGTAAGGCTGGAATCGTCCCCAGTGAAGCAGTTGCCAGAGGCAAGGCCAACATGCCTCCCCCAATTGCGGTCCCCGCAACGATGGCAATAGAGCCAAGCATTTTTAAGTTCACAAAATTGTCCTGTCTTTATTTATTATCTCTTTTTGGAAGGTCAGATTTAGAACGACTGCGAAGGCGGGAATTAGTCATGAAACACACTAAGCGATAGCCTCCTAACCGAACTATGGAACTCTGCCCTAGTACGTGTCGGGTTGGCCTCAACAGCTTAGCTTTTACTATCTTACGATCTAGCTAAGCCCCTGAGGCTGCCTAAATCGGTAACAATATCGATAGGTATGTTTCATCACTACCTTTACTCTATAAATTTGACTGTTTGGCACATTAACAGAGCCACAGGCGGCGCACAAGGTATGCCGCCTGATCGGATGCAAGTTTGTACAAAGGCGTAAAAACCACGAAACAAGCTGTCTACAGAGTGATCACCCAAGCGAGCAGGCACCTCCTTGCACCTCAAAAGGATTTGGGTATAATGGCCGCCACTGCTTCAGGGGAGTAGCTAACAAGGCAAAGCCATTTGCCTTGAGTGAGTGTCAACATACTTGGCCACATGCCATGGTACTCACGGTAAGGGGAACACCTCTTACTCTGCAAGACCTGAGCACGGTTACCGTTCATTCATTAGGGGGCGGCGGATCGTGCTTGGAATTTTTGCCCCCTTAGGAACTATGATGGAAGCATTACTCGCCTCAACCTTCACTGTCGCTATCGCCGAGATAGGTGACAAGACCCAGCTGCTGGCACTTATCCTCGCCGCAAGATTCAAGAATAAGACCGCGATTATCCTGGGGATACTACTATCTACCCTGGCAAACCATTTTGCCGCCGCCTGGGTTGGCCAGTGGGCTATCAACTGGATAAGCCCAGAGATGGCCACCTATATCGTCGCCTTCTCCTTCTTCGCCATCGCCCTCTGGGTTCTGGTGCCCGACAAGGTCGATGCCGAAGAGAGTCGCTTCTATCAGATGGGCCCCTTCATCGCCACCTTCATTCTCTTCTTCCTCGCCGAGATGGGCGACAAGACTCAGGTTGCCACAGTCGTGCTGGCTGCCAAGTATGACGCCCTGCCGCTAGTGGTACTGGGCACAACCCTGGGGATGATGATCGCCAACGTGCCTGTAGTGATCGCCGGTCACTTCAGCGCCGAGAAGCTGCCGATGAAGTGGATCCACCGTGGCTGCGCCGCCCTATTCGCCCTACTGGGCGTGGCCACCCTGCTCTATTAAGTTAAGGCTGCTCGGCGCAGGACGTTAGCCCTGCTGGATAGCAAAAAGCCAGTGATTCAGATCACTGGCTTTCTATTTTCAGGCTGTACACGCCTGGTTATCTACAAGCTTAACTTACAGACCTTACTTAAAGACCTAAGCCCTGCTTGATGCGTTGACCATAGTCTTCATCAGCCTTGAAGAAGTGAGCCAACATACGCTCCTGCACGTCCATGCTCGCCTGACTCAGAGAGCCTGAGATGGTCGCCGCCAGTCTAGCCTTCTCGTCTTCTGAGAAGATGCGATACAGGTTACCCGCCTGGGTGTAGTCATCCTGGTCATAACGGCTGTAACGGTCGGCTTCACCATCGAGTCTCAGCGCTGGTTCTGCAAACTGTGTCGGCTCCACCAGGGCAGACTGAGTGCTGTTCGGCCCATAGTTGGCGCTGGCATCGCCGCCCGTCTGACTGCCGCTGAAGGGGCACTGGGTTCCCGCCATGGCGCCGCCACGCTGATGATGGTTTGCCTGAGTCGCATGAGGGCAGTTTACCGGCAACTGGTTATAGTTGGCGCCGATACGGTAGCGCTGGGCATCGGCATAGGCAAACAGACGCGCCTGCAACATCTTGTCCGGCGAGGCGCCTACGCCTGGCACTAGGTTACTCGGGGCTAAGGCCACCTGCTCCACCTCGGCGAAGTAGTTCTGCGGCAGACGGTTAAGCTCTAGCACGCCTATCTCGATCAGCGGGTAGTCGCCATGTGGCCACACCTTGGTCAGATCGAACGGGTTGATGTGATAGGTGTTGGCATCGGCCTCAGGCATGATCTGCACATTCACCGTCCAGCGCGGGAAGTTAGCGTCCTGGATAGCCGCCACCATGTCACGCTGTGACGAGTCGGGATCGATCCCCTTAAGCTTGTCCGCCTGCTCGTTGGTCAGGTTAACCACGCCCTGCTGTGACTTGAAGTGGAACTTGACCCAGAAACGTTCTCCCTTGGCATTCCAGAAGGAGAAGGTGTGCGAGCCGTAGCCGTGCATCTGACGATAGTTAGCCGGAATACCACGGTCTGACATCAAGATGGTGACCTGATGCATCGCCTCAGGGTTAAGCGACCAGAAGTCCCACATCGCCTGTGGATCTTTCAGGTTAGTCATAGGGTTGCGCTTCTGGGTGTGGATGAAGTCCGGGAACTTGATGCCATCACGCAGGAAGAAGGTCGGGGTGTTGTTACCGACGATATCGTGGTTACCGCGCTTGGTGTAGAAACGCAGACCAAAACCACGGGGATCGCGCTCGGCGTCGGCCGAACCCATCTCGCCGCCCACGGTCGAGAAGCGCACGAAGGTCTCCGTCTGCTTGCCTTCGCCGTTGAAGTGGTCGGCGATGGTATAGTCGCTCAAATCTTTGGTCAGGGTGAAGGTGCCATACACCCCCGTGCCCTTGGCGTGGACGATACGCTCGGGAATACGCTCACGGTTAAAGTGCGCCAGCTTCTCGATAAGGTGCCAGTCCTGTAGCAGTAGCGGGCCGCGCTCGCCGGCAGAGAGAGAGTTTTGATCGTCCGCAATAGGTGCGCCATTTTGGCTGGTTAAGTAGTTGGTTGTCATAATTCGCTCCATCCTGTTTAGCTTGTTGGGCCCTCGGCTCGGGTCTTAGCCTGGGTAAAAATTTAGGTATTAGTTTAGGTATAAATTTAGCTTTTCGTTTACGCGGCCTGGTCAGCTCAACCAGTCTTCGATAACATCAAATATTGTGACCATAGCTCTGCTCCAAATTAGCTCTACTCCAAATTAGCTCTGTTCCTCTAAACGCTCATTTCAAGCACTCATTCCAAGCGCTCAGGTTAAGCGCTAGGCCATTGAGTTAAGTGACTCGCTTAGCGATTAACTTGTCGATGTAGCAAGATTAGTCGAGTCTCAGAGAAATATAAAACGATTAAAACTGATAACTTTAAACTGATTTTTAGATTAAGGTTTAGTTTCTAAATTAGATTCCTAATTAGATGCCTAATCTGTATGCGCTTTACGAGCCGAGCTAACTAATGAGTCAGCCTAAGAGTGATTGGTAGAAACGAGATAGAAATGAGAAAGAAACGAGATAGAAACGAGGTAGAAACGAGATAGAAACGATGCAGATACCAAGGCAAGGCGAGAGATAAACAGAGACACAAAGCCGGAAATCAGAAAAGAACAGTGAGCGGAGAGAGTTAGCTAAATAGATAGAAAATCAGATGACAGGGTTTTCGCCGCGATCTTAGCAGCGGGGAGTAAGCGTCAACACTCGCGCTTATCGCCCCGCTTAGCCTGAGTTGGCTCAGATCAGCTGTCTTTGTCCAGCTTGACCTTGGCGACCTGATACAGCTTCACCAGATAGAAGGCATCGATCAGCACGATGAAGAAGTTCACCAAGGCCACAGGCAGGGCGCCGATGGCCAGGCCGTAGGCGACAAACAGGGCGGCGCCGATCAGGTTCCACCAACGCAGCTTCTTGATATTTGACATCATGAGGGAGATGGCGACCACCACAGAGGCCAGATAGCCGACCCATTCCCAAATTGTTGCCGTTTCCATAGGCACTCCTTAACCCTTAAACATATCTTCCCTAATTATGGCACCGGGCTGCACAAGTGGCAGCCAATCTGACTAAATTATCTTACTAATTCAGGTGCATGTCAGATGCATGCGAGCTGTACGCCAGAGCCGTGCCGCTCCTGGCGTCCAGCCATCAGACCATCGCCTGACGCTTAACCACTGCCGCCGTCATACGTGAGATACAGCAGAGCTCACCGGCGCTGTTGTGGATCAACACCTCCCACACCGAACTGCGTTTGCCCAGGTGAACCGGCTTGGCGGTCGCCGTCAGGATGCCGTTGCGCGACGCCTTAAGATGGTTGGCGTTGATCTCCTGACCGACACAATAGTAGTTCTCAAAATCCACCACGAAGTTGGCCGCATAGCTGGCCACAGTCTCGGCCAGAGCCACATTGGCGCCGCCATGAACTATCCCCAAGGGGTTGTGCACCGCTGGCGAGGCCGGCATGGTCGCCTTCATGTAATCGTCGCCAATCTCGCTGATGGTGATCCCCAGGGTCTGCATCAAGGTGCCTTTGCCATGCATTCCTGCGTCCATCTTGGCGCAATCTTCCAGGGTAACGGGTCTAAACCAAATGCTCATGTCTCATTCCACAACGATCAAAAGTGACATTTAGTCTACTTCGTCACATGGCAATAAGAAATAGGACAATAAGAAATAGGGCATTAGGATATTGAAGCATAAGGAGCTGAAACCGCCTTGCGAGGCATGCTGCGTTGAACAGACGAGGGTGTTAAGGCGTCACCTGGAACACACTCTGGGGTTGGCCTTCATCCGCCCTGAATTGTTAGTCTCGTTTGCCGCCAAATTGGCCGCATCAAGTGGGTTTGTGTGACGAATGAAGGCCTAGGGTGACTGGTAACGCTGACGCCGAATCAAAGGCTCTTAATCAAAGGCGCCGTATCACGTTGTCGGCACATTGCTTGGGCACTTGGGCCTGGCCGATAACGCGCGACAGTTTATCCTGAAAATACAAATTAACAAGCCCGATGAGTGAGGGAAAAACAGAAAAATATCACAGCGTTATCTGAGCCGCAGAAATGGCGAGACGGCGCTACACAAAGCAAAACAGCCGCTAACAAGGCGCTAAACTTGTGGCTAAACAGATGAAACAGAACCGAGTGACATCAGCTACAGGCTTAAAGACTAAATGACACTAAGGCGAAACTGACTAGACGGTAAAATGCAGGCATAAAAAAAGCCAGCTGGGGAGAACAGCTGGCTTGGGAGAGACTTGGCAGACTAGTTGCGGCGACGCAATCCGGCCAGTCCAAGTAACATCAGTCCTAGATAACCCAGTGAACCGCCGTCATCCTTTTCTTCCGGCTCAGGCTTAGGCTCTGGCTTAGGCACTGGGTAGCTTAGCGCCACGATCACAGGGTCGTGATCCGATGCAGAGAAAGCATTCTCAGACTTGGCAAGCTCACCTGTGTATTTGCTGCCGTATTCGAACAGGTTCGATTCGACCGCGTTGATGTGCCAGTCTTGAATATCCAGTACGCGCTCGGCCAGGCTAGTGTTAGCCAAAGCGTGGTCCAGGTTACCCAACTCGCCGTTGTAGCTGTATGAGTAAGTATCTGGGCCATGAACCTTGGTATTTAGGTTGATCAGGCCATAGCCCTTCTCAATCTTGCTACCTTCACGCTCATATACCTTGCCATCTAGCGTTGTCCAAGAGGCGGTCATGATGTCACGATCGCTGTTTGCGGCATCGAAGTCGGTCAATACGCGGATAGGATCTTCTTTGCCGTAGGCGTTCATGTCGCCGATCACTAAGAGATCACCCTTCACGTCTTGCAGCGCATCACCAATGACCTTAGCGGCCGATACACGGAACTCGTTACACTTGCCCTGAAGATCCGCTGGATCGCTGTTGTCTTCATAGTTAGCCCAATCTTCGACACAACCTGAGCCCTTAGACTTGAGGTGGTTCACAACGACAGTTAACTGCTCGTCATGGATCTTGAAGGTTTGACCTAGGCTGTGACGTTGATACTTATCGAACGCTGGGCTGAGTTCCGCCTTGTCGCCTTCGCCGCGAGTCACTACGCCTGCGGTAGCGTGTTGCTCAGGTGTGGCGATCAAGAAGGCATCACCACTCGGTGTCACCTTAGCGGCGCGGTACAGCATGCCCACAGTGATAGCATCGCTACCGACAAACTTACCTTGGTATTTATCGGCATCGTTGATCTCGACGAAGCTATAGGCATCGGCATCGCTGAGTTCGGCATTTAATGCATCGAGTAGGTTTTGAATCGCACTCTTCTCGCCAAAGCCGTTGTTACCTATCTCCATCAGGCCAACGATGTCGGCGTTCATGGCGGTGATGGCATTCACTATCTTAGTGCGTTGCAGCAGCATCTCTTCTTCGGTGTTAGCACCACGGTTATCGGCAGGCGTATCGTCACCACCAACCGCATTGTTGAAGAAGTTCAGTACGTTGAAGCTGGCTACACGGATATCACCCTTAGTGGCAATGGCTGGTGCATCGCTGCGATCATCGCCGCGAATGAAGTCACCCGCCACGATCTCGTTGGTTGCCACCAAGCGGTATTCGTTATAGCTGTAGCTCACCACACCTTGAAGGTTAGTCAGTTGGTCGCCAACACGGATATAACCGTTCTCGGCATTGAAGGTTGGGAAGTAAGGGACTTCGCCATCTTTCGCCTTATAGTCTGACTCGATAAACAGCTGGTTAGCGCGGTTTTGTGCTTCCAGCGCAATCGCTTCATCGCTCATCGCTGGATAGAGCTGGGTCGCCTTCATCAGCGGCGCCTTGTGGGACAACATCATGTTGTTACGACGGGCGGCGTAATCATAGCTGAAGGTACGGCTGACTTTCATGTCGCTACCGGCATCGAGTACCACATGCATGCCTTCGAAACGCTCTAGCGCATCACCCAGGCTCTCGCCGTCGGCCACATAGAAAGGTTGAGCAGCAGGCGCGCCTACGTTCTCACCTACTTCGATCTTCTTGTCGGCCTTGATATCGACTTGGGTCAGGCCATAGTATTCTTTCACCAGACCTTGAACACAGACTTCAACGCCAGGCTGGATCTCTTCGCCGGCCGCTTCGCCTAAGAAGACAAAGATACCGTCAGAAGTGTAAGGCGAGTTGTCACCCTCAACTTCTTGCAGGTAGAAGCCCTTGAACAGGCTGTCGCCACGAGCGGTTACCACACCGCGAATCGTCACTTCCTCTTTAGAGGCATACTCGCCGTCGGCGATCAGTGGGCTAGACTTGCCTGCACCCTGAACGCTGTAAATTGGTGTGATCTTAGCGCCGGTGCAGGTGAAGGCTGGAGCTTCAGGTTCGGTTGGTGCGCTGGCACCATCTAGGTTACCCAGGCCGGTAAAAGTATCGACAGGCAATACTTTCCACTGGCTTTCGACGAAGACGTTTGATGCAACAAGGGCATCTGTGTTGCGCTGCATAGTGACGTTCATGCCCCAGCCACTAGGCGTAGGCACGGCACCTATGATGTCTACCACGGCACCGTCTTTGACCAGTGCTACGGCATCACCGCCGTTGAAATAGAGATTACCCGTGCTGCTGTCGACATCGCTATCCAGGGCGATTTCGGCACTTGGGTGTAAGATCACTTTGAGCTTTTTGGCATCTATGGTGAGACCGTCTAGGGCGACCATATCTAAGGCATTGGTATCGCCATCTTTGTAGCGCACCAGCTTGTAGCCGGTAAGATCTAAGGCGGCGTCGCCTGAATTGTACAGTTCGATCGCCTTATTGTTGCTGTTGCCTTCAACATACTCGCTGATCAGCAGGTCGGCTTTCGCAGAAACGGGCAAAGCCGCGGCTATTGACAGTGCAAGCACTGACAACTTTTTAACATTATCCATTGTTCAACCCCATTTTTATAATAATGCCGCTAATTTTTATTAACGTGCGGCGAGATTGTTACAGAAGTGCTCAAGCCGATTTGTGACGAAGATCACATTCCAAAATAGCGAACATTATGTTTATAAAATACGGTTAATATCTGTACAGCAAATGGCATACATATTAGTAAATTGTGATTAAGCGATTGGTTTCACGGCACAAAACATGAGGTCGCCAGGATTCATTCGTAATGGGATTAGATAATTTCAAGCAAAACAATAGATAAGTTTGAGCATTCAAACATCCAGCACCAAGCCTGATTAGTGCAAATGCTCAACGATTTTACAAACCATGGTTTTATTTTAAGGTCAATTTAACCTTTCTACTGGCAACAAGGTGAAATGTCGAAAGTGTGACAAGCCGCAACTTGGACTGGCGGGGAATCCGATGCAATTCAAACCAGATTCAGCCGCCTGACAAAGTTTGTAAGCTAAATCCAGGATTTAAAGCCAAGGCGTCAGGCAAATGCCAGCAGCTAATGCTACGAGCCGGTGCTACTAGTCGGTGCGACGAGCTAATGCCAAAAGCAGATGCCAAAGCGAACCTCAAAGCCTAGCCCAAAGCCTAGCTCCAAAGCCCAGCTCAGCAGACACTGAGCTTGCTTGGGTATGAAGGATTAATAGATTAACAAAACTCGAAGTGACAGGCGTTTGCCTGCGACCAGCGCAGCAGCTCGACCCGATTACGAGACTGAGTCTTGCGGAAGATAGAGGAAATATGGGCCTTGACCGTGTGCTCGCTGATACATAGGCGATCGGCGATCTCCTTGTTGCGGGCACCGCTGGAGACCAACTGTATGATGGTGCGCTCACGAGTGGTGAGCTTTTGCAGCATGGCGACCATATCCTGGGTCAGCTCTACGCCACTGTCCTGGCGACTCACCAGCTGACGAAACACCTTAGAGATCAAAGGTCTGTCATACCACAGCTCATCGTTGACCATCTTACGCAATCCGGTCAGCGAGAGATCCATACGCTGATCGGAAAACAGCAGGCCGCGCACCCCGAGCAGCAGGGCAGATTCCGGCTCCAGGCTACCGCGTTCGACCTGATAGAGGGCGATGGGCACATGGGGTAATAGACGCGCGACAATCAAGGGCACGCCCTTGCTGTCCAGCGCCGCGCCCTTCTGGGCAATGAGGTAGAAACTGTTACGATCCCGCTCCGGATCCAGGTCGCTGACCTGACGGGCGATACGTGTCTTTAGGCCTATCGATTCAGCCAGAACGGCCAGATGGCACGGTGTTGAATCTTGGTGTAGAAAAACCAGTTCATCAATTTTACTCATACGCTTCTCTCCCTGAAAAGCATCTCAATGCAGTTAACCATATGTGAGTAAGCTATCCCTGTTATTGATCTTTATGAACTTCATTCCTCCTAGTCATAGATACCACTTAATTTATCCATTTATGACTAGTAAAAAAGTATGTCAGCTATATTAACTAACTCTAGTGAGAATAGTTATCACTATTAGTTATATAAAGCTAACTCATCACATCATTAGCATATAATAATGCTTCTGATGTGATAGGCAAGCTACAGATTATTATTGCTTTTTCAGTTTAAGCAGCAGTCTGTCATGCCAGCGTGAAAGCAGCATCACGCTCGCTAGGGCGCCAATAAGCGCCATCCCCATGTCAGACTGGGTGTCCCACACATAGCCCTGGGTCCCCAGGAATGCCTCGGCATCTTCACCCGTTGCCAACGCGACCCACCACTCGATCAACTCATAAAATGCCGACAGCGCCAGGGCGAAACAGCAGACCAGGAAATTGCACCAGGCCCCCTGCTTCACCACTTCGAGGCGCAGAAACACCTCACGGGCCAGCAGCGCGGGAATAAAGCCCTGAGCGAAATGGCCCACCTTGTCATAGTTATTGCGCTCGCTGCCCATCCAGTCGGCTATGGTGTCGAACAGCGGCACCTCGGCATAGGTGTAGTGCCCACCCACCATGAGAATAATGGCGTGGATCAGAATCAGGCCGTAGGCCAGAGAGGTGAGTGGAAACTTCTTGCGGGTCACAAAGAGGATAGGCAGGGCGATCAGCGCGGGAGCAACCTCTAAAAACCAGGTAAAGCTATCTTTTGGTTCTATCCCTGACCAGATCAGCACGGCGAAGAAAATTGTGAGCCACACGGTGCTTTTATTCAAAATAAGAACTCCTTAGATGATATTGTTTTAATATCAGAATAATAACTTTAGCCATCTAGCCCTCCACACTGACCAAAAAAGGTGCTATTTTGTGGAGGCATTGACAGGCAACAGATAAAAATCACCACAAGAACAGGGCTTGTAGACCTTTCTGGGCGCATTTTTACCAAGGTTTAAAGGGCTTTGCGCTAAAACGCTTGCTCTGTGTAGTCATTCTACACAAGTCAGCCGGAAACCGTATAGCTTCCAAATAACCTTGCCCGACTGGGCTCGGCGTCCTGCCATCCGTAGAAGCTCATCGTCTCTGGCCCCAGGCCAATAGCGAGACGACGAAGATTCATTGGTATCAGGCCACAGAGCGAAAGCCGAGTAGAAATTGTCCCCGAGAGCGATACTCACCTAGCAACAATTGAGCAAGAGGGTACCTAAATCATGGCGAAACATTCGCTGGACAAGGATAAGATCAAGATCCTGCTGTTGGAAGGCGTCCACCAATCTGCGGTAGATGTATTCAAGCGTGCAGGTTACAACAACATCGAATATCACAAGGCATCACTGGGGGAAGAGGAGCTGTTAGCCTCGATTAAAGATGCTCACTTCGTTGGCATCCGATCCCGTACCCAACTCACCAAGGCCGTGCTGGACAAGGCTGAAAAGCTGGTCAGCATAGGTTGCTTCTGTATCGGCACCAACCAGGTTGATCTCGCCGCCGCCGAAAAACTGGGTATTCCGGTCTTCAACGCGCCGTTTTCCAATACCCGCTCCGTCGCCGAGTTGGTACTGGGTGAGATCATCATGCTACTGCGTGGTATTCCACAGCGCAACGCCCTGGCCCACCGTGGTGGCTGGCTCAAGAGCGCCAATGGCAGCTTCGAGGCCCGCGGCAAGACCCTTGGGGTGATTGGCTATGGCCACATTGGTACTCAGCTGGGGATCCTGGCCGAGACCTTAGGCATGCGCGTCATCTTCTTCGATATCGAAGACAAGCTGCCGCTAGGTAATGCCCAGCAGATCCACTCGCTGGAGCAACTGCTGTCCCTCGCCGACGTGGTGAGCCTGCACGTGCCAGAGACGCCGCAGACCAAGAACATGATCGGCAGCAAAGAGCTGGCGGCCATGCGTCAGGGCAGTATTCTGATCAACGCCTCACGCGGCACTGTGGTAGATATCGACGCCCTGGCCGAGGCGATCCGCGGCGATCATATCGTCGGCGCCGCCATCGACGTCTTCCCGGTCGAGCCTAAGTCGAACGACGACGAGTTTGTCAGCCCACTTCGCGGCCTGGATAACGTCCTGCTCACCCCACACGTGGGCGGAAGCACCCAGGAAGCTCAGGAAAATATCGGTATCGAGGTGGCAGGCAAGCTGGCGAAATACTCAGACAACGGCTCGACCATGACCGCCGTCAACTTCCCTGAGGTATCGCTGGCGCAGCATAAAGACACCTCGCGTCTGCTGCATATTCACCACAACCGTCCAGGTATTCTGATCAAGATTAACCAGGCCTTCGCCGAGAAAGGGATCAACATCGCCGCCCAATACCTGCAAACCACCGCAGAGATTGGTTACGTGGTAATGGAGGTCAACTCAGATCAGGCCGATGAGGCGCTGGAAGAGATGAAGGCGATCGACGGTACCATCAGGACCCGTCTGCTGCACTAAGACGGCCCCGTGTTTGGAAATAAGCGTCGCGAAAAAAGGCATCACTCTGTGGTGCCTTTTTCTTTTACAAGGCTTTCTTTCACGATTCAGTCTCTCGACCACTCGGCAGAATCTGGCACCTCAAGCAATACATAGGATATGATGCGCACAGTCGGCGGCCCTGCAACTTGGGCTCATCTTGGACTCATAAACGGAAATCGAGCAATCATGGATAAGCAACGCGTGTTAGTCTCACTGGTGATCACGGCGCTGATACTGTTTGGGGCGGCGCTCGCTATCCGCGGCGGACTTAACAGCTACCAGAGCCTGCTCAGCTACGGCTGGCAGGAGACTCAGGCCAAGGTGCTGACCAATCATATCGGCCGGTTTCGCCCCAGCGGCGCCCGTCACGGCACCGACTTCTACCTGGCCCAAGTCGGCTATGAATATATCTGGCAGGGGATAAAACACCGTGGCGAGTTACTCTATCCAGATTACAGCGGCGATCGCACCCGGGAAGACGCCGAGGTGCGTCTGGTGCCCTATGGCATCGGCCAGTGGGTCCCCGTGTATCTCGACCCGGACGATCCACGCCAGTCGCGACTGATTAGGGGCGTTAAGCTCGAGCAGCTTGGCGATATTATCCTTGGGCTGGCGATTGTCCTGTTTGGCCTGTGGAGCCTGAGAAGCTCGCGGCACCGTTAATCGCGAATCAGTTTGGCGTGCCATACCAAAAGCATTTAAGGATCATAATTTTAAAGATTGGCCTGCATCATTTGAAAGATTCCTCCCCTGGCCCCTTTAAATTTTTCCCCGCGCCCCTATATTGATGATAATGAGCCCTTAGCCGGGCAACCCCAAATCTGCCCATTCGCCCAGGAACATGATATGACGCTTACCGTTTCTCAACCTCAGTGGCCCCTCAATGAGGCGCAACCCGCCATCGTTTTCAGCCAACTCTCCCATCTCGGCCTTATCTCTGTAACCGGCGAGCAGGCACGGACTTTCATCCACGGTCAGGTGACCACAGATATCACCTCCCTGGAAGCAGATCAGTGGCGCTGGGGCGCCCACTGCGATCCTAAGGGCAAGATGCTAGCAAGCTTCAGAACCTTCGCCCATCAAGATGCCCTGCTGATGATGATGCCAAGAGAGACCCTGGCGCTCGACCTGCCGCAGCTACAGAAATATGCCGTGTTCAGCAAGGCAGAACTGGTCGATGCCAGCGACGACTGGTGTTTATTTGGCGTCAGCGGCGAGCAGGCCCTTGCCTGGATAGCCCAGGCCTTCGGCGAGATCGCAGCCGAGCTCACCGAGATCCCAGGCGGCGTCATCCTAAGAGACGGCGAACGCTACATCATTGCCGTCAAGTGCGATACGCAGGCTGAGCTGCTGGCCAAGATTGACCAGCCCATCTATGATTTCAGCGCCTGGCAGGCGATCGAGATCGCCGCCGGTCTGCCCAACCTCTATGCCCGTCATCAGAGCCAATTTGTGCCGCAGATGTGCAACGTGCAGGCGGTCGATGGCATCAGCTTCACCAAGGGCTGCTACATGGGTCAGGAGACCGTGGCCCGCATGAAGTATCGCGGCGGCAACAAGCGCGCCCTCTATATCGTCCAGGGCTCCGCCAGTGTGACGATCGATGACGACAGCCAGCTCGAGATGAAACTGGAAGATGATGAAGGTTATCGCCGCGCCGGCACCATTTTGGAAGCCGTGCAGCGTGACGGTCAGCTGCTGCTGAGCGCCGTGTTGCCCAACGATACGCCGTTAACGGCTCAGCTGAGAGTGGCGGGCGATGAGGCATCAGTTCTCACCCTAGCACCACTGCCCTACTCCCTGGATGAAGAGTAAGATCTGATTTCACCAAAAAGGCGCCAATGGCGCCTTTTTTAATGCACTTTCCTATTATCAATCACTCAGTGCCTAATGCTCAGTGCTTAATGCTCAGAGCCTAGTGCTCAGTGCAACTGACTACTGATCACTCCTTATCCTGATGGCTGTCGCGGATCTTGACCGCCTCATCGACGATCGCCTTGAAATGGCTCACCAGCTCGGGGTCGAAATGCTTACCCGCCTCGCGATCGATCAGCGCCAGGGTATCCTCCACGCTCCAGGCCTGTTTGTAGGGACGAATCGAGGTCAGGGCATCGAACACATCGGCAATGGCCACTATGCGCCCCTCGATGGGGATCTCTTCGCCGCTCAGCCCCTTAGGATAGCCCGAGCCATCCCATTTCTCATGGTGGGTCAGGGCTATGCGCCGCGCCATCTCCAGCATGGGATCCGGATGCTCGCCGATGATCTCGGCGCCTATCTCGGCGTGACGCTGCATCTCTCGCCACTCCTCATCGTCTAACTTGGCGGGCTTCTTCAAAATAGCGTCCGGCGTGCCTATCTTGCCGATGTCGTGCATGGGCGAGGCGTTATAGATAAGCTCACAGAAATGTTCCGACATCCCGGCCTCGCGGGCCAGCAGACGGGCGTAGTGGCTCATGCGGATAACATGCATCCCGGTCTCGTTGTCCTTATACTCGGCGGCGCGGCCCAGGCGGCGAATGATCTCGAGCCGGGTCACCTCCAGCTCACGGGTCCTGGCCTTCACCTCCTGCTCCAGCAGGCGTTTCTGATCGTACAGCGACAGATGAGTCTTCACCCTCGCCTTAACCACGGGGGCACTGACCGGCTTGGTGATATAGTCCACCGCCCCCAGCTCGAACCCTTGGGTCTCGTCGGCCACGTCGGTCAGGGCGGTGACGAAGATCACCGGAATGTGCGCCGTCAAAGGCTCTTGCTTGAGCCGCTTACACACCTCATAGCCATTCATGCCCGGCATCATCACGTCGAGCAAGATGATGTCAGGCGCGCTCTTGCCTGCGATCGCCAGCGCCTTAGGCCCGTCGATCGCCACCTTCACCTTATACTCATCCCCAAGAATACCCACTAAGATATCGATATTCTCCGGGGTATCGTCCACAACCAATACCGTGGCTTTCTCCATCAATCCCTTCTCCAGTTGCACCCTGTGATACTCAGCTGTTTGAGTATAGTTCCTTCACGCCTAAGGCCCCGCTATCCGCCGAGGCGGCGCGCGGCCAAATCTTGCTACCCTGCTTTGTCATACGCCCCAAACGACTATCACGATCAGCCAGCTCACTCACACTTAGTCACTGCTTAAAGCCTAGCCATGCGTAAAGCCTAGCCAATTCGTAAAGCCTAGCTAAAGATCTCCTCCACCAGCTCGATCGCCTCGTCAAACTGATAGGCGTTCACCATGTTGAGCACGGGCGCAATCTTGTTGGCCAGCGAGGTTGGCAGACGATCGCGGATCGCCTGTAGCTTCTCCACCGCCTCGGCGTCCGCCTCCTCCAGCATCTTGAGCAGCTCCTTAATGGCGGCATCCAGCTCCTGGGCCGACATGGGAGGCGCATCGGCAGTCGCCCCCGCCTCGGCGCCATCTTCTTGCGGCAGCGTCTCGGCCCCGGTCTGACTGAGCCAGTCACCTATGGTGGTGCACAGGCTGTCTAACAGCTCGCCCATCTGAGTCAGCGCCTCAGTCACATCGGCCTCGATCGAATCGCTGAGAGTCTGCTCCACCTGCTTGGCCAGGGCCACCAGCTCGGGGCAGCAGAGGTTACCGGCCACCCCTTTGAGGGTGTGGGCGTAACGCACCGCCTCCTCCTGCTTGCCCTCACGCTGTGCGGTGGCGATAAGCTCCGCGCAGCGGGACTGACCCGTATAGAAACGCTCGAATATCCGCCGGTAGAGACGCGCCGAGTTCTGCACCAGCTGCAGCCCCTTATCGATATCCAGCGCCGGGTGCTGTGGCCAATAGGCATCCTGACTGTGTTGATCAGTCTGCTCAGTGCTGGTCTCCTCTATGACCTGACTGTCATCCCCCAGGTATTCCAGCAGCGTCTTATAGAGCAGCGACACCTCGATAGGCTTGGCGATATGGTCGTTCATACCGGCGCGCAGGCACATCTCCTTATCCCCGGCCATGGCGTTGGCCGTCATGGCGATCACCGGCAGGTCTGCCAACTCGGGACGCTTACGCAGCTCGGCGGTGGCCTGATAGCCATCCATTACCGGCATCTGACAATCCATCAGCACCAGATCGAAGCTCTGCATGGCCAGCTTCTCCAGCGCCACCTGACCATTCTCGGCGATCGAGAGGATCACCCCCACCTGCTCGAGAAACTCGCTGGCCACTTCCTGGTTCATCTCGTTGTCTTCCACCAACAGGATGCGCTTGCCCTTGAGCTGCGCCAGCAGGGCAGGACTTACCTCACTGCCCTTGCGCCGCACCGGCATAGCGCCTTGCTTGCCCAGGGCCGACATGATGCCGTCCAGCAGGCGCGAGGCGCTGATCGGCTTAGTGATATAACCCGAGATCTCCGCCTGCTCCGCCTTGTCGATAAAATCACCGTCGGCATGGGCCGAGACGATCAGCGTCTTGGGCGGGTTAGTGCGCTCGCTCAGCAACCGCCGCGCCGTCTCCAGGCCGTCCATCTCAGGCATGCGCCAGTCGATCAGCGCCACCCCATAGTCGGTCTCCTGACAGCGACTCAGCGCCTCGGCACCGCTGCGCACCGTATCCACGGTAAAGCCCATGCTTTCGAGAGTGCTGCGCAGAATATCCCGGGCGGTGGCGTTGTCGTCGGCCACCAGAATCCGCATTCCTTCCAGCTCCTGGGCCACCTTGATCAGCTGATTGTCGGCGACCTTGAAGCGCACGCTGAAGAAGAAGGTGCTGCCGTTGCCGAACTGACTCTCGACGCCGATCTCGCCGCCCATGAGTTCCACCAGCTGCTTACAGATCGCCAGCCCAAGGCCGGTGCCGCCATACTTGCGGGTGGTGGAGCTGTCGGCCTGGCTAAAGGACTGGAACAGCTTGCCGCGCTGCTCCTCGGTGAGGCCTATGCCGTTATCGCGCACGCTGAACTTGAGCAGTATCTCCTCATCCTCGCGCACCAGTTGGCTGATCGACAGCATCACCTCGCCCTGCTCGGTAAACTTGATGGCGTTGTTCATCAAATTGATCAACACCTGACTGAGTCGCAGCGGATCTCCCACTAAGTGGCGGGGAATGTTAGGCGCCACGGCAAACAGCAGCTCGAGCTGCTTGTCGGCGGCCTTGACCGAAAACATGTCGCTGAGATCTTCCAGCATAGTGTCGAGCTGGAAAGGCACTGCCTCGATATCCAGCTTGCCCGCCTCTATCTTGGAGAAGTCCAGGATGTCGTTGATGATCCCCAGCAGCGACTTGGAGGCGCGGTCGATCTTCTCCACATAGTTCTGCTGCTTCTTATCCAAACTGGTCTGTAGACACAGCTGCGACATGCCGATAATGGCGTTCATCGGCGTGCGGATCTCGTGGGACATGTTCGCCAGGAAGTCGCTCTTGGCCTTGCTGGCGGCGTCGGCCACATCCTTGGCCTGGGTCAGCTCCTCGGAGAGCAGCTTGAGGGAGCTGATATCCGCCATGGAGAGCACGGCGGAGCGATATTCCCCCTGCTTGTCGGACAGGCCTGTCATGTTGACGTCCATCCACCTGGCCTCGCCAGCTTGGTTGAGCAGGCGGATCTCCAACTTGACGCTGTCGGCGCCGTCGCCCATCAGGTGTTTAAAGCTGTTCTTAGCCTCGAGCCCCTGCTCAGGATCCTGATAATCGAAGAAGAGACTGCCCTTGAGACGCTCGATCGGCAGCTGCAGGTATTGGCTGAACTGCTCGTTGCAATCTAAGATAACGCCGCGATCGTCGACATTGACTATGCCGATACCCGCGTTATCGAACAGGGCCCTGAAGTGCGCCTCGCGCTTGGCCAGCTCCCTGTCCATCTGCTTGCGCTCGCTGATATCCATCAGGTAACCGTTCCAGACTATGCTGCCATCGTCCTGACGGTCGCCCCTGGCCCCCGCTTGTAGCCAGCGCTGCTCGCCGGTGGGGTGTTGGTAGCGAAACTCTTCGATCCACTTGAGCCCAGAGGCGCTCTCGCCGGAGAGGGCGCGAATGATGCGGGCCCGCTCCGACTCTATGATGCAGTCGGCCACCAGGTCGAAGTTCGCCAGCAGCTGATCCCGGTGGAAGCCCAGGGTGGTGATGCAGGCGCGGGAGAGGAAGGTGAAGTAGCGCTGATCGTTGGCTATCCAACGCAGCTGATAGACGGTGTTGGGAATCGACTCAGTGATCGTCTCCAGCTGCTGCTGGGACTGGGCAATCTTCTCTTGGGCCAGTTTGCTCTGGGTGACATCCTGTATGCTGCCATCGAACCAGAGGGCGTTGCCCTCATCGTCATAGCTGGCCTTGCCCTTCTCGTGCACCCAGCGTAGGCTGCCATCCCTGTGCTGAATACGGTATTGCACTTCGAAGCTCTGCTGCTCGGCGATCCCCTTGTTGATCGCCGTGTCGGTGGCTTCCCTGTCCGCCTCCAGGATCAGGCTGGCAAAGACCCGTTTCTTGTTCTCGATAAAGTCGGCGGCGGGATAGCCGGTGATCTCGGCGATGTTGTCGCTGACATACTCCATCACCCACTGCTCGCCCAATCGGGTACGGTAGACGGCGCCGGGAATATTGCCCACCAGGCCACGGAAACGACTCTCGCTGTCCTTGATCCGCTTGGCGGTAGCCAACTCTTCTGTCATGTCCCGTATCGAGGCCGCCACCTGGCGCAAACCGTCGCTGTCGGCGGGTAGCAGCCCCAGGCTAATCTCCACCGGAAACAGGCTGCCGTCGGCCTTCTTTGCCTTGAGCGTCTTACCCAGCCCCAGGCCCATGCGACGATCCACCCCTTCGCCGATAAACTTGGCTCTTAGGGCCTCATGATGCTTGACGCTATCGGGCACCAGCTGGTCGACATTCAGCGCCAGCATCTGCTGGGCATCATAGCCAAACAGCTGCTGGCAGCGACTGTTGCTGAAGACGACTTGGCCCTGCTCGTCGACGATCAACATAGCCTCGGGCGCCGATTCCAGCACGGCGTTGGACCACGCCGCCGCCGAGAACTGTTCGGTCACATCGTTAAACAGCATCTCGATGGAAAGCAGCTCGCCGTTGTCCGACAATAGCGGCTGCATGAAGAGATCCAGGCGACGCACACTGCCGTTGGCGGCGATCATCTCCACCTGATGGGGCGGCACACTATTGCCCTGCAGGGCGCTGTCCATGTACTCCCAGTTCGCCTCGTTGATGGGGTTGTCGGAGAACATCCGCTGATATTTACGCTTGAGCAGATCCGGGCTGACCCCCAGCACCTTCTCGACACCCGCAGAAACCTGGGCTATCTGACCATCGGGCTCCAGCGAGCAGTAGAAGGACTTGTCGCTCATGCCATCGATCAGCTTGGCGAAACGGTTACCGCGTGAATCCAGCAGCGCTTGCTCGCGCTGGGCCAGCACCTCGGCCAGCTCGTTAAACTTGTCCGTTAGGGTCTCCACCTCGGTCACCGCGCCCCGGGTGCCTTCGATATGTTTGGTCTTACCGGCGCCGAAGGCCACTATGCCGGCGGCTAGGCGCTCGATGGGCAGTGACAGGCGTCTGGCGGTGAGATAACCCGTCAGGTAAAGCACGGCAGAGATAAGCAGCAGGGTCAGCACTAGGGAGGAGAGCCCCATGTAGAGCTGATGGGAGAGCTTGTCCTCCTGGGTCATGATCACCACCCGCCAGTTGAGCTTAGGCACCACGCCTACGCTGGCGAGATAGGCCTGACCATCGGCGGCCAACATGCGGCTGTTCCCGGATTTGGCCGACTGGAGTAGGGTGATGAAGTCGCCGTTGTCATTTGATGGGGCGAGCCACTTATCTGTGCCCTGAGACATCAGCAGCTGCGCATCCTTGTGGTAGATCAGCCGCCCCTTGTCATCCAATACCAGCATGCGATCGGCATCGATCCCCGCCATAGCTGGCAGGGCGTCCAGGGCCAGATCCACAGTCACCACGCCCCAATAGGGACTCGAGGGGCCGAAGGGGTGGGAGAAGGTGATCATCAAGATGTTACCGGCGCCCTCGTCGAAATAGGGCAGCGACCAGTAGCCCTGGGGCTTGTCTATCGCCTCGCTCCACCAGGCCCATTGGCCGTCGGTGTAGTCATAGCTGTCGGCGCCGATATCCAGGAACTTCACCCCGTCCTGATCCCGGTAGACATAGGGGGCATAGGGCTGTTGATTAGGTGTCAGGCTGGGGCGAAAGGCGATGGCGCTGGCATAGAAATCGCTCTGGCGCTCCAGGCGCCGGGTCAGCAATGCCTTGAGCTCACCATCTTGATGGACCAGCTGATCGCGACTCATCTGGCCTAAGAGATCGGCAAAGGTACGGGTATCCTCCTCGGCGAAGGAGAGAAAATGATGCACCCTGCTGGCCACCATCTCGGCCTGCTTCTCGAGATCGCCATAGAGGTAGCTCTCTTCGGCCCGGTAGTTAAACCAGGCGATCAGGCTCAATACCATGGCCATGATGGCGATAAGGGGTAAGGCAATCTGTACGATTATCCGGCTACGAAAGGTACGAAGTCTGCTCATGTCCATATTCCACAGTGCAATCGGCTTAGCGGCGCGCAGGCCTGCCACGGCTCACCCACTCAGCGCCAGTTTCATGACTGACTAAGTAACGGGTAAGCTCACCCACTTCCGTGTCTGCCTGGGGCCGTTTTCCGACACGAAAGACTCTGCTCTTCAAATAGTGAAAACTTGCTAACTTCATGATGAACCAGAAAAATACTTGCTCATTAAATCACCTTGCCCATCGACAATCAACCAGTTAGCGCGATCTTTACCTTTGGTCGAACACTCGATTAAACAGGTGAAAAATAAGCCGCTTTTCACCAGCCCCTGAGCCGCCATCTGAAAGTGAAAATCCAACATCAAGTGCACGAGGTTTCACCACCATAGATCCTTTGCTCGAGACGCTACGTAAGTAATAAGTATAACCCTGTGTTTAGGGGCTGGTTGGCAGTTGCAATCTGCTATCGATAGGGTTATCAATGGGTTTACTGGGCTATTGATTTAATGGGCTATTGATTTAATGGGCTGTGGCTTCAATGAACAATGCCTTTAAAGGAAAGCCTGCCGCAAGCCAACTTCAGCGCTTGGGCGATCAAAGAATAAGGACAGGCAATGACGAGTGTCGCGACCCTGAGCGAGATCTCAAAGGGCTTTAACGACGGCGATAAGTTTCATCTTGTGCTGGACAGGCTCGACCTAGAGCTCGCCCTCGGCGAGACGGTTGCCCTCACCGGCCCGAGCGGAAGCGGCAAGAGCACGCTACTCAATATCATCGCAGGATTCGAGCGCCCCAGCAGTGGCGCCCTCACCCTATTAACCCAAGATACCCGAACCTGGGACGACAGCCGCTGGAGCCAGTTCAGACACCACCAACTAGGCGTCGTCTTCCAGCAATTTAACCTGCTCACCCCGCTCAATGTCGAAGACAACATCGCCTTTCCCCTGCATCTGCAGGGAGACGGCTGGAACGCCTGGTGCGATCACCTGGTCGACGCACTCGGGCTAAGGCCCCTGCTCAAGCGTCACGTGGAGGCCTTGTCTGGCGGTCAACAGCAAAGGGTGGCCATCGCCCGGGCCCTGGCCCACAAGCCAGCATTATTGCTGGCGGACGAACCCACGGGCAACCTGGATCAGACCACTAGCCTGGAGGTGATGGCGCTTATCTGCGACTTGGCCGCCGAGCACGACACCAGCATCTTAATGGTGACCCACTCCATGGAGTGCGCCGCCTTCATGCAGCGCCGCTGGCACCTGGATCTTGGTCGGGTGCATGAGTAGCCTAGTTGTTAACAGTCAGGCGGGCGGCGTAAAGGCGCTGCTGCGCGCCACCCGTCTTACCCTCAGGGTATTCGCCGCCCACTATAAGAAGGCGCCGCTGCAGGCCGGAGCGATACTGATCGGCATAGTGCTGGCGGTCACCCTGCTGACCGGCGTCAGGGCCACCAACGAGAGCGCCATCGACAGCTATGGCCAGGCCAGCGAGCTGCTGAGTGGCCAGGCCAGCAATCTTGTCACCCCGTTGCCGGGTAAGGCACTCTCTGATTCCCTCTATTTTGACTTGCGAACCCAGGGGTTCCACCACAGCCTGGCGGTGCTTCAAGGCTCGGCCCTGGATAGCGCCCAGCACCGCTGGCAAGTCACCGGCAGCGATCTTATCGCCGCCCTCTCTGCTATAACGCCAAGTAATAGCGACAGGCCGCAAACAGTCGAGCCATCAGATAGCAAGATCCCCATGAGCGGCCCCCTACCCTTGGCGGCCATGCTGGCGGGCGAGCCAATTGTGGTGATGAGTGAGGCCAACGCAAAACGACTGCAAGAGCCCTGGCTCAGCCTCAACGACATGCGTCTGAAGGTGATGGCGGTCGATGAGAGTTACCAGCTAGGCGATCGCCTACTGATGGATATCTCCCTGGCCCAGCAGCTACTGGGCAAGCCGGGCGAGCTCAGCTACATCGCCCTGTTTGACCCGCCCGGCGAGCATCAACAGCAGCTTCTTACATCCTTACTCACCGGCCGGGGCGAGCTGGTAGAGAGCGATAACGGCGAGGCGATGAAGGCCCTCACCAACAGCTTTCATCTCAACCTCACCGCCATGAGCCTGCTGGCCTTTATCGTCGGCCTGTTTATCGCCTATAACGGCGTGCGCTACAGCCTGCTCAAACGTAAGCGGCTGATCATCCAGCTGCAGCAACAGGGCGTGCGCCGCGCCGCCATCATGTTCGCGCTGGGGCTGGAGCTCACCCTGCTGGTGCTGTTGGGCTCACTCATCGGCTTCATCCTCGGGCTACAGCTGAGCTTTTGGTTGCAGCCTATGGTGTCTGTCACCCTGGAGCAGCTCTATGGCGCTAACATACTGCCGGGAAGCTGGCGCTGGCAATGGCTAGCCCAGGCTAGCCTGCTGACCCTGATCGCCGCCCTGCTGGCCTGCGGATCCCTGTTGAGGGAGCTGCTCAATCAGCCCCTCGCCCAGAGCAGCGGCCAGCTCAGTCAGCAGCGCAGCAGCCAGCTGGCGCAGAATCGCCTCATGCTATTGGCCTGCCTGCTGGGCATCATGACCCTTATCCTGATGCCGCTCAGCCAAGACTATCGATTCACCATGACGCTGCTGGGTCTGGTGGTGATCGCCATCCCTCTGGCCCTGCCCTATCTGCTCAGGCAGCTCATCGGCCTGCTACAGAAAATCAGCCCCAAGGGGCTTATCGGCTATCAGATCAGCGAGACCCGTGAGCTGCTGGCGCCGCTGTCGCTCGCCATGATGGCTATGCTGCTGGCGCTTACCGCCAATATCGCCATGAACAGCCTGGTGGGGAGCTTCGAGATCACCCTCAAGCAGTGGCTGGATGCCAGGCTGCATGCACAGCTCTACCTGCGCCCACCCGCCAGCCAGATGGCCGAGGTGGAGAAGATGCTGAGCCAGGCCCCCGAGGTGACCGGCCTCTACAAGCAATGGCTGCTCAAGAGTCACTACCAACAGACGCCCATCTTCCTGCTGACCCGGGATCCCTACTCCATCGAGCACACCACCATCATCAAGCAGGCGAAGCCGGATCTGTGGCGAGATTTTTTCTCGGCCGATCCCGAGACTAAGCCACTCGCCCTGATCAGCGAGCCCTTCGCCATCAAGCAGGGTAAGCAGCTGGGGGATAAGATACGTATTGCGGCCCTGGGCGAGACCGAACTCACCATAGGTGCCATCTATTATGACTACGGAAATCCCTACGGCGAGGTGATCATCCCGCCATCTCTGTGGCGCAGGGCTAATCTTGGCGAGACGCCCTTGAGTCTGGCCCTCACCCTGAGCACTGACGTGACCCGGTTTAGCCAGCAGATCCAGACGCGCTTCCAACTGCCAGACGCGCTGGTCTACAGCCAGGAGAAGATCAAGGCCCAGGCCATCACCATGTTCAAGCGCACCTTCTCCATCACCCAGGTGCTTAACAGCCTGACCCTGATGGTGGCCGCCATCGGCCTGTTCAGCGCCTGTTATATGTTGACCCAGGCGCGCCTGGCGCCTATCGCGCGCCTCTACGCCCTGGGGGTCAATCGTCGTCAGCTGGTGTGGCTGGTAGTTGGCCAGATGCTGCTCATGGTGCTACTCACCTGTCTGGTTGCCCTGCCGACGGGCGCCCTGCTGGGGTACCTGCTGATCCATAAGGTGACCCTGCAGGCCTTCGGCTGGACCATCGCCATGGTGTGGGACTGGCTCGCCTACCTCGAGCTGGTAGGGCTGGCGCTGCTGGCCAGCACGCTGGCACTCGCCTTCCCCCTCTATCAACAAACCAGACGCCCCCTGGTGTCGAGCCTGCAACGGGAGGTCATATGACGCGCCGGCAACACCTTGGAATGATCGCGCTAATGCTAACGACCCTCTTGCTACCTAGCCTTATGCTACTGGGCTGCGACGCGCCCAAACCGGAGTCGAAAGGCATGGGGGATCTCATGGGCTCAGGAGAAGGAACAGACACAGACGCAGAGCAAAGCGGCTACACCAAGGTGATCCCGGGGAAACCACTTAGCTTTCCTAAAGATCATCTGGCCCACGACGACTTCCGGCAGGAGTGGTGGTATCTCACCGCCAACCTCACCACAGACACGGGCGAACCGCTTGGGCTGCAATGGACCCAATTTCGCATCGCACTCTCTCCTAGTGCACTCGAGTCACCAGAGTCTCCTGGCACAAAAGAGTCGCCGACTTCAGAAACGCCAAAACCAGAGAAACTAAAGCCAGAGAAACCAAAGCCAGAGAAACTAAAGCCAGAAACATCTTGGGCAACCAAGCAGCTCTACATGGCCCACAGCGCGGTCACCACCAGCGAGATCCATAAGGCAAGCGAGCGCTGGTCCAGGGCCCATCCCAAGCTGGCGGGGACAAAAGCCTCACCGCTCAGCATAGCCCTGGATGACTGGCGCTGGCAGAGCGAAGGAGACGATCTGTTTCCGGCGACACTAACGGTTAACAGCGACGACTTTAGCTATCAGTTAACGCTGAGTAGCCGCGCGCCGTATCAGCGACAGGGGGATGAGGGCTACAGCATCAAGAGCGCGGATGGCGAGGTGGCCTCCTACTACTACAGTCAGCCCTTCATCGCGATCACCGGCAGTGTCACCCTAAATGGCAAGGTTCACAGCGTCAGCGGGCAGGGTTGGCTGGACAGGGAGTGGAGCTCGCAGTTTCTCACCCGTCAGCAGCAGGGCTGGGACTGGTTCGCCCTGCGCCTCGACGATGCCTCTACTCTGATGCTGTTTCAGCTCAGATCACAGCCGCTCAGTTCCCAAGACAGGCCCTTTTTCAGTGCACGGCGCATGTTCGCCGACGGCAGCGGCCGCAACATAGCGAGCAGTGGCATCAGGATGAAAGCGACTGAGTGGCAGAAGATAGACGGGGCCAACTACCCCATCGCCTGGCAGATAGCCATTCCCGGCGAGCAGTTGAACCTCAACATCTCGCCCCTCAATCCAGACAGCCTGATGCCGCTGAGCGTGCGTTACTGGGAGGGCCCAATACAGGTAAGTGGCTCCCATCGAGGCCAAGGCTATATGGAGCTGACCGGCTACTAGCTCTAAGTGCGCCCTAGCGAAAAGGGGAAAATCTGACTAAGGCAGCGGCCTGCGCTTCTTGCCGGTCCACATGGCCCGCACCAGATTCTCCCTGTGGGCCAGGCTGCCGACAATCACCCCGGCGATATGCACCACAATCAGCGTCAGGCTAAAGTTGGCGAAAAACTCATGCACCTCCTCCAGCGCCCCATCGGGCCAGGTGGCCACAAAGGTGGCGGCCAACGGGCCATGGCCTGTGGTGGCGTAGAGCGCCATGCCGGTCAGCGCCGTCAGCGAGACGCAGACGATCAGCGCCACTATCATCAGGCCGCCGGCAGGATTATGTCCCAGATAGTCTTTAGCCCTGCCGGCGAAGAGCTGCTTAAGATACTCCATCGCCTGGGCCGGAGGTCTGACAAAACTGCTGAATCTGGCATATCGAGTTCCCACCAGCCCCCAGATAATACGTAGCGCCAATATACCTAAGATGATATAGCCGCCGTAGCTGTGCACCAGCATCCATTCATCCTCACCCTCGGTGAGATAAGTCAGGGTAAACAGCAGCACCAAGGACCAGTGAAACAGACGAATAAACAGATCCCATACGGGGATCTCCCGCATATTTTCCTGTGTCATAGCAAGCTCCCTCCCGGGCAAAACCCAAATCACTAAATTAGCGCCAGCCCAACTAAGCTTGGGTTTTCGCCGCAGGGGCAGATATCACCTTCGCCCCTCTTTTGGTTATACGCCCCGATGCCAAATTGAGCAAATTAACGACTGTTAAGGTGTTTAAAAACCTAAGTTGTCCAGCCCTAAAAACTGTTTAAATTTCGAACTGAGAGGCAGGTCACACGAAAAACTTTGATCTCGATCTACAAAAGCTCCAGTTACCTCTCAAGAGGTATACCCCTATCAAAAGCAAGGATTAGACTGAATCCTATCCTAATGCGGCCAAGTCCCTAAATATCGCCAATATCCCGGGAAGCAAGGCCGCCACAGAAGGGTTAACCCATGACACAGGAATATCATGTGACCAGCCTGGTGGTACACGCCGCCCCCGGCCAGGTCGCAAAAGTTACAGAGGATATCAACGCCCTTGCGGGTGCCGATATTCACGCCGTCACCGACGAGGGTAAGTTCATCATTACCCTGGAGGGGGCCACCCAAGGTGCGATCCTCGATAACGTCGAAGCCATCAACGCCCTTAGCGGGGTGTTATCAAGCAGTCTTGTCTATCACCAAGTTGAACCAATAGAAGAAAAGAGTGAGGAAACACCATGAGCATTAGCCGTCGCGAGTTTCTAAAAGCCAACGCCGCAGTTGCCGCTGCGACCACGGTTGGCGTCACTCTGCCAGTGAAGATCGTTGAAGCCGCTGAGCAGAATGACAACATCAAGTGGGATAAGGCCCCCTGCCGTTTCTGCGGCGTGGGCTGTAGCGTTTTGGTCGGCACCAATAACGGCAAAGTCGTTGCCACCAAGGGCGATCCAGAAAGTCCGGTCAACAAGGGCCTTAACTGTATTAAGGGCTACTTCCTGTCGAAAATCATGTACGGTAAAGACCGTCTTACCACGCCGCTGCTGCGCATGAAGGACGGCCAGTATGACAAAGAGGGTGAGTTCACCCCGGTCAGCTGGGACAAGGCCTTCGACACCATGGCCGAGAAGTGGAAAAACACCCTCAAGACCAAGGGCCCAACCGCCGTCGGCATGTTCGGCTCTGGCCAGTGGACAGTATGGGAAGGCTACGCCGCCTCTAAGCTACACAAGGCTGGTTTCCTCACCAACAACATAGATCCAAACGCCCGCCACTGTATGGCCTCTGCCGTGGGTGGCTTTATGCGTACCTTCGGTATCGACGAGCCCATGGGCTGTTACGATGACTTAGAAGCCGCCGATCAGTTTGTGCTCTGGGGCGCCAACATGGCCGAGATGCACCCGATCCTGTGGGCACGCCTGTCAGACAGCCGCCTAAGCAAGCCGAACAGCCGCGTGCATGTGCTGTCGACTTTCGAGAACCGCAGCTTCGATCTCGCCGACAACCCTATGGTGTTCCGCCCTCAGTCTGATCTGGTGATCCTCAACTTCATCGCCAACTACATCATACAGAATGGCGCGGTAAACAAAGAGTTCGTCAGCAAGCATACTAAGTTTGCCCTGGGCACCACAGATATCGGCTATGGACTGCGTCCAGACCATCCGCTGGAGAAGAAGGCCAAGAACCCAGGCAACGGCAAGTCGACCGCCATCAGCTTCGACGAGTACGCCAAGTTCGTCAGCACCTATACCCTGGAATATGCCGCCAAGATGAGTGGCGTCGAGCCTGAAAAACTCGAGACTCTGGCCAAGGCTTACGCCGATCCAAGCGTGAAGATCATGAGCCTTTGGACCATGGGCATCAACCAGCACGTACGTGGTGTGTGGGCCAACAACATGCTCTACAACATCCACCTGCTGACAGGTAAGATCGCCACCCCAGGTAACAGCCCATTCTCGCTGACGGGTCAACCATCAGCCTGTGGTACCGCCCGTGAAGTGGGTACCTTCGCCCACCGTCTACCGGCCGACATGGTTGTGGCCAATCCTAAGCACAGAGCCGTCACCGAGAAGCTGTGGCAGCTGCCGGAAGGCACGATCCCGCCTAAGCCCGGCTTCCACGCCGTGCTGCAGAGCCGTATGCTCAAAGATGGCAAGCTCAACTGTTACTGGACCATGTGTACCAACAACATGCAGGCCGGTCCTAACATCAACGATGAGATCTACCCTGGCTTCCGTAACCCAGACAACTTCATCGTGGTCTCGGATCCTTACCCAACGGTTACCGCCATGGCCGCCGACCTGATCCTGCCGACCGCCATGTGGGTCGAGAAGGAAGGTGCCTATGGTAACGCCGAGCGCCGCACCCATATGTGGCACCAGCAGGTGAAGGCACCCGAAGGCGCCAAGTCAGATCTGTGGCAGCTGGTGGAGTTCTCTAAGCGCTTCAAGGTGTCAGAAGTCTGGCCCGCCGAGCTGGTGGCCAAGAAGCCTGAATACGCCGACAAGACGCTCTTTGATGTGCTGTTTGCCAACGGAGTGATCAACAAGTTCCCCACCTCAGACTGCAAGGGCGAGCTGAACGACGAGTCGGAAGCCTTCGGCTTCTACCTGCAGAAGGGTATCTTCGAAGAGTACGCCCAGTTTGGTCGCGGCCATGCCCACGACTTAGCCGACTTCGACACCTACCATGAGACCCGCGGCCTGCGCTGGCCTGTGGTCGAAGGCAAGGAGACGCTGCGCCGCTTCGTCGAAGGTAGCGACCCCTATGTCAAAGCCGGCGAAGGCTATAATTTCTATGGTAAGCCAGACGGTAAGGCGGTGATCTTCGCCCTGCCTTACGAGCCTGCCGCGGAAGAGCCTAACGCAGAATACGATCTCTGGATGTCGACGGGCCGCGTGCTCGAGCATTGGCATACAGGGTCTATGACCGCCCGCGTACCCGAGCTGTACCGCGCCTACCCAGATGCACAAATCTTCATGCATCCGGACGACGCCAAGGCCCGTGGTCTTAAGCGTGGTGATGAAGTGGTCGTGGCCTCGCCTCGCGGTGAAGTCAAGACACGTGTTGAAACCAAAGGCCGGAACAAACCGCCACGAGGCGTGGTATTTATGCCATTCTTCGACGCGCGCCAACTGGTCAACAAGTTGTTACTGGACGCCACAGATCCCCTCTCGAAAGAGACGGATTTCAAGAAGTGTCCGGTAAAAGTGATGAAAGCCTAAAGCGGTTCATCGAACCCTTTAATCGCTTGAGTCAAACATCAGATATAAAGAGCTAGATATGAGCCAGGTCAATCGCAATAGCAAAGCCAAGGGGGTCAACCGCCGCCAGTTCTTAGCCACTACGGCTAAGGCGGGCTGCGCCATGGGCCTCTTGGGATTGGGCGTCAGTGGGGTTGCCAAGCAATCCTCGCACCTTGATCCTATGGCGATTCGACCGCCTGGCGCGTTAGATGAGCAAGATTTCTTGTCGGCCTGTGTACGCTGCGGACTCTGCGTACAGGCCTGCCCCTACGACACCCTGAAACTGGCGCGCTGGTTTGAGGGTGCGCCGACGGGCACGCCCTATTTCACGGCGCGCACTGTGCCCTGTGAGATGTGCGAAGATATCCCCTGTGTGAAAGCCTGCCCCTCTGGGTCGCTGGATCACGCCTTGACCAATATCGACGAGGCCAAGATGGGGATAGCGGTACTGATCGACGAGAAAAACTGCCTCAACTTCAAGGGCCTGCGCTGTGACGTCTGTTACCGCATCTGCCCCTTGATCGACAACGCCATCACGCTCGAGCGGCAGCACAACCAACGCAGCGACCACCACGCCATGTTCCTGCCCACGGTCAACAGCGACACCTGTACCGGCTGTGGCAAGTGTGAACATGCCTGCGTGTTGGAAGAGGCGGCCATTAAGGTATTGCCTGCCCATATCGCGCTCGGAAAGACGGCAACCCACGATACCTATATCAACACCGAAGAGACCACGCTTGAGATGTTAAACAAGGGGCTCACACTATGACAAACGGCATGAGTAATACGAAGATGAAGACGCCAGGTGCGGCTCAGACACGTTTCGCTCAGGCGGCGATAGACGAACTGGGCTGGTGGCGCGCCCACAAGTTCCTGTTCCTGCGCCGTGCCAGTCAGCTGTGTGTGCTGCTCACCTTTGCCATCGGCCCCTGGATGGGGCTCTGGGTACTCAAAGGTAATCTCTCCTCCAGCGAGCTGCTGGGCACTATCCCGCTGTCAGATCCCCTTGTGACCCTGCAAGTGCTGATGACGGGACACCTACCCGAGACCGCGCTGCTTGTCGGCGCGCTGCTGATCGCCCTCTTCTACCTGCTTGCGGGTGGACGAGTGTTCTGCAGCTGGGTCTGCCCGGTCAACCTGGTCACCGATGCTGCGAGCTGGCTAAGGCGCAAGCTACGTCTGCCCCGCACCGCCGAGATGCCTAGAAACCTGCGCTACTACCTGCTGGCCCTGGTGCTGTTACTGCCCCTGGTCACAGGGATCACTGTGTGGGAATGGGTCAACCCAGTGCCTATCCTCTATCGCGCCCTACTGTTTGGCGCCGGTAGCGGCCTGTGGATACTGGCGATGATCTTCTTGCTGGATCTCTTCATCAGTGAACGGGCCTGGTGTGGTCACCTGTGTCCCACAGGCGCCCTGTTTGCCCTGCTGGGCAAAGCGAGCCCGGTCAAGGTATCTGCGGTCAATGCCAGTGCATGCGACAACTGCATGGATTGTTTCGAGGTCTGCCCAGAGCGGCAGGTGTTGAAGCCCGCCCTCAAGGGCGACAATCCCATGATAGTCGACAGCGATTGCACCCAGTGCGGCCGATGTATCGATGTTTGCGCCCAACGCGTTTTCCAGTATCAAAATCGAATTGCCCTAAAGGCGGAGAACAACCAATGAAAAAAGTACTCACTTTAGTCGCGCTGATGGCGCTAGGTGCCTGTTCCGGTCAGCAAAGCAAACCTGCGGCCGAACCCGTGAACATCAGTTCACTCGGAAAAGGCGAGATCACCGCGGTTCGCGCGGCCGACGAGATGCCAACCTATCCTAAGAAGGGTCAGGCCATCGAGCGTGGCTTCGTCCACCAGCCACCGCTGATCCCCCACAAGGCGGACTATCAGATCAGCATCAAGAAGAATGGCTGCATGACCTGTCACAGCCCAGAGAAGGCCAAGCGCATGAAGGCGACGGAGATCCACTCGTCGCACATCCTGGCCGACAGCAAGCTCAACTATGAGTATTTCAACTGTACTCAGTGCCACGTGCCACAGGCGGAAAACAAGCAGAAGTTGGTTGAGAATAATTTCTCGAATCAATAGGAGTTTAAGTTCGGGTCTTGCATACTTGAATATTTGACGCTGCAAACAAAAAACCACCCGATAATGGGTGGTTTTTTATTGCCTGGCGGCAATAGGGGCACGATTATTTACGGTAGGCGGCATTGTGACTTACTTGGTCAGTTTCAGTTCATACCTTCATGGCAATCTAACGCCTGCCCGGCGAGGGATGTGTGACAACACCTCAAGGACTAATGTTCGCTATTTAGATTGGTATCACTGAGCGTCGCTATCATTGGCTTAGTAGATTTGAAGGTCGCACCTTCGCTGTTACCTAACGCCTGCCCGGCGGGGGTTGTGCAAGCACTCTTTTGGCACGCCGAGGTTCCGTCCCTGGAGGCTTCACGGCGGCGTCCATGCCGCCGAGAGCCAAAAGTGTGCTTACACCTGTATCTAACGTCTCTTCGATTTAACTTCATCTGTTGCTGTCTTTGCTTGGGTATTTAACCCGGTTGATTTTTCCCGCTTCGCACCCATTTAAATTGAGACAGTGAATTGATAGGTTAGGCAAATGGAATTTGTAGGGCGATTAGGTGGCTGGGAGCCGCTGTTATGCTATCTGCTGGCGGGCTTTATCTTTATCCTGCTTCTGTGGGGGCTGTCGAGGTTAATCGGCTGGGCCAAGGGGATGCCCGCCGGGGCCTACCTCGCCTTGGCGCTGTTTCCTTTAATTTCGCTGTTTCCCATCCGCCAAGTGAGATCAAGAAACTACAGCGTATCAAACAAGAAGAGGTTAAACGGGAACAGGAGTCTGGCGACCCGGCTGGCGATGATCCGCCCTCGGGTGCTTTGTAATTAGCAAGTTCAAAACAGCGTCTGTTTAGCAGGCGCGAATGGCATAAGGAGTATGTGTGAAAATCTACGGCGATCTGCAGTCTGGTAACTGCTACAAGGTGAAGTTGTTGTGCGCCCTGCTGGGCATTGAACATGAATGGATTCATGTGGATATTCTCGCGGGCGATACCGGCAATAGCGAGTTTCTGGCCAAGAATCCCAACGGCAAAATCCCCCTGCTCGAACTCGATGATGGCCGCTGCCTGTCAGAATCCAACGCCATCTTGAACTACCTCGCCGCCGGCAGCGAACTCCTCCCCCAAGACCGCTTTGCCCTCGCCAAGGTGCAGCAGTGGCAGTTCTTCGAGCAATACAGCCATGAACCCTATATCGCCGTGGCACGCTTTATCGCCAAATACCTCGGCTTGCCGGACGATCGCCGCGCCGACTATGAGTCGAAACAGCAAGGCGGCCACAAGGCGCTGGCGGTAATGGAAGCCCAGCTGCAAGAGACACCCTATTTAACCGGCGAGCAGCTGACCACGGCCGACGTCGCTCTGTATGGCTACACCCATGTAGCCCACGAAGGCGGATTCGACCTTACCCACTACCCGGCGATTCAAGCCTGGCTTAAGCGCATCGCGGCGCATCCCAAATATGTGGCGATGGCCTAATGTGGCTGTGGTCTAGTGTGGCTGTGGCATAAGCATGTAAGAATGGCCGAAACGGATAAGGGACAATAGATGACACATAAGGGAAAACTCTTCTTTTTCTGCGGCAAGATGGGCGCGGGTAAGTCGACCAAGGCGAGGCTCATCGCAAATAAAAACGGGGCGCAGCTATTGTCAGAAGATGAATGGTTAGCGGCCCACTTCCCCAATCAGATTGAGTCGTTTGATGACTATATTCACTACTCAAGCCTCATCAAGCCCTTCATCAGAAACCATGTGGCCCGCCTGATAAACCTAGGCACTAACGTGGTGATGGATTTTCCCGCCAATACCAGAAAGCAGCAGTGGTTTCTCTCGCTCTGCGGCGAGTTAGCTTGCGAGCATCAGCTCATCTATCTGGATCTTAGCGATCAGCAGTGCCTGGCTCAAATAGACAAACGGCGCCAGGAGCAGCCCGAGCGCGCCCGCTTCGATAACGAAGCCGTGTTCCATCAGGTGACGCAATATTTTGAGCCGCCGACTGACGATGAGGATCTGAATATTTTGCTGGTCGCAAAGGAAGATTAGATTTGAAGTAAAAGGGTGGCCCCCTTTATTTGCTTTAATCGAATTTGGCTGCATTTTAATTTATTGAAAGTATTTGAGGGTCGTACCTTCGCTGCAATCTGTCGCTGTCGCCTGCCCGGCGGGGGATGTGTGACAACACCTCAAGGGTTAGTATTCGCTATTTAGATTGGTATCACTGAGCGTCGCTATCATTGGCTTAGTGGATTTGAAGGTCGCACCTTCATGGCAATCTAACGCCTGCCCGGCGGGGGTTGTGCAAGCACTCTTTTGGCACGCCGAGGTTCCGTCCCTGGAGGCTTCACGGCGGCGTCCATGCCGCCGAGAGCCAAAAGTGTGCTTACACTCGTATCTAACGTCTCTTCGATTTGGCCTCATTGAGTGCCATTGAGACAAGTTATTCTTTTTAAGAAAAAACGTACAAACATGTGACAGAACTTGTTGATTGCTACCTAACCAATAGCTAATGTGTAACCAATCAAGGACAGAGCTAGGCCTACTCGACTCAAACATCGACCACGCCATTCAGGGAAGGAAAAGTCAACCACCATGCACCAACCGACGCCCTAAAAAGTTTACTCTGCCCCCATTTATTTCATGCTTGGTGCCCTACTTTACAAGGTAGCGTACCTTGCAAGGTCTCACGAATAAATTGTTATATGCTTTTGGTGCTTATAAAGAAATGGAAAATTCTAATATCTCAGAACATTGGTTTATTAATGCAATTTCGCTTTCAGTTGCATTGGGTATTACTCAGAGCATTTTCTGGTCGCTAGGCATAGATATTGAAGTCGGTTTTACTTTTGATTATTTGATTTCTTTTGTTGGTAAAGTTGCTTTAATTTCGGTGTTTTATTACCTTTTTCTAAAGTTGTTTAGTTGGCTTTATTCGTAGTCTTAAGTCACGCATCTAACAAGCGCTTCAACAGGACAAAACACTGGTTGGCTCCTACGCTGCGCTCCGGATTATAGCCAACCAGTATTTACCCATTAAGGCAGGCGTTATCCCACAGAAATTTTGATTCGATAGCCAAATTTGAGAGCGGTTAACCTAACGGGCCTGTGTTCATAACAAGCTAGCTTTGACAGGATGATAACTGCCAAATGCAGCTCAATCGAAGAGATTGATAACTTGGTGTAGGTACGGCTGTGACCTTCCGTGACAGGGATGTCACGGTAGAGCCTACAGGGAGTGTACTTGCGGCGTGTCACAGCAGTACCTGCACGAAAAGCCTGCTGCCAAGCAATTCAAAACAATGAAGCATTGGTCTTCAGCAGGCAAGATTCAATTCCAAAAGGCCTTGGCCTACCAACCTCACCTCAAATACTTAGCGTACCCAAACACAGCTAAATCGAAGAGATGGATAACTCAGTGTATGCGCGCTTTTGGCCCTCGGCGGCATGGATGCTGCCGTGGAGCGTATAGGGACATATCCACAGCGCGCCAAAAGAGTGCATGCACACTCCCCGCCGGACAGGCGATTGATAAACCATGAAGCTATGGTTTAAAGCTCCCATCCAAGTACCTAAGTCAGGTAGATGCAAAAACATCAAAATGAAGCAAGGGTTAACGCTACAACGCTTTGATGGACACCAAACCAAAGGTAAGGAACAGTCCCATAGAGAGCGACTAAGGCTCCCCTTTAGCCAACTTCAACTCCACCACATTCCCTTCGGGGTCGTTAATATAAAGGGAGCGCCCAAACCCTTGGGCCCCGTATCTTTTGGCAAACCCTTCGGTAGTAATGCCTTGCTCATTAAGATAATCCAGCAGGGTCTGCTCCTCCATGGCCTCGATGAGCAGGCAGATATGGTCGACGTTGCGGCCATCTTGCTGCGGCGGCCCACCACCGAGTCGCCCCAGGGGGCTGTCGCAGGTGACGATATCGATGAGCGCATTGCCCGCACGCAGTTGAGTCAGCCCCTCCTCGGGAAGTTCTCGCTCGATGACGCAACCGAGCACGCCCCGATAGAAGGCCAGCATGGCAGGCAGATCTGTAGTGCGAAACACCAGATGATCTATCCCCAAGATCGCTAACATAGTCCCTCTCCTCTGCTTATCTCCTGTGTTTATCTCCCCATGAGTATAGCCCGCCGCTAATTGTCACTGACAGTCGTGGCGAGCTAGTCTCGGCTAACCGTTTCGGCCAATAGTTGTAGCTAATATTTTTGGCCAAGCGCCCACTCCGGGTAATTGGCGGTAGGCTTAAACGCAAAATTGGCGTAGCTTGTCATTATCAGGTTCCATGGAGATAGGTGATGAAACACGGTAAGCACGACGCACAGCTGTTAAAACTGGCCCTGGAGATTGGCGTTGGCTACGCCAAGAAACGTGGCTTCGCCGATTTCGATAAGGGGATCTCCCCCAAAGACAAGGTGGAATGCATCTACCGCCTGCTGGTGCAGGATAAGCTGATCCAGCCCCTTGCGACCGACAAGGAGGATGGCCCCAACATGAAGCACAAGCTGATTTTGTGGATCCATCGCCAACTACCCGAGGAGCATCCCCTCAAAGAGTAAAGTATCTTACTAAGCTCGAAGCCATTGATCTCTATCAAGCCTTAGGCCGATTCCCGGCAGCGAGGGCCGAGATGAGCTATAGATCTAGCATCACCTCAGCCTAACTGCACAAGGAGTTTTCGTGGCCGTGCCAGGACTATCGCGTCAAGCGGCGGCCGAGCGGCTGGAACAATATGGGCCCAATTGCCTGCCCAAGCCGGCAAGACTCAGCTTCATCCGCCTGTTTATTCTGCAGTTTAAGAGCGCCTTCATCTATGTGCTGCTCGCAGCCTTCATCGCCTGTCTGCTGCTCGGCCAGATCCTCAACGCCATCTTCATCTTCGCCGTGCTCATGCTCAACGCCATCATAGGCACAGTGCAGGAATACTCGGCCCAGCAGGCCGCCGACGCCCTGAGCAAGATGGTGCCCTCCCAGACCAAAGTGATCCGCGACGGCCACCCCAAGATGGTGGACAGCCTGAGCCTGGTACCCGGCGACTATATTCTGCTGTCCAACGGCGATCGCATCGGCGCCGATATCAAAATCGAAAAGCATAACCAGTTTAAGGTGGACGAATCGGCCCTCACTGGCGAGTCTGTGGCGGTCAATAAGACAGATCTCGCCTTCGCCGGCACCCTGGTCACCCATGGACGGGCCGAGGGCGAGGTGATCGCCACCGGCGCCCGCACCCAGATAGGTCAGATAGCCGATCTGGTTCGCCAGGGCGGTAGCGCCAAGCCACCGCTGATGCAGCGTATCGAGCGCTTCACCCTGATCATCGCCATAGCCACCTTAATCATCATCGCCCTCATCTTCGGCCTGACATTGCTGCGGGGCGCGGATCTCTCCCAGGTGTTCCTGCTGGGGGTCGCCTTGGCGGTCTCAGCTATTCCCGAGGGGCTACCTGCGGCCATCACGGTGGCCCTGGCCATAGGTATGAAGCGGATGTCCCAGGCCAATGTGATAGTGCGCAAGCTGGTGGCGGTGGAGTCTCTCGGCTCCTGCACCTATATCGCCTCGGATAAGACGGGCACCTTGACGGTCAACGAGATGACCATCAGCCAGATCAGCCTGCTGTCGGGTGAGCGCTATCACGTGGCGGGCACAGGGCTGACGCCCACAGGCCTGGTGCACAAGCATGGCCATGGGGTGCCAGTATCAACCGCACGGGATCCCGAGCTGCACCGCCTTGCCCTCACCGGCGTGCTGGCCAACGAGGCCCACCTTAGCTTCGAGGCCAAGCAGAGCCATGGCGATCAGATGCATGCAGACGGCGACGGGGTCGATCTCGCCTTCCTAGCTTTGGGCTATAAGCTCAATCTCGAGATGGACAAAGCCAAGCAGCCACCGCAGGAGCAGCTGTTTGCCTACGAGTCGGAGAACCAGTTCAGCGCCAGCATCAACCAGATAGAGGGGCGCTCCGTCATCTCGGTCAAGGGCGCGGTGGAGAAGCTGCTCACCATGTGTCAGCTGGATGCGCAGCAGACTCAGGCTGTGTTGGATGAGACCCACTGGCTGGCGCGCCACGGCTACCGGGTGTTGGCGCTCGCCAGCGGCGAGGTCAGCGACCCACACCATCCATTGGCAGATCTGGATTTTCTGGGTTTAGTAGCCATGAGCGATCCCCTGCGGGAAGATGCCATCGAGGCAGTGGCCCTGTGTCAGCAGGCACAGATCAAGGTGGCGATGATCACCGGCGACCACCCTGTGACCGCCCTGGCGCTGGCGCGTCAGCTCAAGCTGGCCAACGACCAGGATGGGGTGATCACCGGCGAGCAGCTCACCCAGGTCCAGCAGCAGAGTCTGGCCGAGTTCGATCATCTCATCGCCAGCCACAGGGTATTTGCCCGGGTACAGCCCAGGCAGAAGATGGAGATCACCGAGTCCTTGATCCGCCAGGGCGAGTTTGTCGCCATGACGGGTGACGGGGTCAACGACGCCCCGGCGCTGAAGCATGCCCATGTGGGCATTGCCATGGGCCTCAAGGGCACGGATGTGGCCCGCGAGAGCGCCGATCTTGTGCTGACCGACGACAGGTTCAGCTCTATAGTCAAGGGGATCATCGAGGGGCGCATCGTCTACAACAATATCCGTAAGGTGATCTACCTGCTGATCAGTACCGGGGCCGCCGAGCTGCTGCTGTTTATCTTAAGCGTGCTGTTTGCTCAGCCTATCCCACTGTTTCCGCTGCAGATCCTCTGGCTTAACCTGGTCACCAACGGCGTGCAGGATGTGGCGCTGGCCTTCGAGCCCGGCGAAGGCCACGAGATAGACCAGCCACCGCGCCGCCCCAGCGAGCCCATCTTCGATCGCCTCATGCTGGAGCGGCTGATCGTCAGCGCCCTGTGGATGGGCATAGTCGCCTTCGGCCTCTTCTCCCTGGTGCTGGCCATTGGCAGCAGCGAGAACGACGCCCGTAACCTCACCCTGATGCTGATGGTGCTGTTCGAAAACGTGCATGCCCTCAACAGCCGCTCGGAGCGTAACTCGCTGCTGCGTATGCCCGTGCTGAGCAATCCGCTGCTGCTGTTTGGCATCATACTGGCTCAGGGAATCCATATAGGCGCCAGTTATACGCCCGGCTTGAGCCAGGCGCTGGGCATTAGCCCTATCGGGCTGGGACAATGGCTGATGCTGCTGAGCGCCGCCTCGACCCTGTTATTCATCGATGAATACCATAAGCGTCTCTGGCGTCAGCAGCACAAACCTAAGGTTAGGCAGGCAACAGCTGATCGTCAGCTGGAATAATCAACACATTGCTGCGGATGCGGGTCAACATGGCCTCGGCGGTATTGCCTATGACCATGCCCATCAGCCCCTTGCGTTGGCGAGCGCCCATCACCAGATAGGCGGCCTTGAGGCGACAGGAGAGCTCGTAGAGGCAAAGATCGGGATCGCCCGCCAGGAAATGTACATGCTCCTGATGCAGGTCAATCTCGTCCAGCTGAGGCTGATACCTGTGATAGGCGTCCTTCACTAGGGTGCGGGTGTCGATAAGGTCCATATCTCTTAAGATCTTAGGCACGCGTATGATGTAGGCCAGATGTAGCTGGCAGTCCATCGCCTCTGCCAGCTGGCGACCCTGTTGAATGACGCACTGGTTGAGTTTCTGTTTGATGGGGTTGTCGCTGCCCAGATCCACCGCCATCAACACGCTGCGGGCACGCTGCAAGGGGTTGTCGCACAGCATCATCAACGGGATGCGCACATGGCGGATCAGCTGCCAGTCCATCGGCAGATAGTGAGTCTTGTGATGCACCGCCTTAACCATGAGGTCGAACCCATGACGAATGGAGTGATGACAGGCATGTTCGAACAGATCTTTGGTCCACACGCTATGCACGGCCACGTCTTCCGCCTTGAGCGCCTTAAGCTTGGCGGCGATCTCCTCGCTGCGCTGATTCATCAGGGCCACCTTGGCCGCCGCACCCAGCCTGGGATTGTAGTACTCCTTACCCGCAAAGGATTCGTAGCTGTAGGCAAACACCTCTGCCTCCTTCTCCAATACCCTGGCCAAGGCGATCCCCGTCTCAATGGCATCGGCCTGCTGCTCGGCTTTCTGGGAAATAATAAACACCTTGTCCATGGTTACCTCCTGTCGGCAAGTTTCCATTTGAGCTTAGTCACACTCCATGGGTTACGCCTTGATCTCGGTCATCAAAATGATCAAGATCACATTATCACCACTCTCGGGGAGTCGCGCCTGTTATGGCCATAGATAACTTCGTCTTATCCCTGTGTTTGATCCTGCTCTTCGGCCGGGTGCTGGGAGAGGCCTTCAAACGGCTGCAACTCCCGGCCGTGGTCGGCGAGATCCTGGCGGGGATCCTCATCGGCCCCAGTCTGCTGGGCTGGATAGCCCCCCATGAAACCCTGGCGGTGATGGCCGAGCTGGGGGTGATCCTGTTGCTCTTCTCCATCGGCTGCGAAACCTCCATCAAGCACCTGTTTCAGGCGGGCAACAGCGCCGCCGGGGTGGCTCTGCTGGGTATCGCCCTACCCGCCGTGGTCATCGGCCTGGTGTGCCTGCTCTATCTGGATCTCCCCGGCTTTACCGCCCTCTACCTGGGCTGCGCCCTGACCGCCACCAGCATAGGCATATCGGTGCGGGTGATGGCCCAGGCCAAACAGTCCCAGAGCCAGGAAGGTCACATCATACTGGGCGCCGCAGTGATCGACGATATCGCCGGGGTGATCCTGCTCAGCCTATTGTTTAACTTTGCCAGCTCGGGTGAGGTGGGGCTTATCCCCAGCGGCCTGTTAATCCTCAAGATAGTCGGCTTCCTGCTGCTGGCACCGCCTATGGCGCGCCTGCTGCTGTATCTGTTTCGCGCCGTCAAACCCAAAGAGGAGGAGACAGGATACGAGGCGATCGTCACCATGATCCTCATCTGTCTGTTTGCCTGGCTGGCCCACGCCCTGCACGCCCCCGCCCTACTCGGTGGCTTCGCCGTCGGCCTGGCGCTCAGTCGCCAATTTATCTCGCCCCTCAATCGTTACCTGCAAAACCCCTTCGCCTTCACCCACGAGATGGAGGTCGAATCCAAGCCCCTGGTGGATATCTTCGCCCCCATCTTCTTCGTCTATGTGGGAATAAGCTTAGATCTCAGCCAAATAGATCTTGGCTGGAGCGGCCTGCTTACCCTGCTGATGCTCTCCTTGTTGGCGATTATCACTAAGATGATGGCGGGGCTGAGGGTGCCAGGTCACCTGCGCACCAAGGCGATTGTCGGCAGCGCCATGGTGCCCAGGGGCGAGGTAGGCTTAGTGTTTGCCGAGATGGGGCTGCAGATGGGGATCATCTCGCCAAAGCTGTTTACCGAGCTGGTGCTGATCATCGCCATCACCACAATTGCCGGCCCCCTGCTACTCAAGTGGACGCTGGCGAAAGACGATAAATAGACAGTAAGTAGAGGGTAAGCCTCAGGCAAAAAAATACCCGCCAGAAGGCGGGTATTTAGCAGCTAGCGTCTTAGGTTAGACAGGAGAGACCACGAAGAGTAGCTCGCCCTGTGAAACCTGCTGACCATTGCTGTTCAGGATACGCTCGATGCGGTACTGCTTATCCTCTGGATAGAGCACGGCACCCTGACGGTTGAAGCCAGCCAGTGTCACCTGAGAGAACATCTTCATCGCTTCGGTCAACGCCAGTGTCTGATCCACAGTCACTATGTCGCCTTCCTTAACGAAGTCGGCTTCACCCGGCGCTGGAGAGGTATAGAAGATACCTGCACCCTGAGCCAGAACCTTAAGCTCGTTACTCTCACCCACACGCAGCGACTCGGTATCGACGCCTACAGTCTCTGCGGCGGCTTCCATCTCGGCGATCAGCGCTGGAATATCCAGCTCAGCCATGAAGCGTGGCAGGTAGTTGGTGTCGTATACGCCTTCGTTGAAGGTGCCATCTTTCAGGATACGAGTCAGCAGTGGGATGTTGGTCGCGATGCCCTTGATCACTACTTGGTTTGCCAGGTAGTCATGCAGCTTGTTGATCACATCCTCACGGCTCTCACCACGGCAGATGATCTGAGCGATCAGGCTGTCGTAGTATGGTGAAACCTCTTTGCCTTCACCGGCGATAGAGATGATCTCGATATCGTCACGCTCTGGGATCACACACTCGGTGATCATGCCTGGATGTGGCAGCAGTTGCAGTACGCCGTTGCTGTCCAGTGCGGCCTTCTCGGCAGTCACACGAACCTCGATGGCGTAGCCGATCTCTTGTGGCTCAAGATCTTCTATTGAACGACCGGCGGCGATGTCGAAGCCTGCGCTCACGATATCGATACCTGAGGTCGCCTCGGTCACAGGGTGTTCAACCTGCAGACGCGTGTTCATCTCCATGAAGTAGACTTCGTTGGCATCCAGGTTGTAGATGAACTCTACGGTACCTGCGCCCATGTAGTCTGTGGCGTCACCGAGGGCGCGGGTGTATTCCATCACCTGCTGCTTCAGCTCTTCTGGCAGCATGGTAGAACCAGACTCTTCGATCACCTTCTGGTTGTTACGCTGTACCGAACAGTCACGCAAACCCAGTACCTTGGTGTTGCCAAACTTGTCACGCAGCAGCTGCACTTCGATGTGACGCAGTGAGGTCACATACTTCTCTAGGTAGAGGTCGCCGTTACCGAAGGCCGCAGCCGCTTCGGTAGAGGTCTTCTGGAACAGAGAGATCATATCTTCTGGACGTTGAACGACCTGGATACCCTTACCGCCACCACCTTGTACCGCCTTAAGCAGCACAGGGTAGCCGATTTCGTTGGCCACGTTCACCGCCTGCTCGGCATTGGTCAGAATACCGTGGCTGCCAGGTACTACTGGCACATTTTGCGACTGCGAGGTCTTAATCGCGTTCGACTTGTTACCCATAGTCGTCATTGAGTGCACACTTGGACCGACGAAGTTAACGCCGTTGTTCACACACAGGGCCGCAAACTGCGGGCTTTCCGACAGGAAGCCGATACCAGGGTGCAGCGCGTCGACTTGCTCATATTCGGCAACCTTCAATACCGAGTAGGCGTTTAGGTAACTCTCGTCTGAGGTGTTACCACCGATACAGACCAGCTTGTCGTTTTCGTTCAGCATGTCGGCCGGTACTGAGGTCATGTCAGGATCTGACGCCACCAGTACCACCTTGATGTTGTTGTCGTGTGCCTTGCGGATCAGTTTCACCGCAGTACAGCCACGGGCGTGCACCAGTACCTTATCGATCGGCTTCATCAGCTGACGTGGATCGTCCTGTACCAGCTCTTCCTCGGTGATCAACATCTCAGGCACCAGGGTCGAAATGGCGTTACCAATCACATCCACTACCTTAGCCGTTGGCTTAGGCATCAGCGGATCGATACTGCTGAGCTGATCGTCGATAGTGTCGCTAAATGGGTTGGTGACCAGGGCGTTCATGGCGCCAGGTACCTTAGACAGATAGTTCGACAGGGTCGAGGTAGACGGCAGATACGCAGGGACAACCATCTGACCGGCGAACGGCATGTTGGTGCCAGAGAAGTAGTAAGTCTGTACTAACGGGTGAGTCACGAAGCTCGCCTGTGCACCACCGGTACAGTCACCGAAACCAAACATCAATACCGGCAATTCGTTATCACGAACGAAACGGGTAATACGGTCGTTCACTACCGCCATAGAGAAGAGCGCCGCAGCACCTTCTTTGGTCTGCATACCGCCTGAGCTGATAAAGCAGATCACCGGCAGCTTACGCTTGGCACACTCGATCAAGAGCGCTGAGAACTTCTCGGCAGAAGCCATATCGAAGGCACCAGCCTGGAAGGCGGTGTTAGACACGGCCACACCAACGCGCATGGTTTGTCCATGGTGCTCGAAGTCCGCAGTACCTGTGATCAGGCCGCAAGGACGGATACCCTTGTCTAGCGCGTCTTCGATAGAGAGACGGAAGCCTGGGAAGTTCAGCAGGTTAGCCGACATCTTGTCGCCGTTTAGCTCTTCAAACTCGGTGAAGAACTTGGCAATCACATTTTCCCAGCTCATCTTACCGGCGCGCTTCTCGTCACGCAGTACCTTCTGGATCAGAAGATCCTGATAACCCATGGTCAGACGGTTCCAGAAGTCTTTACGACGACCGATACGCACTGGGTTGATGGCACCCGTGTACTCGCTGCTCTCCTCTTCGCTGGCGAAGTATTCAGGCAGCAGACGCTCGAAGAAGTAGGTCAGGATAACGAACAGAGAGTCGTTAAGCTGAGGGAAACCGACACTCTTCCACTGCTCAGTCTTGGTCAGCAGATCGGCGCGGTTAGACTGAGACATGAAGTACTTCAGCCACTTGTAGAACTTGTTCTTATCGTTAGCGGTATCTTGCTTAGAGATAGCGCGGTCAATAGAGTCATGTAGCAGGCCGTCAACCGAGGCGCGCGACAGGCTCTTAGACATCATGGCTTCTTTCGCGATAGAGGCAAGGTTACCCACGACGTTGTCGTACAGCGCGTTGAAGATCAGGATGTTATAACATTGCCAGATGAAGTCTTCGCGCAGCTCTTCGTGCACGATCACATCCAGAACCGTCAGCTGGTTCAGCTCAGGCCAATCTGCCTGAGTCACCTCGTCTGGAAGGCTCTCTAGATAATGGATTAGCCCCTTGAAGTTGTTCTCGGCGTTGCTCTTCCATCTGTGGTACAGCGACCAGCCGATGTTGAACAACAGCGCCTTACGGGCCTTCTTATAGTTTTGCTTCGGCTCACCCAGGATGAGACGAGTCAGCATGTTACGCTCTGTAGAGACTTCGTCACGCTTGGCGGTGAAGTTGCTCCACAGCTTGTTCAGCTCTTCGTCGTATACCAGTTTATCTGGGCTCGACAGCCAAGACTGGAACACCTTGTCCTGTTCCTGCTGAATACGCGCCAACAGATCACCCTCAGGCACACTCACCTTAGACAGGCGACCATATTGCTCCTGTGAGATCGAATGGATACGGCTACGCAGCGTCAGGTAACGCAGGTAACGGTATGAGCTACCAAACAGGTTGAGGTGCATGGTGGGGTTGTTAGCCACCGACAGTTCGGCGTGGTGCTCAAGCGCTTCGAGGTTCTTAGAAGGCTCAAGGAAACGGTGAAGACTGCGGTCGTAGTGCTCACGCAGATCCTTAGATTCGCGTACAAACTGTACCGCCGCATGCTCAACGGCCTCGATGCTGCTGATGATAGCGCGGCGTAGGTTGTGCTGACGCTCATCCTTGTCAGATGGCGAGAAGTCGATGATGCCATCGATACAACCTGAGGTGTACAGCTCCTCTGGTGACACACCTACCGACTTAGCACACTCCTGCCAAGAGAGGTTGTACTTACGCGCAATGCTCTGTAGACCCTGTGGCTGGATGGTGTTGAAGATACCGTCACGTAGCGACAATAGAATGTTAGCCGCAGCCAGTGGAATAGCACCACCAGAGTAACCGGCACCGATAACGATACCTACGGTAGGTACGTCGACGTTAGCACTCTCGGCAATCGCCTTAGAGATGGTGTGCGCCTGGTTTTGGCTGTTGGCTATCTCCCCCGCATCGGCACCCGGAGTGTCGATGAGGTAAACGATAGGCATTGAAAGCTCGGCAAAATGACGAATGGCCGTGCAGGCCGCCAGGTGATGCTCTGGCATCCAGGCACCATTACTTGTGCTACGTTCCTGGGCGATAAAACCTATGCGGCGAGTACGAGATCCAAAATTCAGTTCGATCTCGGCACTATAAAAAGGCCCCATATGTTTTTCGACAATTAACTTGCCTTTCAGATCCGCAATCACGCGCTTGGCGCCTGGGCGGCTCTTGTCTAAGGTAGGTTGAATGACTTTGGCCACGTAGCCGTCAACATCCAACTGTTCTAACTCTTTTAAGTTAGCTTGAATTTCATCGTCGCTGAGCAGACCCTTGATCTGCTGTGAAAGGCTCTGCTTACTATGCTTAGGAAACAGAGAAAAATCCTGTGCCAAATGTTCAGCTTGAAGAAAAAGCGGATCGGCTGTTTGAACCTGAGTCGTGTTTGTGGGCTGATTGTTGCTGGTCATCAATAGATCCTCTGCTTTAGCCTCTAAAATTTTTAGCCCATAAATATAGCTTTGTTATAGGGTCAAATGCTATTAAACTGGCTTAGACGCTTTGTTCCATATTTGAGACAGTGATAAATAATGCCAGATTTAAACGGTATGATGCTCTTTGCGGCCGTCGTTCGCGCCAAGGGTTTCTCCCAGGCTGCTCGCAATACGGGCATGCCAAAATCAACCATTAGTCGTAAGGTGGCTCAGCTCGAAGAGCAGCTAGGCGTGCGCCTGTTGCAACGCGATACCCGCAATCTCAGCCTGACTCAGGTTGGAGCGCTTTTTTACCAGCATTGCAGTAGTATTAGCGATGAAATCGAGGCTGCCAAGGCAACCATAGAAAATACGCATAATGATGTATTTGGTTCACTGCGCATCGCCATTCCGGTTTCCTTCAGTCAGGAGCTTATCGCCAGCCTCTGTAGCAGCTTCATGCGCCTCTACCCCAACGTGGATCTCGACGTCCAATTTACCGACAGTGATGTGGGCCTAGTGGGCGAAGGCTATGATATCGCCATCAAGTATGGGCCGCTGCAATCATCCGACTTAGTCGCCCGCCTGCTGTTTGAGCGTCAACCCATACTGGTGGCTAGCCCTGGTTATCTCAAGGCCAACGGCACCCCGGCGACACCTCAGGATCTCAAAGAGCACAGCGGCATACTGCTGGGGACCTCGCGCTCGGCCCCCATCTGGCCCCTGGGCAAGGGGGAGCGCAAGACCATGGTCAACTTCAAGCGTAAGGTGAGGGTGAACAGCGCCATCATGGTCAAACAACTGGTGCTGGACGATTTCGGCATCGCCATGCTCTCTAATTCAGTATGTAAGAACGAGCTGGCCGGTGGCAGCCTGGTGCCGCTACTGCAGGAGTGGCCGATGGAGCCCTTCAAGGTCTATGGCGTCTATTCCAGTCGCCGACAGCTGGCCACCAACATCAGCGTCTTCCTGGATTTCTTCACCAAGCGCTTCAACAGCCACGAGTCGCTTCAGTCTCTACTCATGTAGCTAACCTCTGCTGATATGGGCCATCTCCGCTGACATAGGTTCTCACATCCAGCCCTTGGCTTTTAAGAGATGCTTCACCACCCGCTTACGCAGCGCTAAGTCTTTATCTGAGGTGATATCCATATTCATGGCGAAGAAGTAAGTGTTCTCTTCGCGCTCGAGCCAGCCGACCCACCATCCCAGTTTCTGCCCCTTGCGCACACCATAACCCGTCTTGGCCCTTAGTACCCAATCGCCGTTGGCCTCGTTAAGCATCATGGTCTTAACGATGCGCTGACTGCGCTCTGACAGGGGAAGTCGATTGTGATACAGACGCCTAAGGAAGTGCACCTGCTCGAGAGCCGATATCGCCAAGTCACCGTCGAGCCAGAAGCTGTCCAGCCCGCCGCCGATATTTGCGTTACCATAATCGAGATTTTCCAGCCCACTGGCCATACGCTCGGCCCCCAGCTGCAACGCCAATTTTTGATAGATGGGTACCACGGAATACTTCATCGCACCAATAAAGTTATGGTCGCGATTCCAGGGGCTATATGTGCGTTTCACCCCGTCCCAGGCAAACCGGCTATGCTCATCTTCTACTATCCCCGCCTCTAGCAGCAATAGGCTGTGGGGGATCTTAAAGGTGGAGGCAGGAATATAAGGATGCTGGCTGCGGGCGGCGTCGTTAGTCAGCAGCTTCCCCCCTTTATCATCCAGCAACACCATGACGCCTTTCGCACCCACGGCATCGAATACCGCCTGTATCTCACCATCCAGCCTGAGCGCCCCGGCCGACTCTTGCTCTGCCGCCGGTTTATCAGGCCCAGTTTGAGGTACTGCCGCCGCGCCGCCAGCCCAACTTAACAAGGCCAGGCTGAGCAGCCCCAGATACCCCAGCGAACAGAGTAGCCGATAGCCTAAGCCAGCACTAATACCAGAACCTAGACCACAACTAAGACCGGAACGAAAGCCACAACTAAGACCAGACTCCGAGCTAACCCGCATTTTCATCTTCCCCCCCACTAATCCGCATAAAATCCCTGCCTCGAGTCTAGCAACTTGCCCCTGCGCCCGTGGGGGCAAACTCATGATGATTTGTGTCAAGAATCTGGCATTTTATCAAGCCATCTCAAGTCTTTATTTGCAGACTGTTGTCGTGCATACTCAGTTGTTGACTATAATAAATTCAAATTGATAACCACCCTGAGCCATCATTGCCCAACATCAGCCTTAGGCTGAGTGTAAGGTTAAGAGGTTTTTGCAAAGGAACCATGTCATGCGTAAAACAGCCATAGCCCTGGCGATGACCAGCTTGCTGAGTAGCAGCGCCTTCGCCGCTCTGGATCTCGAAGAACTGCGCCTCCCCAAGGCAACCCAGGCCATGCCCGACGTCGTCAACCGCTATCAAGCCCTGGTCGATAGCTTGGACGACAAGTATCGTCAGCAGAAAGATGAACTCATCATGACACAGATGGTGGCCCACCAAGGCGAGCGCCTCTGGCAACAGGCCGTGAGAGACGTGCAATCCGGCGGTCAGGACGACAGATCCCTCTACTGGAGTCGTCTGGCGATGAAGAAGACCCTTAAAGAGTCTAAGCCCGCCTTTAACATGGCCGACTGGCAGCGCAGCATATTACTCAAGGCGGTAGAGAAATCTTCCCGCGGCTTCAGCGACATCCACTTCGATGACGACAGCCAGATCCGTATTCTGCTCACCGGCTTCGATCCCTTCTTTCTGGATCGCAACATAGATCAGAGCAACCCATCTGGCTTAACCGCGCTGGCCCTGGACGGCTACAAGTTTAGCGTCGACGGCAAGAAGGCCCAGATAGAGACGGTAATGATCCCGGTGCGCTTCGCCGACTTCGATCAGGGGATCATCGAGTCCCTGCTCACCCCTGTCTATCGTGAAAACAGCGTCAATGCCATCTTCACCGTCAGCATGGGCCGTGACGACTTCGATCTGGAGCGCTTCCCCGGCCGCAACCGCAGCGCGGCAGCACCCGATAACCTCAATGTGCTGACCGGCGCCACGGCCCAGTCACCACAGGCGCCTATGTTCGATGGCAAGCCACTCTATGGCCCAGAATTCGTCGAGTTCTCGCTACCTGTCGGTGCCATGCAGTCGGTCAAGGGCAAGTGGAAGATCAATGACAACCACACAGTGACCACGCTATCGAGAGGCGAGTTCGACGCCAGCTCGCTGAGCGAGCTGCAAAACACGACTCAGGTCAATGGCTCGGTCAATGGCTCGGGCGGCGGTTACCTGTCCAACGAAATCTCCTACCGCGCGGTGCTTCTGGGACAGCGTTTCAACAGCGGCATCAAGGTCGGTCATATCCACACCCCAAGGGTGAAGGCCTATGAGGCAGAGACGGAGATGGCGATCGTTGATCAGGTCAAGGAGATGGTCAAAGCCGCAGCAACCCGGCTATAATCACTCCTCCTGAAAACGCCCGCTCTCTTGGCGGGCGTCTATCACCTAACGCCTAGGGCCTGTTGACCATTCATGTTTCGACGATTGCAATCCCTGTTTCACACGCCTCCGCCAGAATCATCCAGGCTTACCTCCAAAGCGTCTAAATCAAAAACGTCTAAGCCTCCAGCAAACAGTACCGAGCTTAACGCGCATCAGCAGCTTATTCTCGAGGCCGTTGAATCTTGCTATCAAACGGCAGAGGGGCAACTTAAGCGCGACTTTCAGCGCCCCGAGGTGAACTTCAAACTCAGGGGCAAGAGCGCCGGCACCGCCCATCTGCAGCTCAACAAGCTGAGGTTCAACCCTGTGTTGTTAGAGGAAAACCTAGATGAGTTTATCCGGCAGGTGGTGCCCCACGAGATCTGTCACCTGCTCGCCTATCAGCTCTATGGCCGGGTCAAACCCCACGGCAAGGAGTGGCAGGCCTTGATGGTGAAACTCTATGGCCTGACCCCCAGCACCACCCACAGCCTGAATACCGACTCTGTCGCCGGCCGAACCTTCGACTATCGCTGCCGCTGCGGCGTCGTGCCGCTGAGCATTCGCAGACACAACAAGGTGCAGCGCCAAGAGACCCAGTATCGCTGCCGCCGCTGCCATGAGACGCTAAGCCTCCTAGATGGCACAGACGGCGAGGCATGATGAATCCGGCTTAACTTGCCTGATCTGAGTCGATTCCCGTAGAATCGGCTTGAATTAGGGCGCCATATTCAGCGATACAAGATGAGTGGGCGCCATCATATAAGTTGCCACCAAGCCGGCCAAATAGAGAGCGCGGCAGAGATAGGCGACGAATTTTTATTTTTAGGGAATAGATGTGCTAACTACCTCATTGAGTTTGAGGCCGCTGCTGCGCGGCGCCTTGGCGTTGCTGGCGCTTGGCTTTACCACGGGCGCCCTCGCCTCCCATCCCACCAGTTTTAATCAGGCCAAGCAGGTCGCACGCAGCATCTACAGCGAGGCGCTACCGGCCAAGAGCTTCTACTGCGGCTGCGACATCAGCATCTCGGGCAAGTTGTGGCAGCCCGACTTCGAGCGCTGCGGCTATCAGGTGCGTAAACAAGAAAAGCGCGCCAAGCGTATCGAGTGGGAACACATAGTCCCCGCCTGGGAATTTGGCCACCAGCGCCAGTGCTGGCAAGAGGGCGGTCGCAAAAACTGCGGCAAGACAGACAAACAATTTAAGAAGATGGAGAGCGACCTGCATAACCTGGTACCCGCCATCGGCGAGGTCAATGGCGATCGCAGTAACTTCCGTTTCAGCCAGTGGAACGCCAAGGCTGAGCAATATGGCCAGTGTGCCATGGTGGTCGACTTCAAGGGCAGAAAGGTGGAGCCTCCCAGCCAGACCCGCGGTCAGATAGCCCGCACCTATCTCTATATGCAACAGGCCTATGGCCTCAAGATCGCCAAAAGTCAGCTAAAACTGTTTCAGGCATGGGATAAAAGCTATCCAGTTGATACTATTGAGTGCCAGAGAGACGCCGCCATCGCGGCCAAACAGGGCAACCACAACCCCTTTGTCCAGGCCCAGTGCCAAAAACGGACAGATACCCAGCGTATCGCGGAGTAATGCATGAGAATTCCAAGGATCTATCAGCTCGGCAACTATGACCTTAACCAGCAGTTGATGCTGGACGAGGAAGCCGCCGGCCACGTCGGGCGCGTATTGCGCATGGGCGCCGGCGAGCAGCTCGAGCTGTTCAACGGCGATGGCCACAACTACCTGACCGAGATCGTCACCGCCAGCAAGAAAAATGTCGAGGTGCGGGTCCTATCCAAGGAGGCGAACGACAACGAGTCGCCCCTCAACCTGCATCTGGGTCAGGTGATCTCCCGCGGCGATCGCATGGACTTCACCCTGCAAAAATCGGTCGAGCTGGGGGTCAATACTATTACCCCACTGTTTTCCGAACGCTGCGGCGTCAAGCTGACCGGCGAGCGTCTGGAGAAGAAGATCCAGCAGTGGCAGAAGATAGTGATCAGCGCCTGTGAACAGTCTGGCCGCAGCACGGTACCAGAGGTGAGACCGGCGATGCAGCTCGACGACTGGTGCGGTGAAGCCACCCAGGCCCTCAAGCTCAATCTGCACCCCAGGGCCGACCATGGTATCAATGGCCTGGTGATGGAGACTCCAAGGGTACGTCTGCTGATCGGCCCCGAAGGCGGACTGTCGCCCCAGGAGATCGCCATGACAGAGACCCATGCCTTCACCGACGTGCTGCTCGGCCCCCGCGTATTGCGCACCGAGACCGCCGCCCTGACGGCCATCAGCGCACTGCAACTTAAGTTTGGCGACCTGAGCTAAAAGGCTCGGCCCTTAGCATTAACAAAAGGAAAGATGAGATGATAAAGCTTGGCATAGTGATGGATCCCATCAGCGACATTAACATCAAGAAAGACTCCAGCTTCGCCATGTTGATGGCGGCGCAGTCGCGCGGCTATCAGCTCTATTATATGGAGATGCAAGATCTGGCCATGGTGAACGGCGTGGCCATGGGTAACATGCGTCGCCTCACGGTGAAGCAAGATCCCCAATCCTGGTACCAACTGGAAGAGGCCGTCGATACGCCGCTTGCAGATCTCGACGTGATCCTGATGCGTAAGGACCCGCCATTCGATACTGAGTTCGTCTACGCCACCTATATGTTGGAGCGCGCCGAGGAGCAAGGCACGCTGATTGTCAACAAGCCCCAGAGCCTGCGCGACGCCAACGAGAAACTGTTTACCGCCTGGTTCAGCGAATTTACTCCAGACACAATCGTGACCCGCGATGCCCAGCGCATCCGCGCCTTCTACCAGGAGAAGGGCGATATCATCCTCAAGCCGCTGGATGGCATGGGCGGCAGCTCTATCTTCCGCGTTAAGGCACAGGATCCTAACCTAGGGGTGATCATCGAGACCCTCACCAACCATGGTCAGCAATATGCCATGGCCCAGGCCTTCATTCCGGATATCACCGCCGGCGACAAGCGCATCCTGGTGGTAGATGGCGTCCCTGTGCCATACAGCCTGGCGCGTATTCCCCAGAAGGGCGAGACCCGGGGTAACCTGGCCGCCGGTGGTCGCGGCGTCGCTCAGCCCCTGTCTGAGAGCGACTGGGCCATCGCCAACGCCATCGGCCCAGAGCTGAAGAAGCGTGGCCTGATCTTCGTCGGCCTGGATGTGATCGGCGACAAGCTCACCGAGATCAACGTCACCAGCCCGACCTGTATCAGGGAGATCGAGGCCGCCTTCGACGTGGATATCACAGGCATGCTGATGGACGCCATCGAGGCCCGTGTCGGTCGTTAATCTGGAGCCAAGATGAAACTAACCCGCTTATGTTCCCTCCTCTGCCTGGGTGCCGCGCTGGTATCGGGCAGCCTCTGGGCCGACAACCTGCTCGGCCCGCAGACGGCGCCGAGTCGTCCCAAGAATATCGTTATCATGGTGGGCGATGGCATGGGCCCTGCCTACACCAGCGCCTATCGCTACTATCAGGACAACCCCAACACCCAGGAGATAGAGCAGACGGTATTTGACCGCCTCTTGGTGGGCAACGCCAGCACCTATCCTGCGCCCGTCAGCGGCTATGTCACCGACTCGGCGGCGGCCGCCACCGCCCTGGCCACAGGGGTGAAGACCTATAACGGCGCCGTGTCGGTAGATATCGATAAGCGCCCTGTCCCCACCCTGCTGGAGCTGGCCAAGAAACGCGGCATGAGCACAGGCGTGACAGTGACCAGCCAGATCAACCACGCCACCCCGGCCGCCTTCTTGAGTCACAACGAGAGCCGCCGTAACTATGAGGCTCTGGCCCAGAGCTACCTGAGCACAGATGCCGACGTCATGCTCGGCGGCGGTCAGAAATATTTTTCTGACAAGCTGATCAAGCAGTTCGAGGCCAAGGGGTATCGGGTACTCAAGGATTCAGCCCTGCTGGAGGGTGTAACCCAACCTAAGGTGATGGGTCTGTTCGCCGACGTACAGCTTCCCTGGGCGATCGATGAGCCGGAGGCCAGACGCCTGAGCACCATGACCGCCAAGGCGCTGGAACTACTCTCCCAGAACGACCAAGGCTTCGTGCTTCTGGTAGAAGGCAGCCTGATCGACTGGGCCGGTCACAACAACGATATCGCCACCGCCATGGCCGAGATGCATGAATTTGCCAGCGCCATCGAGGTGGTCGAGCAGTATGTGCGTCAGCATCAAGATACTCTCTTAGTCGTCACCGCCGACCATAACACCGGCGGTCTCTCAATCGGCAAACAAGGCGAGTACCGCTGGGACAGCCAGATGCTGCGCCAGATAAGCGCCAGCCCGACACAAATCGCTAAGCAGGCATTGGCCCTGGACGAGTGGCGAAGCGGCGTGAGCGGCGCCCTAGGTTTTACCCCGAGCGATGACGAGTTTAGCGCACTGGATAACGCCAGAATGCAGGGCGAGCAGGTGCTGACCACCCAGCTTAAGAAGCTAATTGACCAGCGCTCCAACACAGGCTGGACCACGGGCGGTCATACGGGAGTGGACGTGCAGGTGTTTGCTGCCGGCCCGGCCTCATCTCTGTTTGCCGGCCATCAGGACAATACGGATATCGCCCATAAGCTGATCAGTCTGCTACCTAAAGCGGCTAAAGCTAAGCCAGAAGCTAAACAGGCTCCTGCTAAGCCTCTAGAACCTAAGGCGGCTAAGCCTGTAGAAGCTGAGCCTGAAGCGGCGCCGCAGGAGACTGAGGTGAAAGTTGAGGTTGAGAGCAAGGCCAAGGATCTCATCGACTCACAGGTATTGCCGAAAGAAGATGTGAAACCGGCTGCCGAGGGACAGTCTGCCGCCAGCGACTCTAACGCTAAGAAGATGGACGCCAAGCAGACGCTACAGCAAGCAGAAGATCTGCTTAGCGAGGGCGCCGAGAGTCAGTCCGCCGCCCCCGTGTCTCAGGTAGACAATCAAGACTAAGCGCTACTTTTCACTAGCTACTTATACTAGCATCACGCGCTAGCTTATCCTCACTAGCTCCCCTGCCTAGCCAACTTAGGTTGGGGAGCCTGGCTGATGGGCCACAAGCGAGTCTCCTCTATCTCCTGCAACACCTTAAACACCGACGCCACATCCAGTGGCCGCGAGAAGTAGTAGCCCTGACCTAGCTCGCAGCGCTGACAGCTGAGGCACTCCGCCTGCTGCTGAGTCTCTATCCCCTCTGCCACCACCTGACGCCCCAGGTTATGGGCCAGCTCGATCACTGTGGTGATGATATGGGCATCGGCCTCACCATCGAGCACATTGGCGGTGAAACAGCGATCTATCTTCAAGAGATCGAAGGGCAACTGCTTGAGATAGCTCAGCGAGGAATAGCCGGTGCCGAAGTCGTCGATGGCGATCCTCACCCCCAGCGCCTTGAGCGCCGCCATGGCCGCCATGGCCTGCTCTACCTGCTCGATCACGCTCTCCTCGGTCACCTCAAGCAGCAGGGACTGAGCCGAGATCTGCTGCGCCTCCACCTCCTGGCGCACCACGTTAAGCAGATCAGGGGCCAGGAAGTGTTTGGCCGACAGGTTGACCGCGATATAAAGCTCGGGCCAGCCGGCCGACTTGAGCTGGGCGACTAACTCCGAGGCCTTACGGATCACATAGTTACCCACCTCGATGATCGCCTCGCTATGCTCGATATCGGGAATGAAATCCCCCGGCATGATGAGGCCGCGCTCGGGATGGAACCAGCGGATCAGCGCCTCGAAGCCGCGTAGCCTGCCCGAGGGCAGCTCGACTATGGGCTGCAGGAAGAGCACCAGCTGCTCCTCGTTGATGGCCGCCCCTATGCTCTGCTCTATCATGAGGCGGTTATTGGCCTGATGTAGCATCTCTTCGCTGAACACCCGGTAGTTGCTGCGACCGGCACTCTTGGCCTGATACATGGCCAGATCCGCATGCTGAATAAGCTCCTCCGCCCTGAGCTGCGAGGTGTTGCAGTAAGCCAGGCCAATACTGGTGGTGACGATCAGCTTGTGACTGCCCAGCACAACGGGATGCTGCAGGGCCGAGAAGATCCTGTGGATCACATTGCTCACCTCCTGCTCGTCGCGCACCTGCCTGAGCAAGATAAGAAACTCATCGCCCCCCTGACGGAACACAGTATCCATCTCGCGCACGCTATTGGTCAGCCTGGCGGCCACTATCTTGAGCAGTTCGTCCCCCTGAATGTGCCCAAGGGTGTCGTTGATCCGCTTAAACTCGTCGAGATCCAGGAACATGAGCACCACACAATCTTCCTCGCTGGCGATACAGGCGATGGCGGTCTGCAGTTCGTGGTGCAGCATGGCCTTGTTGGGCAAGCCCGTCAGGGTATCCAGCATGGCGAGCCGCTCAAGCTCATGGGTGTACTCGTCCACCTCGTTTTCCATCCCCTGCATGTTGTCGGCTAGCTGTCGGGTCGCCAGATGGATCAGGTCCACCTCGTCGGGAAACCAGGATGGCTTTCTCGGCAGGCTGGTGCGTACGCTGCCAAAGTCGTGGTCCGCCAGCAGGGGCAAGAGGCTGGCGTGGCGCGCCAGGCTGACGACTGGCGACCAAGCCACTAACAGCACCAGACCGGCGGCCAAGATCAGCCCCACCAGCAGGGTGCCAACCATCCCCAGCTGAAAGGTGGATAGCATCTGCTGCCACTGCTCCAGACTCATCAACACCACTATCGCCGGAGCATTTTCCACCTTATCCAGCGGGAAGGACCACACCGCCCAGTGGCTGCCCTGATAGCTATAAATGCCTTCTCCGAGGGAGATCTGCTGCCAGGAGTAGCTACCGGCCATGTGACTCAGCAGGGCGAAGCTGCTGGGGCGGTTGCTGATACTATAAAGATGACGCCCCCACAGAGGGCCTGGCTCGGCGCCGCGAGACTGGGCGCCTAACACCGCCAGCTCGATCGACTTGTCGGTGCGAAAATGACTGATCACCTCGGTGAGCGCCGACTCGAAGAAGAACAGATGGGGCTTGCTGTTCACCAAGGTCGGCACCAGCACCTGGATCACACAGTCCTCGACACACACCACCCTGGAGGTGAGTTCATAGGAGGCCTCACTCTGCATCAGCCACTGGAGATCGTCCTGAGAGTGTGGCTCGCCCGCGTGGGCCAGTCGTTCACCGTTTAGCTGATACAGGCCGAAGCCCTTGAGATCCCAATAGAGCTGTACGTCGGGCCAGTTCTCACTCAGCAACAGCTGATAACCCTCGGCACCATCATCGCCCTTGGCATTGGCCACAAACCCAAGCTGCATCGCCGCCTGCAGCGAATGTTCCACCGCCGTGCTCATGGAGAAGGAGAGGCTCTGGGCCAGCTTGTCCCGCTGGGCCTCCAGTAACATCTTCTGCTGGTTCAGTAGCTGCTGGTAGGCCAAGGTACAGATCACCCCACCCACCAGGGTCAAGATCAGAATCACCGCGATGAGGAGTTTCCATTTGATACTCAAGAAGCGATTGGGGTGATTCACTATCATGGGATCACCACTGGAACTTGTAGGATATTTCGATGGCAAACAGCGACCAGTCCTTGTCCTGCACCGCCGGATTCGGCAGCAGGATAGGCGTCACCCAGGCGGCGCCGCGTACCTTGTGGTATTCCGCCGCCACCATCCAATCTTTCGCAGGCAGCCAGCGGGTCCCAATGGTCCAGTCGTGGGCGTAGCCGAAGTAGCCGGGCAGCCCTCGTTCGGCCAGCTTGTCGCCATCTGGGTCCTTCTCATCCTGTACCTGATGATCGTAGCGAACAAACACCTCGACATCCCCCGGCAGATAGCCGCGCACATCCAGGTAGTAGCCATAGCCCCTCACCTCATAGATGCCCAGCTCAGGCGGCACAAACACCCCGCCCACATAGCGATCCCAGTGCAGGTATTCGCCGGTAAATTCGAGGAAGTTAATCCGGTACTGGGCCGACACTATCCAGTGTTTGGATCGCAGGCTGCCATCGGCAAAAGGTCCCCCCAGATGGGACTGATAACGACTCTTGGCGTCGAAATAGGTGAGCCCTAGCCTCAGGCTGTCGTCCTGATACTCGAGATCCGCGCCCCAATAGCCATCGGCATCGAAGCGGCCAAACTCCTCTGAGCCCACCACGTTACGGGTCAGATCGTCAGAGGTTTGTGCATCCCCCAGAGTCAGGTGCCATTCCAGTGAGCCGTCCAGCAGTGGATGGCCACCAAACAGCTCGCCGCCAGTGATATGCAGCAGGGCATCACGAAGATAGTCGCTATAGACAGACTGGGGCAGCAAGATCCCCGGCCGGGTAAAGGAGACATCCCGGGTACTGGTGTAGAAGCCGGCCTCACTCTTAAACAGACCGCCCCTGGCCCCCACATACCCCTGATCTAAGATGAACTTATACTCGGCAAACAGATAGTCGGCGGAGAGACCTGACTCATCCAGGTTCCCCCACTGGCGATAACGGGCGGCCCCCGCCACACGGAAGTGCTCATCCGGCATCCAGGAGAGGTGCAGCGCCGCCTCGGTGACATCGAAAGTGTCTCCCGACTCGCCAACGATAAACTCGCTGCCATCGGCTGAAATATAGCCCTGACCGATAAAGCCATTGACCTGCCATTGATTGCTTTGAGCCTGTGCGGCAAGGGGCAGGCAGAGGGCCATCGGCAAACCTAAGATGCCTGCCAATAGGGTTAAGCGACTAGTGCTCGGCTTCATCTTGTCCTCCTTGACGCTCGATACCAACCTCGACGGCCAGCGCGCCGCCACCACCAGACACATAGCCTATTGCCCCGGGCGTGCTGGCCACCTTCTCGCGCATCTGCGCCTCGGAATCCAGGGTGACCGGCCGCTCGCCGACGCCGGAAAACACCAGGCGGTCCCAGCGATGACGCAGCACATAGGGCATCATTTCCAGCTGCTGATAGCAAAATTCTTCATGTATGGGGGAGTTGCTGGGGAGGACGAAGACCTGGATCTTCTGACCGTCGGACCAATAGAGCTTCTGCATGGCGAAGATCAGCTTGAGATCTTTCGGGGTGATGTCGGCGATCTCCACAGAAGAGTTGACGATCACCTGAGCGGCGAAAACGTTAGCGCAACAAAGGCCCAGTAGGCACATCCATGTCGACAATCGCCGCATCCTCGCTCCTCTATCTCCTATAGACCTCAGTTATGCGCCAAATCTCACATAACAAAGGATATTTATCCTCTAATGAGATATAGCTTAGGCAAGAATCGGCAAACTGGCATAATAAATGTTACTGATAATATAGTGGCTTGGGCTATAATTGCCGCAAATTCCCCTTTGGCCTGTGGTTGCGCGTGTTATCTAATCCTTCTCAAGTCGTCCTAAGAAATATCGAACTGTTTGAATCAAAGAATGTTTTACTCATCAATCATGAGTGCGATCTTCTGGCGACGGCCCTGTTGGAAGATGCCGCAAAAGTCACGACTCTGGCCCTGGATTTCAACCATTTTCAACGCATCAAAAGCCATGAAAATGCCCGTCTGCAGTGCCATTTCGGCCATCAGCTGCCATCGACGCAAACTTTCGATGCCGTGGTGCTCTTCTACCCCAAATCTAAGAGCCTGGCACCCTACCTGCTCAACCTGGCCGGGCGCCATCTGATCCCGGGTGGCGAGCTGGTGATCGTCGGTGAGAAGAAGGGCGGCATCCGCTCTATCACCAAGCAGCTGCCTGACTACTTCGATGGCGGCATCAAGCTAGACAACGCCCGTCACTGCATGCTCTACAGCAGCAGCCTGCTAAGCGAGGCGCCAGAGATCAAACTCAGCGACTGGGTCAAAGACTATGTGCTGAGCACGCCGCAGGGGGAGCTGACCATCTGCAACCTGGTGGGCGTCTTTAGCGAGAAGCGACTCGACGAGGGCACAGAGCTGCTGCTTGAGCACCTGCCCACACTTAAGGGGCGCGTGCTCGACTTTGGCTGCGGCGCCGGGGTGATCACCGCCGCGCTGCTCAAGGCCAATCCAGATCTCGAACTCGAGTGCGTCGACATCAACGCAATGGCGCTGGCCTCCTGCGAGCTGACCCTGGCGGCTAACGGCATGCAGGCCAAGGTCTATGCCTCGGACGGCCTGACACAGACCCAGGGCATGTTCGACGCCATCATCTCCAACCCACCGTTTCACGATGGCTTGGACAGCACCACAGAGATAGCGACCCGCTTCGTGCAGGAGAGTGAGGCCCAGCTTAAGTCTGGCGGTATTTTTCAGATAGTGGCCAACCGCCACCTGCCCTACAGTGACACCATAGCCAAATTCTTCAAAACCGTGAATGTGGCTGCCGAGAACAACAAATACAAGATCTACGCCAACCGCAAGGCGTAACTTGCTAAAAAAACACTGTTTAATCTGTTGTTTAACGCCGGGATCGCCCGACTTTTTTCGCACGAGATCTCATTTCAATCATGCGCTTCATCTACATCATAAAATAGGGCTTCATAGGTCAAACTTTATGCTGTTATACTCGGGAGAATACTAACTAAAATAATAATTAACCTGCGGAAATCTCTATGCTGGATCCTGGACTGATAGAACTGAGTAGTGACGGAAACTTAGCCGAATTAAAAGTCATTCCCAATACCCATGGCCCACTGACGGTGGATGCCATTCTCGAACTGCTCACCCTCCCCGAATTTTGCCAGCTTTTCCCCCGTAAGAATGTTATCGAAAAGGCCGTCGCCCAGGTCAACAAGGTCATCGGCCAGGACGATGGTCAGTATGAACTCTTCTTCGAGATCGCCGAGCGCCGCGACGCCGAAATAGCCATCACCCTCAGCGACGACAAGATGAGCGCCGAGATGACGCTCACCGCCCCCTGGGGGGGCAAGTCACTGACACTGCAAGATATCTTAAGGGCCCTCAAGGCCGAGCAGATCAGCATGGGGCTGAGCAAGGTCAAGATAGAGGCTCTGCTGGCCAAGCTGCCGACCCTGGCCCCCGGCGAGAGTTGCAGCGAGGTGTTCGCCCACGGCAAGCCCGCCATCAATGGCACCAACGCCATCGTCGAGCGCAAGGTGCCGCTGGCGAGGGAGCGTCTGCTGCAACCCCAGGAGCGCGCCGACGGCACGGTGGACATGCGTAACCTGGGCGAGATCATCATGGTCAAACCCAACGACAAGTTGATGGTTAAGATCCCCGCCACCGAAGGCACTAAGGGCTACAACGTTCAGGGTGAGCCGCTACTGCCGATCGCAGGCAAAGATCTTAAACTCACCGCGGGCACGGGCGCCGAACTACTGGAGTCCGACCCCAATGTGTTAGTCGCCACGGTCGCCGGCCAGCCGGTGGAGACCAAGACAGGCATGCAGGTCGATGACGTGCTGCAGATAAAGGATGTGGATATCGGCTACGGCAACGTCGACTTCAAGGGCAGTGTCTTGGTTACGGGCGACGTGCATGAAGGCATGGTGGTCAAGTCCACCGGTGATATTACCGTGATGGGCTTCGTCGACTCGGCCCAGCTGATCGCCGACGGTGACATCACCGTCAGCAAAGGGGTGATCGGCCGCCAGCTCAAGGAAGATCAACTCTCCACCAAGCTATCTGCCAAGGGGCAGATCTCCGCCCAGTTCGTACAATACTCTGAGCTGCAGGCCGAAGGCGACATCCTGGTCACCAAGCAGCTGCTGCACAGCCACACCCAGACAGCAGGGAAACTGATCGTCAGCGATGCCAACGGCCGCCGCGGCGACCTGGTGGGCGGCGTGGCCCAGGCCGATAAGGGGGTCAAGGCGGTGATCATTGGCGCCACGGCCGGTACCCGCACCGAGGTGTTCTGTGCCATGAAGTGCGGCGAGCTGAAAGAGGAGCTCAAGCAGCTGGATCACGGGATAAAACACATGGTGGTGGCCAAGCTCAATATCGAGGCCAGCCTCAACAAGCTGCCCCCCAAGGCCGAATGGCAGGACGACGCCCTCATGGTCGAGCAGGTCAAGGGGATGCTGGAAGAGAAGCGCCGCATCACCGAGGAGTGGTCCCGGGAGGAGCAGGAGTTCAACGCCATCAAACAGGAAGTGGAAAACTATTATCAGGAGTACCGCATCGAGGCCTGCAAGCATATCTTCGCCAACGTCGAGCTGCATATCGGCCCGGCCTTTAACCGCACCCAGCGCGAACACGGCCCCTGCATAGTGGTCAACGAAGGCCAAGAGATCAGCTTCGACTACAGCAATCGTAAGTGATCTCAATTGATTAGACGACTAAGGAGGCCCGGCAAAATTGTCGGGCCTCTTTTCTTTGCCATGGCTTTACAGGCATAATCCCCGCCAGATAGCGGTAACGGATAACGGAAAACACGTGGAACTACTGAGAATAGACTGTTTAGGCAAAGAGTTGCGCCTTGAAGGCTCACTTGCCGGTTGGCAACAACTCTTCTGGGACAATCAGCTGGTGTCGGTCAAGGAGGCCTGTGCCGAGAACCAAGGGCTGAGAAACCACGAGTTTGAGTTAAGCCGCCACGACCCGCAGCAAGAGACGGTGCAGAAGATCCCCCTCACCCTGGAGGTGGACCTCATCTGGCAACCCTTCACGCTCAACTATCGCCTGCTGAGCGAAGACGCCGTACTGAGCGAAGGCAGCCGCAACGCCAAGGATATCGAGCGCCAGACACCGGTCACCCCAGTTAAGGCGCCACAGAAACTGAGCCTGGTGGGCCTGGCCTCCTTGGGCTTTAAGCTGCTCAAGAGCGCTAAGGTGATCAAGGTGGTGCTGGCCGGTGCCAGCGTGGCCGCCTACTCCTGGCTCTTCTCCTTCCAGTTTGCCCTGGCGCTGATCGCCTGTCTCATGTTCCACGAGTATGGCCATATTCGCGCCATGAAATATTTCGGCATGAAGACCAAGGGGATCTACCTCATCCCCTTCATGGGTGGTCTTGCGCTCAGCGATGAGAAGATCAACACCCGCTGGCAGGATGTAGTGATCTCCATCATGGGGCCCACCTTCGGCCTCTTGATGTCGATAGCGGCCCTGGTCGCCTACTGGATCACAGATAACCCGCTGTTTGCCGGGCTTGCCGCCTTCAACGCCCTGCTGAACCTGTTCAACCTGCTGCCCATATTGCCGCTGGATGGCGGCCATATCCTCAAGAGCATCAGCTTCTCCATGAATAGCCTGATGGGGCTGGTCGCCTGTGTGGCCGGCGCCGCCATCGGCGTCTTCATCAGCTATAGCCTGGGGCTTGCGTTACTGGGCTTCCTGCTGCTGATCGGCAGCCTGGAGATCGTCTTCGAGTGGAAGAGCCGTCACCAGAGCCATCTGCTGCCGCTGGACAGATACGGGCAGATCTTCTCTACCATCTGGTATCTGCTGACCGTCGGCGCCCTGGTCGCCATCATCTGGTACCTGGCCGGTAGCGGCGATAACATGCTTGGGCTGCCGCTCAAGATACTGCAGAGCTAAGTCATCTAAGAAGCTCAACCTCTATCGCCTCGCCCTCTTTGAGGGCGGGGCCCCCTCAACAAAGCAGCCTTCCTAAGAAAGCCAGTCCTTCTCTTTCTACAGTCCCATCCCAAACAAGGTGAACAAAAGGTAAATTTTTTCACATTTTTTCGCCAACTCATCGCCAAGCCAACGGCAAAAATATTTATTCAAATAAAACAGATAAATAAACAAACAAAAACTAGCCGTTAATTGACCTTTTTTAGTCAAAAAAACAGCAAATATAGGTATTTTCCGATCCCCACCTAGGGACATTTGCGGATATTTTTAAAAGTTACAATAACGTTACAATCGATACATCATCAGAGGATGACCAAGAGCAAATAGATAAAATTTTATTTAAAAACAGATAGTTTTTTTGAGGTGCAACATGATTAAGTCCATATCGACAGGTAGAACACAGCAGGGTTATTTCAGCCCGGTTGAAAAACAGATGTTCGGCGCTGCGTTACTGGCCGACCCCGACACCTCAAGCCCATTCTCCGATGTACTCAGCATTGCAGAAAGTGGATGTTCAAGCAGTTTGCTACAGCAACTCACCAGCGTCACCAAGCGTTTTCGCCACCTCAAGCCGGAGCAATATCTGCTGCGCCAACAGGACCAGTTTGACTCGCTGTTTGTGGTCAAGAAGGGCGCCCTCAAGAGCTATCGTCTGACCCCGGAAGGCGAAGAGATAGTGACTGGCTTCTATATGGAGGGCGACGTCATAGGCGCCGGCGGCTTGGGTAACCACAAACACTTCTACTCTGTGGTGGCGCTGGAACCTTCGAGCCTGTATGAGATCCCCTTCGCCAAGTTGCTGCAACAATCCGCCATGGAGCCGATAGTGCAGCAGCTGATGCTCAAGCTACTCAGTCAGGAGATGCAGGCAGATCAAAGCCTGAGACTTATCCAGCTTAAGCAGGTCAAGGCGGCCATCGCCTCGCTGATCCTCAACATCGCCAACCGCCTGACGGCAACCCAGATCACCCTGCCCATGAGCCGAGTGGATATCGCCAACCTGTTGGGGGTTGCCTCGGAGACCGTCTGCCGCGAGTTCACCCGCCTGCAGAAGCAGGGGCTGCTGTCGGTCAACCGTAAGCATATCGTGATTAACGATCTTCCCCAGCTGCAGCTGGCGGCGGGCGGAGATTGCTACTAAGCAATCATTCATCAAAAACTAAGGCACCCATCTGGGTGCCATTTGGTGCTTCATTTTAGTTAATTTAAATTGCCTTTCGGGGCTAATTAAAGTGCCTTTTGCGGCTAATTAACGCCTTTCTGCGCTAATTTAAAGTGCCTTTGGGCACTAGGCCATAGATAGCTCTGACATCCTTGGCGGAGAAGATCCGCTCAGACATCACAAATTCATCGATGATCCCCGGGAAACGCGCCTGGCCGAAGTTGGGATAGCCGCTGGGGATCCCGCCGATAAAGAAGTCATTCATGATAGAACCTACCTTGCGATCCAGGGTATCGCTGGCATCCAGCTCACCGTCGATATAGAGGTTGGCCTGATGACCATCGTGTACCAGGGCGATGTGGTACCAGCGATCGTTACTGAGCACTGTGCGGGAGCGCACCGCCACCTCGGGGGAGAAGCCTGAGGCGTCATAGATCAGCAGCTCAAGATGCCCCTGATTGATCCTTAACTTGTTGCTCTGCACATCGCCATACCAGCCGCCGAGCAGAGGATAGATATCCTGTTCGTTGATAGCTAAAGGTTTAATCCACATCCCCATGCTGATACCGCCAAAGTCGAAGGTGATCTCCCGCCCTCTGGCCCGCTTCATCTCATCGCTCTTACAACAGATGTCGAACGCCACATAAGCCTGCTCATTGGCCTGCTCATTGGCAGAGAAGTCTATCCCCTGCCCCTTGATGCCAGGTACCCGCTTGCCACCCACCAGAGTACCTGTCCACACGGATCTGAAGGTATCGATAACTTCTTGATTTTGTTCCTCGAAAGACATCAAGGATGAGTGGCCATAGATGTTGACCTCCACCACCTTGAGCAGAGGATCGCCCTTACCGGCCCCCGAATCCAGCGGCTCATGCTGCCACAGGGTGATGCCAATGAAGCCGATAAGGATCAGAGACAGGGCGCCGGCGAGTTTGAGCAGAGGCGCATGCTTCATGATACCGGCCCCTGTTCGCTCTGCGGCTTGTTTTCCGATTGTGATTCAGGCTCAGCGACCAACTTCTCCCCCTGGGGCAGCAGCATGGTGAAGTCACAACCGCCAAACTCGTTGATACTAAAGAGCAGTTCGCCGTTGTGGGCATCGATGATGGTCTTACAGATGGCCAGGCCCATGCCCATCCCCTCCTGCTTAGTGGTAAAGAAGGGGGCAAAGATCTCCTTAGCCGCCTCGGCGTCTATGCCGCAGCCTCTATCGCGAATGCGTAAGCTTACCTTATCGCCACACACCTCGACCCAGATCTCGATAATGCTGTCGGGCGGGCTGGCCTCCATGGCGTTGCGCAGCAGGTTAAACAGCACCTGCTGTAGCTGCACCAGATCGCCGATAACCGTGAGCCGCTCGTCGGCGAGCCCTTGCACCAGGCTGACCTTATATTGTGACTCAAGTGTCTCCAGCAGATGGCTGGTGCTGGTCAGCAGCGCCTTGACCCCAATCTCGCTGCGACTGCTGGCCTGCTTGCTGATGAACTGACGTATGGTGCGGATCACCTCGCCGGCCCGCAGCGCCTGTTCGGTGATCTTCTCCAGCGCGTTAATCAGCGCCTCAGGCACACGCTCATCGCCCTTGTTAGTGCGCAGCGCGGCCTGGGCATAGGTGGCGATGGCCGTCAGCGGCTGGTTGATCTCGTGGGCGATGCTGCTGGCGATCTCCTCCATGCTGGTGACCCTGTCCATGTGGGCCAGCTGCTCGCGGCTGCTGCGGCTGTCAAATTCCGCCTCCTCCCTAAGCCTTAGCTCCTGCGCCAGCCTGGTCTGCATCTCGTTGAGCGCCGTCACCACAGTATCTAACTCATCCACCTCACCTCGGCGCGCAGGCATTCTGTCCAGAGTCAGGGCCGGCGCGTGGCCGTTAAGGGTTAAGGTGTGGGCGTACTGGCTGATCTTATTCAGATGGCGGGTCACCAGGTACTGGAACAGCAGCAGGATAAAGGCGGCGATCAGAAAGGTCTTCACCGCGGTGGCGATCAGGATAAACCAGATCTTCTGTTTGAGGCGCTCATAGAGGGGATCTAGCCCTGCCACCAGATGCAGTGTGCCCAGCGGCTCCTTGGCGTCTACACTTTTCGTGGGATAGAGCAGGAACTTGGTATCTATCACCCTATCGGACATCACCTCGCCGGTGCGCTGTAACACGCGATCCCGCGCTATGATGCTGATGCGCTCGATATCCGGCAACTTGACCAGGCCGTCGATCAACAGCTGTAGCTGAGCGGGATTATTCTGCTCCAGGTAGTGGGCGATGCCGTCGAGGTGGGAATTTTGCACCTGCTCGATCTGCTGCTCAATCTGGACCACCTCGTCTTGATATTCCACATAGAGCTGCAGCGCCGACGACAGGATAGTGATCAGCACACTGAATAAAATAATGTATAAGATTAACCGCTTAGCGGTTCTACCGGTAAATGCGCCCAAATTGAATTTGCTTATCATAATCTGTGATCACTTCCCATAGTGTCATATTGGGGCACACTTCTCCAGCATCGCCGCCAGCGCCCATTGCCCATAGGCACAGGGCCTCGCTCTTGCCACAAGGCTTAATCAAACTGCCCTAACTACCTCTTATCAGGCATCCTCTTTTTGCATGAGCTTATTCTTGTCGCGGGTTATCGCACTCGGGCTTAGATTCACCCGGTTTTAGCTTTTCATTCTTTGCCTGAGGTGTACTCTGATTTGTCTGCCCTGTGGGTTCCGCCTGGCAGGGAACGCTTTCTTGTCCTGGCTGGGCTTGTGCTTCTTTTCCGCTCTTGCTCTTATCGGCCTGCTCGTCGAGCTGCTGCTCGAACGGCAGCCTGTGGTTAGGCACGGTGCGATCCCCTTTTGACTTGTCGGCGGGCTTATTGTCATTATTGGCGGGCACCATGTCGCTGACCGCTTGCGAGCTGCTCTGGGCCGCACTCTGCTGCACCTTAGGCTTGTTCTTGGCCTTCTCGGCATCGCTATTGGATTCGCAGGCCATCGCGCCTCCTAGCAGGGGGAGTGTCAGTAAGATGATTGCCAGATTGTGATTACTCATTGTCTGTTACCTCTCTACAGGTAAAAAAGGTGCCCGAAGGCACCTTTTATCGTTTAACGATTCACTCTTCTGCGCCATCCGAAGGCGAGCAAGGCACCCAGCAGTAGCTGTAGACCCGCGCCCCCTTTCGACGAGCTGGTGTTATCGACAATGTTGACGTTGGCAATGCTGTTGTCAGAGACGGCAACTTGCTCATCATCGCTCGACAGGACCAGGCTGAAGGACTCGGTCGCCTCCTCCTTGTCGTCCGCGCTGATGGCAACCACTATCTCCTTGGCCGCAGCGTCTTGGTCGGCCCAGATCAGCGTACCTTCCGCCAGGGTGAAGTCTTCACCGGCAGTGGCTGTACCATCGACGGCGCGGTAGTTAACGCTCACCTCACCATCGACACCACCGAGACGCTCAACCATCAGGGTCACGCTGCCATCGGCCTCGTTCACCTCATAGCTTGTGGCCTTAAAGCCCACGGCGCCCGGCACCTTGGCTTCTACCGTCAGTGACAGCGGAATCGCCTGAGTACCATATGGAGTATCGCTTTGCAGCAGTAGCTGTACCTGATGCACGCCAGGCGCCAGGTCGCTGGTATCGACATCGAAGGTCACCTCTTGCTCACCGGCCACACTCAGCTGACCGCTGGTGTGAGACACGTCAAGCCAGGTCACATCCTTATGGTCGCACACGCCGGTCTCACCAGAGGAGACGGTGAACATCTTGCTGCCTTCGATATCGACCAGACGCAGGTTGCCGTCACAGTCGATATCCAGACCCGTCTGACCATAGTTGCTCATGCCAGGGACATCGAGCGCGCCGATCATGCGGAAGTCGTCATGGCTATCCACAGTGTAGATATCCAGCGCCTGATCCACCTTCTCTGAACCGGGATCTGCAGGACCATTGGTACTGATAAACAGGTGTCCCGTAGCCGAGTTGTAGGCCAGACCCGCAGGCGCAATGCCGACGTCCTTGGTCAGATGCACTTCGCCATCTTCGTTGAAGTAACTAATGCTCATCTTGTTAGAAACACCAGCGATGAAGTCACCCGATACAGGATCATAGGCCAGACCCGAGATGCCACCCACGCCTGGGCAGATTCGCTTACCTGTCACCATCAGCTTATTAGGATCGATCTCATGGATACAGTTGTCGGCAAACAGCGCCGCCTGCCACAACATGCCGGTGCGGCTGTTGAAGGCCAGATCGGTCACCAGAGCGTTTTCTGGTAGCATGGCGCTGAAGTCGATCACTTCACCTATTAGCTTACCCTCGGCGCTATAGCGATACAGCTTATTGTCGCCACCAAACAACTTAACGTTGTTAACCCAGAGGTCTCCGGTGTTACGGTCGATAGTCGCGCTGTAGGGTACCGCCAGTCCCAGGCTAGACTTCTCGATAGACTCGCCAAAGCCAAGCTCTGCTTCCAACACAGGATTTTCCAGCTCGCCCTCGACGGTCGCCGCCAGTTCACCCAGTCGGTAGTTCACTCCTCGGCTACCTACGTTCTTCACCGTCAGGCTCAGCTCGCTCTGCTTACCGCTACGCACGGTTGCTGCAAGCTCTGGCTTGTCCACTTCCAGCATACCCGCCTTAAGGCTAAGGTGCTGTACGGCAATCTTATTGTCGGTAACCGTCAACTGACTGTTGCTCACGCCATAGCCACTCTGGGTTGCCGAGATCACCTGATTACCAGCACTTTCAAACAGTCGATATTGCCCTTCGGTGTTGGTCGCTACCTGAGTATCGCCTAGCCATACCTTGGCCTGTGCGATCGCCTCTTGGGTGTTGGCGTCTGTGATGTTACCCACGGCCAGACCACCCTGCTCCATGGAGCAGCCCAGACCAAACTCGACATCGTCGATCTGCGCCCACCAATCCCAGGCGAATTCGTTGGCATTATGGTAGCGCCAACGCAGACGGAAGTTGCTACCGCCCACCAAGGCTTCGCCGATATCGACGTTAACCACAGTGCCTTGTTCGCTGGCATTGGCCGAGTGCAGGGTCTGCCACTCGCCGCCATCGACGCTGATATCCATGTCCAGGGCCGAGTCGCCGGATGGGCGGAAGCCCTCCTTGAAACGCACCGTGGTGAAGCCGCCCAGCTCGGCGACCGACATGATAGGCGTTAACAGTGATGAGTCGTATGCCTTACGGCCGCCCTTATCACTGTCGATCGAGGCCGCAAGCCCCTCACCCGTGGTGTTGTTAGGACGTTCCCACTGCTCGTTGGTCTTCCAGACAATGCCAGTACCCGCGGCATCGACCACTGTCCAGCCCTGAGGCGGGAAGTCTGGCGATTCAAAGTTCACCAGTGATGCGGTATTGGTATCTATCTTGCGATAACCCAGGGCGCTACAGACCTGCTTGTCTACCGCCAGGTTAAAGGCGAGACCACTCACGCCATCGCTACCAGGCACCAGATCCATGGTCTCTGGCTGATAGCCAGGTGCACGGGCGGTGATCGCCACGGGCCAGCCTTCGTAGCCTACGACGCTGAAGCTGCCATCGATCGCATCGGTAGCAATAGGCATAGTAGGGATCAGCTCACCGTTTTGGCTGATCGCACCGGGTACGCCCCAGCCGTGGCCTGAACCATCGCTGATCTTGCCCGAAATCGTTACCTGAGGCATCTCGGTCAAGACCACGTTGCGCTCAAGATCGGCATCCTTGGCCACAGAGACACTGCCCTGACTCGCCTTGGTATGACCGTAGGCACGGGCCGACACCTGATAATCACCCACAGGCAGTTGCAGCTGATACTTACCTTCCTCATCGGCCACAGTGCTGTAAGGTCCGGCAACCACTTCGGCGTTCGCCAGTGGCAGGCCAGTGACGCTGTCGGTCACCACACCGTGAAGCATACCGGTAGGATCGGCCACACAGTTAGGGAAGCTGAACTTGCCGATACGGGTAGCCCACATAGACTCGAAGTCATGGTCGGCGCCATATTCCTGGGTATACCAGAAGCTACAATCGTCCGTCGGATCGATTGTCATCATGCTGCGCTTACCATAGTGACCATCGAAGGAGTTCACCTGGGCCGCCTCGGCGTCCACCAGCACCTGCTCAGCCAATGAGATCTGACCCAGTGGATCGCCATTCAGGCGACCGGTATAGCGTACAGAAGGCAGCATCTCTTCACCCGAGATGGCAAAACCCATGCCTATGTTGCCCGAGGCATCCATCGCCATACTCGCCAGCCAGCGGTGGTTAACATCAGGGGCATAGCTGCCCTGCTGGAAGATCTCGGCACCTGCACCCAGGTTGCGGATCTCATACCAACGTACGCCGAAGTGTTGCTCGCCCACGTCAACCGTATGGTTAACCACCAGGCTCTGGTGATCGCCAAATTGTCTGAAGGCGGCGCGGTACATCAGCTTATCCTGGTAGGCTTTCAGGGCGTTGTAAGAATCGCCGCCCCAGGAATCCTGCTCGATACAGGTATTGCCACAGGCCTCATTGATATCGAATGGCTCGGTCGCCAGCGCGGCAACCTGGCTGAACTGACTGTTTTGCGGGTTGTTCCAGTCGGCCTTGAAGGCCCACACCTGGATCTCATCCTGGGCGCTGCCATGGACCTTGTCGTCCTGCAGGCTGAGGAAGTAGTTAGGGGTACCGGCGGCAGGGGCGCGCTTACCGTCGAGATCCACCGGCAGCAGGTTAGCTGTCAGCGGCGCATCGAAATAGATAGAACGTGCGGGTACGCCGTAGAGCATCTTGTCACGCTCAAACACCACGGCGGCGGTGCCGGCTTTGCTGTTGTCGCTCTTGTTGTGTTGATTGGCCGACAGATAGTAACCGTCGCTCCATACGCCGAGCTGGGCGCCGTTGTGCCACTTGTCGCCGTTTAATTCAAATTCATACAGATGCCAGTCGCCGGTAGGATCGCTGGTCTTTGAGACGGCGAAACACTGACGGCTCTCTTTACCCGAGACATAGGCGTTTTGGGTCACGACCCAGCGGTCGGCGAGCTGATCGTAAAGCACGATAGGCTCACGCTCAGTGGTCGGGCTCTCCCAGGGTTTAGCGGGAGCCGGGTTGGCATTAGGGTCGCCACAGACACCGCCCAGACGCTTCCAGAACTCTGTCATCGGGGTGCGGTCAACCAGCAGGTTACCCTCTTTGTCCCACACGGCAAACGCCATGTTAACCACCTGAACATAGTGGTCACGGCCGACATCGCCCGCCGCATCAGGCATTGGTGCCTCATCGAAACCGCTACGGGTCAGGCCATCGAAGTTCAGCTCGGGGGCCGGCATGGCGCCCGAGCCTGGCTCGGCTTGCACCGCGGTGTCGCTGTACTGTTCCAGTGCCACGGCCGAGGCCATCTGCTCCTGGTATTGGGCTTCCATCAGCGCCTGGTTCGACGCCGAGATGCTAGGTTTGGCCAGTTTGGTCTGAGCTGTCGGTTGGAATTTTAGTTTATTACTCACCAGCATCTTGTTGGCGAGTTTCACCAAAGGTGTCGACGACGCTTGGTTCAATGACTCCCCGACGACCGGAGAGCTGGCTGCACAAGAAAAGGCGCTGACCGTCGCCAATAATCCCGCTAGCCCCACAGAGCTGCAGCCTTGCCATGTTGACTTTTTGATACCCATCAAAAGTCTCCTTATTATAGGTTTACCTTGGCTCACGTCGTCATTGGGCGCCCTAAGACACACTCTTATCTAAAGTCGCCGCTAAAGTTGACGTGATTTGCCGTTATTCGATGCTTGTGTGTATACCAGTGATACAAACTACCCGTTATTGCGCGCGGCCAACTGACAAAGATCAGTTGGGCTCAAAGATTGTGCGCTAACTGCGCCTTAAGCTTTTTGGCCTTGGCCAGTAACGCCTGTTGCTGGGCCTGATAGGCAGGCACGGCATCTACCAGCGTGTTGCCCACGGTGAAGGCGGCGGCATACTTGGGCTGCTTGATACGCTCTTTCTTATCCAGATACTTGTCGCTGCCATGCTTGAACTGCTCGAGACGCGGTGACAGCGCCGCAATGGCGTCCAGTGACTTATTGGTCGCCTGAATCACCTGGGCCAGCTTGGCCGGGTCTTGCTCGGCTTCGATGGCCACATCCAGCTTGGCGTTGACCTCGCTCGCCTGCGCCAGATAGGCGTTCAGTTGCTCGGCGTAGGGATAGCTGCCCTGACTGAAATCCACCGAACTGAGCGGCGATAGGGTGTTAAGCGCCGGCAGGTAGTTGTCGCGCTGATCCTTGGCGAAATGGGCCGAGATGGCCATAAAATCCAGCATCAGCTGTGATTGATCTTGATTGAGTTGATGATAGGGATCGTTGGCCACCTCGCGGGCATGGGCCAGATCGCGCCAGCCTACCGTTTGGGTTTCGGCTTGGGCGTGTGTTTCGGTTTGAGTTTCGGCCTGAGCGCCGCTCGCCAGCAGGGCGATAGAGATGGTAAAAGCAGAGAGGAAACGTGACATATCGAATTCTCCAATGTGAATGCTAAAGGTAAAAAGCCAGCGCGAGGCTTCGCGCTGGCTTAATCACACTTATGAACGACGCGCTTGGCGACGGTTAAACAGTGAACCGACACCCAGTAGCAGAAGCAGGACTGGGCCTAAGCTACCGCCGCTGGACTTTTTGTCTTCCAGCTCAACCGTGGCAATGGTTGCCGAGTTCAGGGTCGCACCACCCGTAGGTTGTGACAGGGCGACGCTGAAGGACTCCATCGACTCCTCGACATCATCGCTTAGCAGCTTGACGCTGATGGTCTTGTCGGCCATGTCCATGTCGTCCCACTTGATGACGCCCCAGGCGGCTTCGAAGTCTTCACCCGCCTTGGCCGTTGCATCCAGAGTGCGGTACTCCAGGGTCAGGGCGTTGTCGCTACCACCTTGACGTGAAACCGTCAGGGTCACAGTGCCATCGGCCTCGTTAGCCTCATAGTGAGTCACGGCAAAGCCAAGTACGCCAGGGACACGTTCATTCACGGTCAGTTTCACCGGAATAGACTGCATCTTGTATGGGCTGTTGCTGTTGAGCAGCACCTGAACCTCATACTCGCCCGGCGCCATGTTGGCGGCGTCCACATCCAGGGTCACCTGCTGGTTACCCGCGACGCTCAGGTCACCGACGTTAGGCTGTAGCGACAACCAGTTCACATCCTGGAAGTCACACACGCCAGTCTCGCCAGACTCGATCTCGAACAGCTGCTGCGCCTCGATATCCAGTGCCCAAAGATGGCCCTGACAGTCAATCGTCAGACCCGAGCCACCGCCGTCGGCACGACCGTCGATAGCGTAACCGCCGATCACCTGGTAATCGTTAGCCACATCCAGGATGTAGATATCGATATCCATAGGCTTAAAGCTGTTGGTCGCCACAAACAGGTGCTGTGATGTTGGGTTGAAGGCTAAGCCTGCGATAGGCAGACCCACATCGGTCGACTCAAGCAGAGTGCCGTCGCTGCCAAAGCGATGGATCAGGCCGTCGATGAATGAACCCGAGAAGAACTGGTCGTTCACCGCGTCATAGGCCAGGCCGCGCTGCGAGGTAGTCACATCTGGACAAAGACGCTTGCCAGTGGCCTGCTTCTCAACCGGATCCAACTCGTAGATACAACGCTCACCGCCCACCATGATCTGCCACAACTTGCCGGTGCGGCTGTTGTAGGTCATACCGGCGTGGGCACCACGGGTAGTCATCAGCGGATGCAGGTCGATCTTGTCTTCTGTCTTGGTACCATCTTGCTTGAAGCGATAGACCTTATCGTCACCACCAAACACACCCAGGTTGTTGATCCAGAGATCGCCCGTTGACTGGTCGAACACCACGCCGTTAGAGGCAACCAGATCGACTGCCCAGCTCTGTACCACCTGGCTCTCTTCGAGATCCGCCTGTGGCAGAATGTAAGGCACGCGGATCTTACGTGTCGTCAGATCCCACAGGTTCTTAGGTCCAAACTTACGACCACCGATAGCCAGCTTAGGCCCTTCGACAGGTGCGGCTAACGGCGCGTTGATCTCGCCTAGCTTAAAGGTCAGATCGTTGCTGCCCGAGTTTTGGATCTCAAAGGTTTCGCTCAGATTACGACCACTGGTCACCGCCAGCTCGATGGTTTCAGTTTCAGAGCTGAGACGACCCGCCTTGACACTGAAGTCCTTGGCAGTGACGTCATCGGCAGTCACGCTGACATTTTCATTGACGTCGGCGTAGCCTGCCTGATGCAGGTTAATCTGCTGCTCACCCTCGGCCGAGAAGATCACATACTGACCCTGATGATCGCTCACCGCCTTGTTGCCCAGACCGTCGACGATCTCGACGTTAGCCACAGGCAGCTGAGTGTTGAAGTCGGTAATGGTACCGGCCACCAGGCCACCCTCTACCGAGCTACAACCGCGGGCGATTGAGATATCGTCCACCTGAGCCCAGTTATCCCACTGCTTGGTATCGCCATAGATGTGGTGATAGTGCCAACGCAGGCGGAACTCGGTCGCACCGGCCACTTCACCGGCCAGGTCGTAGTCCACCAGACGCTCACGAGTCGTATCTGGATAGCTCAGTAGCGTCTTCCAGGCACCACCATCGACACTGATATCCAGGTCAACCATAGAGCCGCCGAAGATGCCGCCGACGAAGTCCAACTTGAACTGCAGCGCGGTGCTATCTTCCAGGGCACTGACCTGAATGCTTGGCGAGACCAGACTGGTGTCATACTTACCCCAGCCGTAACGGTCGTTATCTACTGCCGCCGACTTGCCGCTACCACCGGTAAAGTTAGGGCGATCCCAAGCGGTATTAGTACGCCACTCGATATCATCACCAGTTGCATCATTAACCACTGTCCAGCCCGCAGGTGGAAAGGTTTCGCCGTCGAAGTCTTCGACGATACCGTAGGCCTTGTAACCCGGGGCACTACAGACGCTGTTGTTTACATCCAGCGCTAAGGTGACACCGTTGGCGATCTGAGTATCGCTCGCCACGAAGTCCAGCGACTTCTCGTTGTAGCCGTTCAGCGCCGTAGAAGCGGTTATCTTATAGCCCCAGCCCTGGTACACCTCGACGCTAAACTCACCGGTTGCCGGGTCGTTCATCAGCTCAAAGTTTGGTGCCAATTCGCCAGCAAGGGCCAGCTTGGCCGCCAATGGCCAGCCGTGACCACTGTTATCCACTACCTTACCGGTTAGGGTAACCAGAGGTAGCGGCGACAGTGAATCGCTCAGCGTCTGCTCACTATCTTCGGCGATCGCCAGATCCGCGTGCTTGGCTTCTTGGTAGCCGTAGGCGCGAACGCTCACGTCATAGCTGCCCACAGGCATGGTCACTTCATAGTGGCCGTTCTCGTCGGTAAAGGCGGTTACTGCGCCGGCTTTCACCATGGCGTTAGCCAGTGGCTTGCCTTCGACGCCGGTCACTGTGCCGACCAGGGTACCCTGAGGACCCGTAGTACAGTTAGGGAACTTGAAGGAGCCGATGCGAGTCATCCAGTCGATGTCGCCGGCGTTCAAGTCGCCATAGTATTCCTGGGTATACCAGAAGGTACAATCATCCACAGGATCCACGCTCATGGTGCTGTAGTCACCCCAGCGACCGTTGGCGCCGCGTTGTGAACTACCACCGGCTACCAGCTCGTTTTCACCCTGTGGCATGGTATTTAGGGGATCCGATGCCAGACGGCCGGTATAACGTACCGACGGATAGGTGTTAGGGCCAGAGACTGTGTAACCCAGGGCGATGTTGCCCACGGCGTCCATGGCGACACTGCCCATCCAGCGGGTATCGCCATCAGGCGCGTAGCTGCTCTGCTGGTGAACCGTCGGCGTGGTGCTTGGGTTGCGGATCTCGTACCAACGTGGGCTCCAGCGGTTGGTATCGGCGTCACCGGTAAACACTGTGTGGTTGAGCACCATGGCCTCGTGATCGCCAAAGTTACGATAGGCGAGACGGAACATGAGACGATAAGGAATACGGTCCAGATAGTCTTCGCTGCTCACGTCAGGCTGAGGAATACAGCCGCCCTTACAGCCACTGAACTCCATGCCGGTCACCGGCAACATGGCGATCTGCTCGAAGGTAGACTGCTCTGGATTTTGCCAATCTGTCTTGAAGGCCCAGATATGCAGCTCATCGGTGGCAGGCCCCTGGCTGTCATCGATAGGTTGCACGAAGTAGTTTGGTGCGCCTTCGGGTGGCGGCGTCAGACCATCGAGGTCGGCCGGTAGCATACCGCCCAGCTCTGGTGCAGGATCGTCGAAGTAGACCATGCGGGCTGGTTCGCCGCGCAGCATCTTCTCACGCTCGAACACCACGGCGCCGGCGCCGCCCCACTGATCTTCACGACCATCGAGGTAGAATTGGTTCACCGACATATAGTAACCGTCTGGCCACACACCGAAGTGCGGGTAGTCGTTCATCTTGATGTCGCTGATCTTAAAGTCATACAGGTGCCATTCACCGGTAGGATCCGGCGTCTTAGACACGGCGACACACTCGTGGTAGTCAGACTGGTTGATGGCGAACTGGCTCATCATCCAGCGATCCGCCAGGGAATCGTAGAGCACGATAGGGTCACCATCGTTGTTCTGGGCACAGATGCCCCCCAGGCTCTTCCAAATCGCATTGGTGGGCGTTGGCGGGATCAGTTGATTGCCCTGCTTGTCCCAGATGGCGAAAGAGACGTTAACCATCTGCACATAGTGATTCGGGCCGACATCGCCTGTGGTATCGGGCGGGGCAACACGGTTGATATTGTCGATGCCGTCGAAGCTCATCAGCGGCGATGGCATGTTGTCGCCGAGGAAGTCACGCTGCACGGGATCGGCTGCGCCCAGGGCTAGGACGCCCATCGTCTTATTGGATTTGCTCAGGCCAGAGGCGCTCTTACCCATGCCACCAACGAAGGGGAGTTCGAAGTTTTGGATGATTTCGCTGGTCTTACGGGTGGTTTCACCGGACGCCGAATCCATCTTACCGCGCACAAGACGTGCCTTGGTATCTTTGCTCAAGTTGAGCGCAATATCGCGCAGCGCAGGGATAGTGACGTTATTAACAGACTTACTAACCACAGGTGCTGACGCAGCAGCCTGGGCGTGATTCACCGCCATCAGGCTGACAAAGCCGAGACACAGGCTGTTGTATAATGTTGACTTTTTGAACATAGTCAAAAGCCTCCTAGTTATTTTATTACTACCAAAATTGCACCTTAAGTCCGTGTTACCCACTTAGCATCGATGCGAATTTTTGTCGTTTGAGTGTGGTTGGTTCGTATACACAAGCTGTTTCACACTACAGGCAGAAATAAATAACCAACTGACAAAGATCAGTTTGGCGAAAAAAAGCGCCGGCTCACTCGGCTCGGCACGCAGGAACGCCGTCGCCAGAGCCGATTGGCTTGAACTCGCGGCTGACCGAGCAGGCAAAAAATTGAGCAAGAAGTTCGAGACAGAAGATTGAGATAGAAGATTAAAATGGAGAATTCGATGTAACGAAAACTATCTTAGCTTAGAAAGCCAAGACGGTTAGCGAATGAATGAGTAGGTGGTGAGGCGGACGCCCTAGGTCAGGCGTCTGAAGACTTGATCAACGTGATGTCGTGTACCAGTTCGGCCAGGGAGTCGCAGGTCATCTTCTCCATCACCCGGGCGCGGTGGATCTCCACGGTGCGTTGACTCAGCTCAAGCTCGATGGCGATAAGCTTGTTGGATTTCCCCATGACGATATTGTCGAGGATCTCCCGCTCACGTCCGGTAAGAGTCGCCAGGCGTTCTTTTATCTGACTCAGCTGCTGATGCACCAGACGCAGCTGCGCCTCCTGCTCCAGCGCCAGATTGATGCGATCCAGCAGCTCCTGATCGCGAAACGGCTTGGGGATGAAGTCGAAGGCGCCTTGGCGCATCGCCTTGACCGCCATGGGCACATCGCCATGACCGCTGATGAAGATGATAGGTAGGGATACCTGACGCTCGTTTAGCTTCTGCTGCAGCTCCATGCCGCTCATCTTGGGCATGCGCACGTCCAGCACCAGACAGCCTCTCATCTGCGGCGAATAGTCGTCGAGAAACTCCTGCGCCGAGCAGTACAGCTTGCAGGGTAGGCCGACGGACTCCATCAGGAAGGCCATCGCCTCGCGGATCGCCTCGTCGTTATCGACAATGTATACGGTTTGCTCTATTTGTTGCGCCATCGGCTCATAGGGTCTCGTTTTGTTATCTATCTAGGGTATTGCATCGAACTGGGTGAATTCAATCTAATTTTCCCGCACATCTGTCGCCCCGCCCCTCAGGCCCATTTACTTGCCTAGGAAAAATAGTTTTGCCCAACTGATCTTTGTCAGTTGGCCGGGCCAGCGCCTTGCTAAGGTATGCCCCTAAGCACACTGGAGTAAGCCGCATGTCTTTATCTTTGAACAGAATCACTTCATCGATACTCACATCGCTCCTCGTGTTGACCTCTTCATCGGGGTTGGCCGCGCAGTCGATTGAACGTATCACCATCAATGGCAACAGGAATGCCACTCAGAGTCCTGTTGCCACGACGGCGAACGTCAATACCCTTAATCCGGACGACAGCGATTCGACCCCGACTAACCTAGCACGTTTGTTGCATTCCGTTCCCGGAATTAGTTTTGTCGGCCAGGGAGGGCTTTTTCAAACCGTCGGACTCAGGGGGATGTCCCGTTGGCGAGTGCCAACCTTTATCGGTGACATTCCGCTCTACACAGAACGCCGGGCCGGAACGACAGCTTCATTCATACCGCCGCAATTTCTCGAATCGGTCAATGTGATCAAGGGGCCCTCCTCCACCTACTATGGCTCAGGAGCCCTGGGTGGTCTGGTGCAGCTCAACCCCAAGCACGCCCACAATGTGGCGGCCAGCCTGACCCTGACCGATGCCAAGTATGATCAGCAGACCCTGGAAGCCGGTAACGAGCAGTGGTCCGTGGCGTTGTCGAGACAACACGCCGGCAATAGCGAAGATGTGCAGGGCAACACCCTATATGATCATTTCGACCAGCAATCTGCGCTGATCGATCACCACTGGGCATTCGACAATGGCCTGGAGAGCGACACCTTTTACCTCTACAGCAATGGCGACGACATAGGTAAGTCCAGCAAGGACTATCCCAACAAGAAGATCGTCTCCTACCCGGACGAGCAGCACCACCTGCTGCAATGGCGCCTGACACGGCCTCACGACTGGAGCCTGAGCCTGTTCGCCCACGACCAGAGCCTGGAGACTGAGACCATACGCCCGGCAAAACGGGTCAACACTGTCAGTAACGAGTCGCTGGATCTTGGTGGTCACTGGGTCAAGGAGTGGCAAGGCGGCGACTTCAATGGCCGCTGGGGCGCCGATTATATCGCACGTCGTGGCGTCAAGGCTTCGGAGTTCGAGCGGTCGCTGAAAAATGACAGCACCAGCCAGCAGCAGAATATCGATGCCAGCCAGGATGAATACGCCCTATTTGCCGACGCCAGCACTCAACTGGATAGCTGGCAACTGGTGGCGGGGATGCGCGCCGCGCGCTATCAACAGTCCGGCGAGGGGGCAGAGGATCACTCAGACACCGCCGTCACCGGATTTATCGGCGCCGTCTATACCCGCGGCGAGCAGCAGGAGTGGAAGATTAACCTGGGCAACGCCTACCGCTTCCCTTCGCTGACCGAACACTACTACAGCGGCAGCACGGGACGTGGCACCATAGTGGCCAATAGCGACCTAGTGCCAGAAAAATCCACCACGGCCGAGCTGACCCTCACCGATGTCTATGGCGACTTCGCCTGGCAGCTGGCGGCCTACTACTCACGCGTCAGCGACTATATCGAGCGCGTCAGCATCGCCGAGGAGACGCTCAGCTATCGCAACGTCGACAGCGGCAGCATCAAGGGGCTGGAATATCGCATCGACTGGCGCCCCAGCGAGCAGTTTACCCTGGGTAGCACGGGCCAGTGGATAGACGCCGTCAGCGACGAGGGCGATCGCCTGGCCGATGCCGGTCGCAACGAGCTTGGCGTCAACATGGAATACAGATGGTCTGACTTTAGTTTCAGCACAGGCTATCGCTACCTGGCACCGGTCAAGGAGCCCGCCTCGGGCGAGCTGACCCGCGATGCCGCCAACCTGGTCGAGGCCGCCATGCGCTATCAGATCACCCCGAACCTGTCGGCAAAGGTGTGGAGCGAGAACCTCACCAACGAGAGCTACTTCTATAGCAGCGACGAGTTAGCGACCCTGGCTCGGGGCAGGCAGTTTGGCATCACCCTGAGCTATCAATTTCAGTAAGCAGAGTTAACCCCTGAGGTCGGCGTCAAGAGACGGGCACCCACCTCTTTTAACCTTAGCTATACTCCCAAAGCATGGATGCTTCTTTTTTTTAAGGCTTGCTAGTCAAGCCCATTAGCTCGCCCTTATCTCCGGCGTTTCCAGCGACTATTTTGGAGACCTTTTTAATTGAATACTCGTCTATTAAATATTCACCTATTAAAAATGTTTATGACTTGGATTTGAGCGCCATTATCGCCTTTAAAAAATAATTGTCCGGGCCATTAGGCTTTAGTCGATAAAAGCCAACCTGACACACAGAATTGCCAGGCCAATTTGTTTGATGCCTAGGTAAAATGGTAAAAATTAACCAATAAAAACCGTTAATTCCTCTCCCCATGAATATTGATAAACTCGATTATCATTCGCTGATCATTTTCGAATCCATCAGTCGTCACTTGAATGCAGGCCTGGTCGCCAATGAGCTGGGGATGAGCATCTCTTCGGTCAGCCGTCACCTTGGCATACTGCGCGATATCTTTAAGGACGTACTCTTCATCCGCCGGGCACAAGGGTTTGTCTTATCAGACAAAGCCATACAACTCCTGCCTTACATCAAGCAGTTGCTCCATGACTATCAGGTGATCAAACACAACCATATTCATTTCAATCCGCTCACCGCCCGGGGCCACTTTAAGATCTACGCCTATAACGAATTCACCTATGTGATCAACAAGGTGATTCATCAATATATATTGCCTCAGGCGCCTAATTTAACCTTCGAGGTGCGCACCCTCTCCAGCGACTGTAGCCGCGCCATAGAACATGGCGAGATTGACTTTGCCGTCGTCTACGAAAGGTTTAAAGATCACAAGATCATCTGTGAGATGTTTTCCCCCACCGAGGAGCTGTTTTTAATCGCCAAGGAGGGACATGCGGTATTTGAAGATGAATTTACCTTGGCCAACTTATGCCAATATGATTATTTCGCCCTGGATAATTATAACGATCTGCCCATGCCGCTACTGGAACAACTGGGTAAGACGGAAGGCAAGGCGGTTAACGTGCTCGGTGCCACAGACAATATCGCCGCCCTGAGCCGTCATATTCTCGATGGACGCGCCATCTCCATGAGCTGTAACGTCTTCACCCGCGAGTTTTATTCGCTGATCAAGGGAATACGAACCGCCACACTACCAAGCGCTCTCACCGAACGCCTACTCAAGCAGATCACCGTTGGTCGCACGGTCGGCAATTACCTCATCTACTCGGAGATCAACCAGTCTCCCACCCACCACTGGCTCAAGCAGCAGCTATTTAACGGCATACGTGATGAGTGGTATCTGGCCATGGGCCGCTAAAAAGAAAAAACTCTATCTATCAAAGCTAAGGATAAATAGAGTATCTAGGTAAAACCTTGGTCGCTAAGACAGGAGATGGGGGCAAGAGTGTCCTATCCGAGTGATTGACGACAAAGGCGGCCTAACAACAGCGTAATAAGATGCGCCGCCTCGAAATGACGCGGCGCTTTCTTTGGGTCAGACCTTACGGATCGCCACAGGCACACCATGTCTGGCGGTCGAACCAAAGGTTCGGTCCCGGTAGAGGCTGGCGCCCTTACGGCTAGGATCCACTATGTTGAAGGGGTTAGGACAGACACCCGTTCCTCTCGATGGAATGCCGGGAATCACCTGGCCATCCACCTCCAGATCGCTGGCGCCGAAGCACCAGTGGCCATAACCCATGCCCACCACTATGGTGTTGCGAGCCACCGTCTTATCGGCCTGCACTATCCCCTCGATATGTTTCCCCTTAGGAGACAGCACCTGCGCCCTATCGCCATCCTTGATGTCGAACTTGGCGGCATCATCCTCGTGCAGATGGATATAGTTGGTCTCACCCAGGGCCGTGATGCGTGGCAGCGCCACAGAATAAGGGCTACGAAGATGCAGCTTGAAGGTCGACAGGTTAAAGGGATACTCATTCACCTTCCACAGCGCACGCACCGCCGAGCCGTCCCAGAAGCGATCCACATCATAGACGGGTTGGCCGTCGTTATACTCGCCACTGTAGGAGTCTTTCACCCGGGCCAGGGACTCGTTGTACACCTGGAACTGAGTGTCCATGCGCATCATGGGGTTGAAAAACTCCCCTTCGTAACGCTCATCCACCCGCTCGTAACGTCCCCCACGGGTCAGCATGTAGGCGGTCGGCCCCACCTCCTCGGGCTTGAGTCTGGCCTTGAACAGCGGCAGCACACGATCCACGCTGGTAAAGGCGATATCTTCCTCCGTGGGCGATGGCAGCACAGATCCTGTGTGAGCGATATTGGCAAACAGCGGCACATAGAAGTCGGCCGGCTCATGAATCGGTAAGTCGCGTCCCTCGATGTCCTTAAACGCCTTGTCACCAAAGCCTGGCAAGCCTATCGCCTTGCTGATATCGATCAAGAACTGCTCCATGTTGACCTCTTGGCCATGGGCTGTCTTGACGTTACGCGAAGCCACCACGGGCACACAGGCCACGTCGCCGACAAACTCGCTGCCCCACATGCGTGAGTTGGCCCACTGCTCATACTGCAATGAGTCAGGCACTATATAGTCGGCGAACACATTGGTCTCGTTGATATAGGGATCCAGGGCGATGATTAGCCCCAGCTGCTTAGGATCTCTGATGGAGTCCTCCACCTGATCCTGCAGGCCTGAGCAGCCATAGATGGGGTTGGTTGCCCAGGTGATCCAGGCCTTGAACTGGAACGGGTTCTTGTTGGCATGGGCCACCAGCAGCTCGCCGCTGTTATCCTGCACAAAGGTGTTGTTCCAGGGCTGCTCCGCCGGGTAAGGGTTTATCCCCTTGGCCAGCTTCTGTTGATACTCATGGCTCAGCTCATAATCGCCGGAGCGCTCGGCGTTATAGCCGGTCAACGAGGTGTGCTCAAAATCCATCAGGTTATAGAGAGGGCCATCGTAGATGTCGTACATGGCGGCGTAGCCCACGCCCCCCATGTGCATCATGCCGCCCTTAGCGTTATGGGCGCCAACCAGAGTGCCCAGCATGATCATGGCGAAGGTAAACTGACCGCCGTCTGAGGCATTACAGCCGGTACAGGTCTCAATAGCCACGCTACGCCCGTGGGAGGTGAACTCCTTAGCCAACTCCTCTATTTTGGCCACAGGGATGCCGCAGCGCTCGGAGAGCAGGCGCATCGGATAGCCGTTCACCCTCTGCTTAAGCAGTGAGAAGGCTGTCTCCACCTGCAGCTCGACGCCATTACCGATCGCCAGTTTGCCCTTATAGAAGAGCTCGGCCGGTTGTTCGCTCTCGCCTGTCACCAGCTGACCCGTAGCCTTGTCGATCACCATCTTGATCTCGGCCTCGCCCACGCCACAAGCTTCGGCGGTCAGGAACTGGTTATACAGGGGATGACCAGGCTCTTTCACCACCAGATAGGTGGCGTTGGTGTAGTTGATCTCGCCGATGGCATCGGCGCAGGCCTGGCTGGGCGCCTCAAGATAGGCACGGCGATAGCGATCATGATTGATGATGTATTGCATCATAGCGAACATCAGCGCGGTATCGCCGCCCGAGACGATGGGCAGCCACTCGCCCTGGCCGTTATCCACCTCTGAGGTTAAGGAGCGCAAGATGGGATCGACCACCACATACTTAAAATCGGGGCGATCGCTACGGGCCTTGGCCAGGCGGCGCGAGCCCACGTTGAGACCGTTGCCACTGAGCCCAGGGTTGGTGCCTATGAAGATGGCAAACTTGGTCTCTTCATAGTCCACCTGAGGCAAGGCCATCTCGTCGACAGCATCGAAACAACCCAGGGCGCAACCCGCCACCTGTTGGTGACCACAGTAGGAGTCTTTATTGCCTATGTTGGGTGTGCCCCAGGACTCCTTGACGAAGCGGTGTAAAAAATCGGCCCGAGCCCCCTGCTCAGAGGAGGTAGAGACCAGCAGTTGATTCTTCACCGGACCGAAATCTGGATAACGCGGATTGGCCAGCGCAGGATTATCATGAATCGCCCTCAGCCCCTCGACCTTGCCCTCGCCAAACAGATCGCCGCCCTCAATCACCTCCTTGAGCAGCTGCTCATAGGAGATGCTCTGCCAGCGATTCTCACCTCGCTTGCCCACCCGCTTGAGGCACTGGGTGATACGGTGCTTATCCTCGAACGCATCGGGCACCGCATTACCGCGGCCACACAGAGTAGCGCGATTGCTTTGGCTCAGGCCGCTGACGGCGGAGAGTTGTAACATCGCCTCCTTAGGCGGCGTCTCCATGGTAAAGGGCTGGCCTGCGTTATTGGTCAGGGTATAGGGATTACCCACGGCGCGTAGCACCTTGTCTGTCTTGTTGTCTATGCTGACCCGAGCACCGCAGACGTTAAAGCAACCGAAACACTTGGAGAAGGCGAAACGCTGCTCAGGGTTTTCCACCAGTTGCTTGTCCTGATCAAAATAGTACTCAGGGGTCAGCGAGGTTGGGGCATAGCGGCTGATCTCGGCGTCGCTCGTGCTCGCCTTTGTTGCGGCCTTGGCGCCCAGCGCGCCAGTTGTCATCACGGCGGCAACCGAACCCGCCTTTAAAAAATCTCTACGATCCATGCTGCTACCTCTGCCAGGTTTGGGGAGAATTGATACTGTATGCCCTGTCGCTCTCGTCTTGGGTCAAGCCGATATAGAACACATTGGGGGAGGTTTGCTTACCGGCCTGCAACACCAGCGGCCTGTGCTGACGTATCAGCCTGGAGACCTCGCTCTCGGGGTCGTTAATGTCACCAAAGACACGGGCACCACCGGTACAGGTCTCGACACAGGCAGGCAGCAAGCCGCGGCTGGTTCGCTGAATACAGAAGTTACATTTATCCACGGTGCCCGTGGCTGAATGGGTGAAACGCACCCCATCGTAGGGGCAAGCCTGGATGCAGTAGTTACAACCGATACACAGCTCTGAGTCCACCACCACTATGCCGTCCTGCTCGCGCTTGAAGGTGGCGCCCGTCGGGCAGACAGACACGCAGGAGGGCCTGTCGCAGTTGTTGCAGAGGATCGGCATGTTAAACACATACTGCTTGCCATTCAGATCCACGCTGTGTTGCGGCACCTGGGTTCTATGCTCGTCAGGCAGGTTGCCGTTCTCTATACCACAGGAGACCACACAGGCCTTGCAACCGTTGCAGCGACCGAGATCGATCACCATGGCCAGACGCTTCTTACCCTGACGACGAATATCGGCGATCACAGGATCGGCGGGGATAAACATCATGCCTGTGGTTGCGATGGCGCCGCCAGCCAGGAGTTTGAGTGTTCTTCTTCTATCTAACATCTTTAGCTCCTAATAAGACTGACCGGCCAGTAACACCGAATAACGTAAGCAGAAGGCGCCGACTAAGGTGAGTGCGGCGATACCATACTCCTTAGCGTGAGACACGCCGACTCTGCCCATGATAGAGGTAAGGTTGAGTAGCAGTGGCAGCAACAGGCCAACCACTACGGCGCCGAGCCACCAGATCTTACCGGCCGATGTCGCCATCCCCAGCAGGTTATCCAGGCCATAGAACTTGCTCACATTGGCGATGGCGTAGACGAAGATACCCAGTACAAACAGCTCGATGAGCATCACCATGGAATCTGCCTTGGCGAAGTGATGATGTGGGTCGCTCTGCTTTAGCCAGGTCTTGACGATCAGCACCACGGCGGCGCCTGACGAGATGGCAGACACTAGGAAGATCACCACCAAGATGCTGTTAGACCAAACTATGTTGTGCTTGATGTCACCGATCAGCAGTGCCGTATAGGAGGCGACGCAGATCGCGAGGATCAGATTGATCAGCGCATAGCCACGGCTGGTAAAGGTCTCCTGATTACGCCGCTTGAAGGAGAAGCAAAACAGCAGCGCGAAGATGATCGCCAGGGTCAGCAGCCAGGTACCTATGCTCATCATGGAGCTGGGCTCGAAGGTCATAAACAGGCGATAGAAGCGCAGCAGCTTACTCATGTCGCCATTGAAGATGCCGTACTGGAACGAGGTCAGATCGAAGACGATCATCCCAGTGCCCAACATCAAGAGTAACAGGCCCGCGATGGCGCTAAACTTCGCGGTCGACCAGTGGTGGGCGTGAACCACCTTTTCGGACAGAACCAGGGCGCCACTGATAAACAAGGCCCCCGCTCCCGCACCGGCCAAGAACAGATAGGCTGCCACCAACAGCCCCCAATGCACTTCGCTCATAGACATTCCTTATTATTCTATTTACCTCTTTATTCCAGCCGATTAATTGATTGGCGTAGACATAAAGAAATTTAAGATGATATATAACAGACCAAACGGGAGAAATAGACTTATTCACCCTTATTAAAATCATACAAATCAAACCAAAATAAATAAGGAGCCAGATCACACTAACTATTAAGCGTATTCCCTCAATGGTGAGAATTTGAAGAAAGTGGTTATTTTCACTTTTCGAGAAATCATTTTGCGACTAACCCACAAAGTACCCAAGCATCACGAACAATACTTTAAGCAATTAAAATCAACAAGATAACAGTAACCCATTGAACATTTATTATCCTCATTATTCTCCTGCAAGATGCAAATTGCATTTTTACCAAAACAGAAAAAAGTCATTCAATCACAAATAAACAATATTTTAATAAAGGGTGATTATTTTATTTAAATCTATTTATTACAATCTAAGAACCACAATAAAAGTGGCAATCAAATAAATTAAAACAAGTTTAATACCAAGGTTTATTAGAACAGACTAAAAATAGTTTAAGGGTTGATAATGAATAAGATAATACTCTCCTCTTGCGCCTTAGCCATCGCCTGCACCATGAGCCAACCACTAGCGGCCGAAGAAAGTCAATTCGCCGCCTCAGGCGTACTCATGGGCCTCAGCAACTACCTATGGCGCGGCCAAACCATCAGCGACAACAAGCCCACCCTGCAGGGCGACCTCATGGTGGAACATGAAAGCGGCTTCTATCTGGGGACCTCATTCGAGACCTATCGATATGAAGACGAAGGCAGTATCTACAACGATTATGAGATAGATTACTACGGCGGCTACTACCAGATGGTCACCGAGGATCTGGGCCTGGGTTTCAATGCCATGAAATACACCTATGGGGCCGGTGGCTACAGCGTCGAGTATGCAGTAAGCATCGACTACAAGGCCCTCAATCTGACGGTGAACTACGATCAGGATGTGGAAGCTTGGTATACCGAGGTTAACTATGGCTTAGATCTGTTTAACGAGAGTCAACTGGTCGCGCACGTGGGCCTGTTTACCGATGCGGAAAACTATGGCTATCTCGACAATGGCAAGGTGGCCGATAGCATCTACGATGTTGGATTGCGCTATCGCTACCCACTGCTATCTCAGTTGGATCTCATGCTAGAGGCCAGCTACCAGGAGTTCGAACACGACCACTATATGATAGGTCTCGCCTACAACTTCTAGTTGCAGTCATACACAGAGTTAAAATAAGCAAGAGATGGGGCGCCGAAGGCGCTCCAGCTGTTTAGGCTAGAGGCTTGCGACTACTTGCTATTACTAGCAACTCAGCAGAGGCTGTTAAGAGCTGTCAATTAAGGGGAGATGCAGGCGAGATTATTAAACAGACACAAATTTCAGGCATAAAAAAACCTGCTATTAAGCAGGTTCTTATCTCTTCTAGAGAGGAGTGCATCAACAAGTTGGTACAGATGGCGAGACTTGAACTCGCACGGCCGTTAAGCCACTAGCACCTGAAGCTAGCGTGTCTACCAATTCCACCACATCTGCATCTTGTCTGTCTGATCTTACCGCTATTCTCTCGAGGAGAGCAACTGATAATGGTACCGAAGGACGGACTTGAACCGTCACTCCCGAAGGAAACGGATTTTGAATCCGTCGTGTCTACCAATTCCACCACTCCGGCTCATCAATCAGACCTTACTCTCTGTCTCGAGTAAGTGAACGGAATTATACCTTTGCTTTTACTAATGGCAAGCCTTTTGCGACACCTTTATTACCGACTGCCGATTTTTCATCCTAAGCGGTTAAAACTCGTCACAACCGCCCCGTTTGCAGGGGGGAAATTTGCCACCAGGCTCACAAAATTTAGCAAAACGATGATAGGGCGCTATCAAATTGACAGCATTCATTGATCGAGATCAGCATTTCTCATATCCATTCGCGCTAATTTAGCTTCAGACAACGATATAAACAGCTGCAAAAGAGGATTTCTCACATGGCATTTTGGTTAGATTTAATGTTCGGTAACCCCATTGGCCTGCTATCTATGATAGTGATCTTCACCACCATTGGCATAATGTCATACATCATGTGGTTGTTTATCTCGAAGTCGAAACCAGAATAGATAGGACTTAGAAGTCCAGAAAATCATATTTCTAATGCAAATGGGGGCTTATGCCCCCACTTTTTTTATCTAGCGCTCGGTGTTTCCACACCCAACTTCCTACACAGTTCTTACCAAATCCCCAAAACGAGATTAGGCGGCGTGCTTCCGGCTCGGCACCACACTGTGGATAAAGTGGGGTCTGGCCTTGATCAGCAGCTGTAGCTGCTCTTGATTAGGCTCGCCCTGTGGCAGACGCAACACCTGGCGGTTGAGATGGGATCTCGCCTCCATAGCGATCTTAAAATCTGCCGTCGGCCCGTGGATGGCGTACTGCTGCTTGTTGCCCAGATACTGCAAGATGTTGGCCTGCAGCAGGCTCTGCACCGCGGCCTCATTTTCCGGCAGGGTCAGTACCGTCTCCCCTTGCAGGAAGAACTCTCGCAGCAGGGCGCGCTCTGTGGGATCCAGCAACCTCACCTTCTTCTCGATCGTCTCCTTGGTGCGCTTGCCCTTTAGGTGCTTAATCGCCTCGTCGAGAAAATAGTTGGTCACCTGAGTCAGCAGATAGGCGGCGCCGACAATCAGCCCTAGGCCGATGAAGTGGGCATACTGGTTAACCAGCAGCTCTAACCTCAGGGTCTGCATCAAGGAGGTGGGTGCAAAGAGTAAGGCGGCGCTGATCAGGGTCAGCCACAACATCAAATTAAAGATCACTTGTTTGGGACTCGTCTGTTTAAACAGCATCAGATTTACTTTTTCCATCTTGATACCTAGTGTCAAAAAACCTGCAGTAAGCAGAATAACTGCAAGTAAAATGCCAACACGCATAGCTACATAAAGACTTTACAAACATCATCTTGGCGACATTTTTATCCCTTAACCCGAGCAGAAGATAATAATCAGGCTATGCTTAAAGCTATGTGATCTGGACACTGCACCTAGCGTCAATCGTCGGCCGTTCTTATGGTGCTTAGGATAAGCGAACCCATAAATGGCAAACCACACAGCGCAGCTACTCAAGAGTCCCATCGGCAGAAAACTCACCCTGTCGATCATCCTCTTTAGTTCCTTGATCACCCTGCTCACCACGGGCTTTCAGCTGATCAACGACTATCGTAGCGACGTCAACCGCATCACCCGCCAATTCGACAGCATAGAGAAGGTCAATCTCGACGTGCTGGCGGCCAGCATCTGGGTGATCGACGAGCGGCTGATCAACACCCAGATAGATGGCCTCATCCAACTGCCGGACATCACCTATATTGAGATAGACGACGACAGTGGCCAGCATTGGCAGGCGGGCACGGCCACGCCGGAGAACACCATAGAGCGCAGCTTCAAGTTGGTCTACAGCTCGGGCAACGAGAATATCGATGTGGGTACCCTGCTGGTGCAGGCAGATCTTAGGGTGGTGTATGAGAAACTGCTGGATCGCGCCATCGTCATACTGCTCTCCAACGCCATCAAGACCTTCATCGTGGCCGGCTTCATCCTCTTCCTGGTCTGGTATCTGGTGACTCGCCACCTGCATAAGCTCAGCGACTATAGCCAAAACATCAACCTGGAAGGCGAGTTCGAGCCCCTGGTATTCGTCAAGGACAGCCATAAGAATGACGAGTTCTGGTTGGTTGCCGAGGCGATAAATAAGATGCAGCAGCAACTCAGACGCTCCTTCGACGACATCAAGGCCTCCAAACTGGAGCTACAGGAAGCCCTGGCGGATCGCGAGCGCTTACTGGAGCTGGAACGTAGCTACAAGGATGAGCTGGCCCGCCAGGTGAAGGAACGCACCCAGGAGCTGGAACAGTCCCTCTTAGTGCTCAAGCGTGCCCAGCAGGTGTTGGTCGAGCAGGAGAAGATGGCGGCCCTCGGCGGCCTGGTCTCTGGCGTGGCCCACGAGATCAACACCCCCATAGGCATCTGTCTCACCGCCGCCAGCACTCAGCTGATCCATATCGAGGAGTTGATCAAACTGATCCACAGCGAGAACGCGACCCTGGAGGAGATCAACGCCATCCTGGAAGAGTACCAGCAGAGCTGTGAGCTGATCATCAGCAACATCACCCGTGCCAGCAGCCTGATCCAGAAGTTCAAGACCATAGCGGCCGAGCAGAGCCTGGAAGATAAGCGCAGCATCAACCTCAAACAGGGGCTAGAGGAGCACCACGAGTCGATGCGATTTATCTACGGCGATAAGCTTGCCGAGGTGGAGTATCGGGTCGATCCCGACCTCAACATACTCACCAACCTGAGCCTATTTAAGCAGATAGTCACTAACCTCTTCTCCAACGCCTATGCCCATGGCTTCAAGGGCCGCAGTCAGGGGAAAATCAGGATAGATGCCGAGGTGGACGCGGGAATGCTCAAGATCTGTATTCAGGACGATGGACCGGGGATCGACAGCGAGGCTACCGGCCATATCTTCGAGCCCTTCTATACCACCACGCGATCTGAAGGCGGCACGGGCCTAGGCCTCTCCGCCGCCTTCAACGCCGTCACCCTGCTCCAAGGCAATATTCGCTATCGCGACGACGGCGAGCTGGGCGGGGCCTGTTTCGAGGTGAGCTTCCCGGTGGAGGTACTGGACAATCAGGCCGTCGAGCTCAACCTCTCCAACCCATCGGGCTTTTAAGCACTAATCAGGCTTTCAGCTGCTTGGCCGTCAGCTGACAGATCGCCATGATCACCTCGGTCGCCTTCACCATAGATTCCAGGCAGATAAACTCATGCTTGCCATGGAAGTTATGGCCACCGGTAAACAGATTAGGACAAGGCAGCCCCATGTAGGAGAGACGACTGCCATCGGTGCCGCCGCGGATAGGTTTGATCTTGGGAGTAATACCAAGGTCAGTCATCGCCTGCTTGGCGATCTCGACGATATGGGGATGGGGGATCAGCTGATCGCGCATATTGTAGTAGCTGTCTGTGATGCTGACGCTTAATGAGCCCTGCTGCAGCTGAGCATCGCAGGCCTCGACCCGCTCGACAAGCCAACGCTTGCGCTGCTCAAACTGGTCAAGGTCGAAATCGCGGATCAGATAGGTGAGCTGCGCCTCTTCGGTCACCCCCTTCATCTCAATAAGATGGAAGAATCCGGCGTAATCCAGGCTGTTCTCCGGGGTATCACCGAGGGGCATCTTGGCATGAAAACGCGCCGCCATGGTCTGGGCGTTGACCATGACGCCGTAGGCCGAACCCGGGTGACAGTTGTTGCCCTTGGCGGTCACCACGGCCGTGGCGCCGTTGAAGTTTTCGAACTCCAGCCCACCTAGCTCGCCGCCATCTACCGTGTAGGCCCACTCGGCCTTGAAGGCGTCGAAGTCAAACTTATCGGCGCCGCGCCCTATCTCCTCATCCGGCGTGAAACAGAGATAGATATCGCCATGGCGACTGTCGGGATCTTGCAGAAGGGTCGATAGCGCTGTGATGATCTCGGCGATCCCCGCCTTGTCGTCGGCGCCCAGCAGACTACTGCCATCTGTGGTGATCAACGTCTGTCCCAGGTAGTGATCTAACTCGGGAAACTCCTCGGGGGAGAGTCTATGCTGCGCGCCGAGGGAAATATCGCCGCCATCATAGTTCTCGATCAGCTGAGGACGAACATTGGCACCGCTAAAGTCGGGCGCCGTGTCTAGGTGGGCGATAAAGCCGATGGGTGGAACCCCTTCAACTGTCGCGGGCACCAGGGCCGTCAGATAGCCAGTAGCGGAAAGCGCTACCTGACTGAAGCCTAACTTGATCAGCTCCTCTCTGAGTTGATCCGCCAGCGCCATCTGCCCCTGGGTACTGGGGCAGCAGCTTTGGCTCCCGTCAGACTGAGTATCAAATTGCACATAGCGTAAGAATCGATTTAACAGGGCCTGTTTCATAATCAATCACCAGCAAAAAATGTCGACTGAGTCTAACAAGTGACCAAAGGGTGACTTTAGACTTAAATCAAGTTTTTGGTGATTTACGCCTCAGGCCAGCAGGCGATATCGGCTATGCCTTGGCGGCAAGCTTGGTCAGCACCCGGCTCACGGCGGTAAAGCCGAAGCTACCTGTCACCACTGTGACGGCGCCAAAGCCAGAGGTACAGTCCATGCGCATGCTGCCCTCGGCCGTGGCCTTGACGTTGCAGACGCTGCCATCGGACTGGGGATAGACCAGCTGCTCGGTGGAGAACACAGCCTCGATACTGAAACGGCGCTGCACATTCTTAGAGAAATTGTATTCGCGGCGCAGCAGATTACGCACCTTGGCCAGCAGAGGATCTTGATAGGTCTTGGCCAGATCCGCCACCTGGATCTGAGTGGGATCTGTCTGACCGCCGGCGCCGCCTACCGTCACTATCGGCAGTTTCTGGCGCTTACAGTGGGCGATCAATGCCGCCTTAGGTTTGACCGCATCGATACAGTCGACCACGTAGTCCAGGCTACCGCCCTGCTTACGACCGGTAAAATAGTCATTCAGGTTATCTGTGGTGATGAAATCTTCCACCTGATTGACCCGGCACTCGGGGTTGATCTGCATGATACGCTCGGCCATCACCGCCACCTTAGACTCGCCTATCGTCTCCTTGAGGGCGTGCAGCTGGCGGTTGGTGTTGGTGACACAGATATCGTCGAGATCGATCAGGGTGATCTCGCCTATGCCGCTACGGGCCAGTGCCTCGGCTACCCAGGTACCTACCCCGCCTATGCCGACCACAGCCACATGGGACTGCGCAAATCGGGTCAGTGCCTTGGCGCCATATAGGCGGCCAATGCCGGCAAAGCGATTGAGATAGGCGTCAGAGAGTTCAGGTTGGCTCAAGGTGGGCTCCGGTAAGATAACTAAAAACCCGCCGATTTTACCGCAATCCCAGGCAAAATCCCAAAAAGAAAAACGGTGACAAGTGTTAAGCCTATGGGGCGATTGCAGCAACCTGGCAAGCAGAGGGTGACACAGGGTAAAGAGCAAATTAACCCACTGTTTTTAAATGTAAAACAACATGATAAAACTCACGTAAAACCAATGATTTGCGACACGGATCACACCTCAGCATTGCACTTCTGGGCACACTGACGCCGCGACACAGCATAAGCGGCCAAGAAAGCTCCCTCTGGGCCCATGACTCTCGTTAGCTAAAAAAATCAAAGGCCCTCTTTGAGATGGCCATAATCGCTACAGGAAGATGACAATGAAAAAATCTGTTCTATCGGCAAGCATTTTCGCCACCCTCGCAGCCACCTCATTCACCGCGCTCGCCGACGGTCCTCAGTTCTATGGCCGTGCCGATCTTGCCTTCACTCACTCGGATAATGGCATCGCCACTCAAAACCAGAAAGATGGCACCATCATAGAAAACAACTTCTCTTGGTTAGGGGTGAAGGGCAGCGAAAAAGTCGCCGACGGCCTGGAAGTGATCTACCAGATGGAATTTGGTGTCAGCAACTATGACAACTCAGGCAACACCTTTGCCGCGCGTAACACCTACCTGGGGCTAAGAAGCGTCATAGGTACCGCCCTTGTGGGTCGTAACGACACCGTATTTAAGGCATCCGAAGGTGGCTTCGACCTCTTTGGTAACACCAACTCAGATATCGATCTGCTGGCCGCCGGTCAGTCGCGTACCGCAGACGGTATCACCTACTACTCGCCTAAGATCGCCGATCTCATCACATTAAATGCCACCTACCTGGTGGAAGACAACTATGTGACTTATAAAGACGAGAAACGTGTGACGCCAGATAACATGTATGCCCTCAGCGCCACCTTAGGTGATAAGGCGCTCAAGGCGCAGAACTACTATGTTGCCGCGGCCTACAACGACAACATCGATGACGTGAAAGCCTATCGCGGCGTGGCACAGGTTAAATTTGGCCAGGTGATTCTGGGCGCCCTGTATCAGAACAGTGAACATGTGGACAGCAAGTACGCCAACCTAGAAGGCGATACCTACTTTATCAACGCCGCCTATGTGATGGGTAACCTGAAGCTTAAGGCGATGTACGGTAAGGACGATTCGGGTCTGGGCAAGTATGTGAAGCGTTATGTGGGTGGTAGCGATGGCGCGGGCATGGAAACCGTGTCAGACGTAGATCTACAACAGTTCAGCATAGGTGCCGACTACCGCATCAGCAAGAGCACACTATTTTATGGTCACTACACTAAATATGATGGTGACCTGAAACTGGCTGGCATGAAGCAAGATCTGGGTGACGACATAGTCACCATAGGCATGCGCTTCGACTTCTAAGTCTATCAGCTTAAGAAAAGGCGGCCCCAAGGCCGCCTTTTACGTTACATGACATTAGCTCTGTGTAAGAACTGCTTACTGTCGAATCAGCTATCGAATCAGCTGCCCACTCGTCAGTCACTGGTGGAAAATCGATTGTAAAAGATCGCGATTAACCATCCGACTAGACCGGCAACCAGTGCCCAGACTATGCCCCCAAGCACAAATCCACTGAAGTTCATCTGCCACCCCATGGTTTGCCAGTTGGTATGTAGCATGTGCCCCGTCATGTCAGACATCATCATGGGCATAGCCACCACCAAGAGGGAACAGACTATCCAGATTAAGGCGAAGGCAAGTGCACAGGCAAAGGCAAATGCCGTTTCATTTAATTTCATTTTACCCTCCTATTTCCTCTTCGGTGGTCGAGGCTTAGATGGCGCTCGGCCTCTCCCTAACTGATGCTGGCTTAAGCCTGCTTATGACAACGTCGTGAGGTAAAAACAACGTCCTTGCGCCATACAACATCGGCGTTAAGACTTAACCTTGTTTAGGCACTGTCAGTGATGACCGCCGCTGTCTTGCTCCCCTCTTGCCGTCAGGATCTGATACTGCTCCGAAGATAGCTCGGGCAATCGCTCCAGGAAGGCCACCATGTTCCAGATCCGCTCATCATCATGGGTCGGCCCCCAGGCAGGCATTCCAGAGGCCTTGATGCCATGTTTGATGATCCAAAAGTGCTCTTTACGTCTTTGAGCAATATCCTCTTCACCCGCCTTTAGGCGACTCAGGTTGGGCGGCGAGGGATAAAGCCCCTGAGTGAAATCACTCTGAGTCCGCCCCGGCCTGAGATGACACCCAGAACACATCTCATTGTAATCGGGACCACCCGCTAACAGTCGTGAGGGCGTTCCTAAGTCGGCAGGGACTTGGATCGCTTTTGCCGCGCGCGCCACCGAGTTTTCTCTCAGGGTCTCCAATGCCCAAAAGGTCAACTTGTTGTGCGGCGTATCTGCACCAATGGGATAAAGACCCGAGTACAGGTACCCTGCCAACATCACCACGCCCAACAGCCCGACTATCAACAGACTCTTGGCAAAAATCGTTACTCTCGATGCCATTATTACTCCTCTATAAATTCGGCTCGCCTCAACGGCAAACCTGATATCCAATTATCCCTGTGAATGGCCCTTACCATGCTGGTCCATCATATGGTGATCGTCTTTATCTTGAGGCTGCTCCTTCATGCACTTTTCTCTCAACGCCTGCATCACAGGATCGTTCATATCCATCTGGCCTTGGTGCATATGCATCTGACTCTGATCCTTATGCATCTGATCTTGATTCATATGCATCTGGCTCTGATCCTTATGCATCTGGTCTTGATTCATCTGCATCTGGCTCTGGTCCTTATGCATTTGATCCTGATTCATCTGCATCTGGCTCTGGCCCTTATGCATCTGATCTTGATTCATATGCATCTGATCTTGATTCATATGCATCTGACTCTGGTCCATTTGCATTATGGCCGCACAATCAGGTTGCTCGCCGTTTGTCATATGCTCCTTGGGATCATGGGCCTGAGCCGACAATGACAATAAGAGCGCCGATACGGCGACCAGGGAAGTGTGTATGTTAGTTTTCATGGGTGACTCCTTCTGTCGTTTGACTAATAGGGTTAAAACCAAAATCGAATACCCGCCAGTACACGGGTGTCTCCAGCCGATTCTCCGGCCGCTTCAAGATAATCGGCGGTTGCGCCGAATGTTTCTCTGCGCTCGATACCCACATAAGGTGCGAATTGACGAGAAAACTCATAACGTAATCTGAGGCCAAGACTGGCATCGGATAGACCACTGCCTATGCTGTTTTGCGGATCATCCTTGCCATATAGGGTCAGCTCGACGCGGGGTTGTAAGATCAACCGCTGAGTCAGCAGCCACTCATACTCGACCTGCAGACTCAAGGCACTGCGCCCCTGCTCTCCCAGATAAGCGGTCAGATCCAACTCGAACCAGTAGGGAGCGAGCCCCTGCACGCCAACGGCCAGCCATTGACGGTTCTGACCTTCTGCGTAGTAGTCAAAGCGTGTCCCCAGCTGAAAGTCGAAGTAGCTGCTGATGGCATGTCCCCAGAGCAACTCTGCTTGAGTTTCCTCGAGTCCATCTTGGCTATAATCTCCCTCTAACTTCAGCCATATACGGTCGTAGGTTCCGCCGTACCAAGCCGATAGATCGAAGGCGATATTGTCATCGTTATCGTATTCAAGACGTTCACCCATGACCGCCCAAAAGGCAGCTTCGTCCGCCATCCGAATCCGTTGTGATTCGGGCAGGGCATAGGGACCATTACTCAGGCTGTATCCCCCTGAATAGGCATGGGGATCGCGGCTATCAGCTGGTGCATCGCCACCCTGCATCTGCATCTCTGCCATGGCAGGCATTGAAGCGGTTTTCATCCTTGCTAACATCTTATCGCCATCCATGTTGGACGTAGCACCGTTTGCCACAGCTTTGTTTGGCACTGCACTGTTTGACACAGCTTCGTTCGATATAGCAGCACCCGCCGCTACCGCCTGAGTTGAAAGCGAGATCAGGGATGCGGCAATTACATTCACTAAGTAGGCATTTTTCATGATACAAGCACCTCCCTGAACATACCGGCATCCATGTGGAACAGCAGGTGACAATGCCAGGCCCAGCGCCCGACCTCCTGTGGCGTGGCTAAGAAACTAATACGTTGGGCGGGTTGTACGGGAATGGTGTGACGCCTGACCCTTAATTGTCCTTGAGCATCTTCAAGATCGCTCCACATCCCGTGCAAGTGCATGGGATGAGTCATCATAGTATCGTTCTGTAAAATGATACGAACCCGCTCATTGTGCTTGAGGGCGACCGGCGTACTCTTGCCAAATTCCAGTCCGTCAAAAGACCAAGTGTAACGCTCCATGTTGCCGGTAAGGTGAAGCTCCAACTCCCGAACAGGCATGTTTGTGTCAGTCAGTACGCCATCGACAGAGCAAAGATCGTCTAGGGTCAACACCCGGCGACCATTGTCCCTCAGCCCAACGCCAGGGTCATCCAGGCTGGTTCTCGGCATATCGACGCGCATATCAACCGAAGGACCATATTCGCTAGCGGCATGACGCACCTTCTGAGATGGGGTCGCAAGCGAATGCATGCCTTGATGCTGACTATGATCCATCGCCATACTTTGATCCATCGACATACCTTGATTCATCGACATGCCATGCTCCATAGCCATGCTTTGCTTCATCGACTGCTCATGCCCTTGGTGTTGCATGCCGCCATGCTGCATAGAAGAGTGGTCCATGCCGCCCATAGCCCCCATCATATCGGCCATGGTCAGCCATTGGATCTTATCGAGTGTGGGGACGGGAGCCGATAAACCATCGCGCACCGCAAGCGTTCCCTTGGCATAGCCGCTTCGATCCATCGACTGGGCAAAAATGGTATAGACATCATCCTTAGGAGTAACCAACACATCGTAGGTTTCGCCAGGGCCGAAGCGGAATTCATCCACCGACACTGGCTCGATATTTTGCCCATCTGCCTGAATAACCGTCATGGTAAGGTTGGGAATACGAACGTCGAAAAACGTGTTACTCGCCCCATTCACAAATCGCAGACGTACGGTTTCACCTGGCTTAAAGATGCCCGTCCAATTGCCGTTAGGCGGCTGCCCGTTAAATAGGTAGGTGAGCGTGGACGCCGACAGGTCGGCGAGATCGGTGGGATTCATCCGCATCTCATTCCACATCTCACGTTTCGCCAACGCGGTGCGAAGATCGTAACGGGATAGATCCTCGAAGAAGTCGCCCATAGTTGGCTGGGCATAGTTGTAGTAATCGCTCTGCTGCTTGAGCTTAGCGAACACTTCCATCGGATTTTCGTCAGTCCAGTCAGATAGCTGCACCACAAAATCCCTATCAACCTTCACCCCGTCGCCTTCTCTAGGCAGGATAATGAGGCTTCCGTACATACCTGACATCTCCTGGAAACCAGTATGGGAGTGGTACCAGTAGGTGCCCGATTGCTGTACCCGAAATCTATAGGTAAAGGTCTTTCCTGGTGCAATCCCCGAATAACTCAACCCGGGAACCCCATCCATCTGATAGGGCAGGATAATGCCGTGCCAATGCACGGATGTGGGCACCGACAATCGGTTGGTCACCCGCAGCGTAATGATGTCACCCTCTCGCCAGATCAGGGTCGGCGCGGGAATAGAACCATTTATCATGATCCCAGTGTTGGCTTGACCGGTAAAATTAACCGGCCCTTGGTCGATCACTAAATCGAACTCGGTCCCTTTCAACACATCGGGGCTTCTTGTGCCATAGGCGGTAGGTTTTCCCATGGCAAAGCTGGGCATACTGGTGCCCAAAACACTTGTTCCAGCGATCAACCCTTGCACAAAACGGCGGCGGCTGAGGCTAAACGTCGCACTATTTTTCATGTCCATACTCATTTCGCAATTTAGGTATTTTACTTGGATGCCTAATATTTAGGTGTCTAAATTAAAGATAGTGGCCGGTACCTGACTGAGAAATGACGTAATGATTACAAAGTTGTAATCTTGATCTTATGTGAGCAATTGCATGGTTAAATATGCAAATCGGCTTAAACAAGTTAAAGGCTTGCAGGCAAATGCGAATATTAGTGATCGAAGACGAGATCAAGATAGGCGACTATCTCAAGAAGGGATTGGAAGAAGCCGGATATACCATCAGCCTGTGTCGCAATGGCTTGGATGGCTATCACTGCGCCATCTCTGAACATTTTGATCTTATTATTCTCGATGTGATGCTACCCGACATGAACGGGTGGCAAATCCTCGAAAAAATCCGCCTCAACAATTCAGATATCCCGGTCATGTTCCTGACCGCGAAGGACAGCCTGGAAGACAAGATCAACGGGCTCGAATCCGGCGCCGATGACTACCTGGTAAAGCCCTTTGCCTTTGCCGAACTGCTGGCACGTGTAAAAACCCTATTACGCAGAGGCACGAAACAGCTCCAGTCTGACACCCTAACCCTTCATGGGTTAAAACTGGATATAACAAAACGCCGGGCCAGCCGGGAACAAACGAAACTGCATCTCACCAATAAGGAGTTTTCCCTACTCGAGTTATTGGTACGCCATCAGGGTGAAGTGCTCACCCGCTCTTTCATCGCATCTCAGGTATGGGACATGAATTTCGATAGCGACACCAATGTGATCGATGTCGCCATCAGGCGCCTAAGGGCCAAGGTTGACGATCCCTTCTCGGTAAAGCTTATCCATACCGTACGCGGCATGGGATATAAACTGGACACGGAAGCCTGACATGTTTACCCGTCATCCTCAGATCTCACTCAAAACCCGTACTCTCTATTTAGTGGGCGGCACACTGCTCGCCTGCTTCCTGCTGCTTGGGGTCATGATCGATTCTCAGGTCAAAGGGCATTTCCTACATCAGGATGAGGATGAGCTGAACGTAGTGGCAGACTCGGTGAAGGGAATGCTGAGCTCACTGTCTAAGCCTCAAGATCGCCATCAGATTGATAACTCCCTCTCCCAGGCGGTTGTCGGCCATCACGGCATCTTTTATGCGCTTTACAATAATGACAATCAGTTGATTTATAGCAATAAAGACTCTGATCTTTCCCATTTTCTCCTGCTAGATGCCAAAGAACGCGTCAAAGCCTCAGCCTTAGTTGTCGTTGAAGTACAAGAGCAACACTTACGAGGCGCCCTGCTCGGGGTGACGCTTCCCGATGGGCGGAGCGGCAAGTTAGTCGTTGCCAACGACATCGACTTTCACCTGGCATTTCTAAGCGAATTTCACCGGACACTCTGGTCGACACTGTTTCTGGTTTGGCTCTTAACCATATTGGCAGCTTGGCTGGCCATAAGGTTCGGACTGCGGCCACTGCAACGATTGAGTAAAGAGATCAGTGGCATAACTACCGAACGCCTAGATCTGAGATTGAAACCCGAATTAGCCCCCATTGAATTATCGGAATTGATCGCCGCCTTCAATCACATGATTGGTGAAGTTGAACTCGGTTTCAAACGCCTTAGCCACTTCTCGGCGGATATCGCCCATGAGCTTAGGACACCACTCACGGCATTGGCGATGCAGAATGAAGTCCTATTGAGTCAGTCTCGCAGCACTGAGGAATATCAAGAATTAATTTATTCCAACCTGGAAGAATTGGAGCGACTCACCGTCATGGTCAATGATATGTTGTGGCTGGCGAAATCGGACAATGGATTAATTGAGCCCAAGAAACAAAAAATTGCACTGGATAAAGAGGCCGACAAGGTGATCGACTATCTAAGTGTACTCGCCGATGAAAAAAATGTATCCATCGTCAGAGATGGCAGTGGCGAGATCTATGCCGACAACGGAATGATGCAGCGGGCGCTGAGTAACCTCATAGGTAACGCCGTTCGCCATGCCGAGCCCGGATCTGAAATAACCGTCGGCATAGCACAAACCCCTGAGGCGACATACGTGAAGGTCAATAATCTGGGAACGCCCATCCCTGAGCAGCATGTCAACCACCTGTTTGACCGCTTCTATAAAGTCGAAGCGGCCAGACAAAGAGAAGGTAGCAGCACAGGCCTGGGCCTGGCTATCGTCAAGTCTATTGCGGATATACACGGCGGAAAGGTTAGCGCTAGGAGTCGCGACGGCAACACCTGTTTCACTCTGACGCTGCCAAAATGATTAGGTTCGGCCTAGAGAGATTAAGGGACTTCAAGATGTTTGGGTTTCAGCCTATCAGCAACTGTCCCGACGAAAATTGAGCCCAACCAGCTTATGACTTGAAGCTCATAGCTGCTAACCCCGCATTAAAACCATCCCTAAGGACTATTCAGCGCGCCAATATTTGTGCGTAAGCGCACACTTTTTAAACATATTTATGCTTTCTCAAGCAAAACGCCTACAATTTTAGCAACTTCTTAATAAGTTACAGTTTGTTTACATCAACAGCAGAGTGCATACCCCTTTGGGAGTAGTCGTAATACGTTAAATTTACAAGGATTGGCTGTTTTTTAAACGGATGAGACAGATCTGTCACAAATTCCTCGTAAAGCTAACCTTGATAAGCAGAAATTTGATCTGCGCCACACTCTTACTGCCATAAAACTGTAAACTTCTGGCCAACTTTGTTACGAGAACGGACCCTCGGAGCAAATTATGGAAACTATGTTAATAACCATTAAAAAATGGAAAAGAACTCAGTTCTTGGGAGCACAATACATGAAAAAATCTCTAATCTCTGCATCAGTAGCATCTGTTATTGCACTGACCTCATTCGGCGCGCTAGCCGATGGCCCTAACTTCTACGGTCGTTTAGACCTTTCTGTGACTAACTCTGACAAGGGTTACACCACTCAAAACAGTAAAGAAGGTACTGTTCTAGAGAACAACTTCTCTAACCTAGGTGTGAAAGGTTCTGAAAAGATTTCTGACGGTATCGATGTTATCTACCAAATGGAATTCCAGGTTGAAAACACTACCCAAACTAAAGACAAGAGCGGCGACGACGTTGTCTTTAAAGCACGTAACACATTCCTAGGTCTTAAGAGCGCAGCTGGTACTGTTCTTGTTGGTCGTAACGACACAGTATTCAAGCAATCTGAAGGTGGCATCGACCTATTCGGTAACACCAACGCCGATATCGACCGTCTGGTAGGCGCGCAAACTCGTAGCGCCGACGGTATCTGGTACTACTCTCCAAAGATCGCCGACCTGATCACTGTAAACGCAACCTATCTTGTAGAAGATAACCAGAGTTCAGATGATAGCCAATATGCATTAAGCGCGACTCTGGGTGACAAGAAGTTCAAGGCACAAAACTACTATGTAGCAGTAGCTTACAACAAAGGCATCTCTGGTATCGACGCATACCGTGGTGTTGCTCAAGTTAAGCTAGGCGACTTCAAAGTTGGCGGTCTATTCCAAAACTCTGAAAGCATCGTTGACGGTTCAGAAGACAACAACACTTACATCGTGAACGTTGCCTACAACCTGAACGGCGTTAACCTGAAGGCTGAGTACGGTAAAGACGAAGCTGGCTTCGGTAGATACTACAGCAAAGCTAAAGGTGTAGCAGGTACTGACATCAACGTGACTAACATCACTGTGGGTGCTGACTACCGCGTAGCTAAATCAACTCTGATCTACGGTCACTATGCAATGTACGAAGGCGACCACAAAGTTGCTGGCATGAAAGTTGACCTAGAAGACGACAACATCTTCACCGTTGGTGTTCGTTACGACTTCTAATTCGACGAGCCTCAGGCTCTGATGAAAAAGGCGACCTCTGGTCGCCTTTTTGCTTTCTAACGCTTAATTTTTTATAGCTTAAGTTTCTTTAGCTTAAGTTGCTGTAGTTTAACGCCTCACCAGACGATAGACAGACTCGGTCAGCCAGGGCACCTGCTTCTTCACGAACCTAGGGTTTTCGGCCAGCACATCCTGGGTGCTGAGGCACTCGATCTCGAAATAGGGGCTCATATGCTCCTGGATCCAGGCATCGGATACCGCAAATGGCGGGCCGTTTAGCGCTTCCTGGGGATAGTCTAAGGTGATCAGCAAGCCTATGCTCTTAGGCGGCAATAACCCGGCCAGGCACTCCACATACTGCTGGCGCATCTCTGGGGGCCAGGCGATCAGCGCCGCCCTGTCATAGAAGCCGCTCACCGCCTCCAGGGGTTCCTTTGGCAGACGGAACAGATCCCCCTGGTAGATGCTCACCTGCTCGGTGCGGTAACACTCATGCTCGCCGCTCGATTGGCGCTCGACCGGCAGCTCATTGTCGCTGAAGAACTGCTCCACCGCGCTCTGGTTCAGCTCACAGCCGATCACCTCCAGCCCCTGCTCGGCCAGATAACAGAGATCTAAGGTTTTACCACACAGGGGAACGAAGACCTGGCTGCCGGCAGCCAACTCGAGCTGCGGCCAATAGTCGATAAGAAGGGCGTTGACCTCGTCGAGATGAAAACCTATCTGCTGTGAGGCCCATTTGTCGTGCCAAAAACTGGGTTGCATCGTTAGCTCCGCATAAGCAAGTGTCTCATTATGCAGGCTACTCTAATCTCTCGTCGGCCAAGATGCCAGCTTACCGATTATTTCGGCAAGCTTTTCTCTTGGTCGTTATTGAATATCCAGGACTTTCTGTACCCGTCTGAGCCAGACACAGTTTTCACATTCGCAGTTACGGCGCGACAGGTGATGGGGGGTGAGGCTGGAATCGATAAAATCGACCGCGATCAGCAGCTGTTGCTTCAGCTCGGCAACCGACTTGCGTTCGACGGCCACCAGCTCGTCGTTATGATTCATCCAGACGCACTCCATCCCTTGATAGCAATGGATGCACTGGGGGTCTGTGCTATTGAAAAAACCCGCGTGAGGACAAAACTTTAGCTCCATCGACTGCACGATGCGCTTCCTCGGATATTCTAATAATTCAATTAATAGGGCTTTGTTTAGTTCCGTCATTTCGCCCTCCTCACTCATCAAAGTCGCTCAAAAATGAAGCTTAGTTTTATATTAGCTTCAGGTTACCTGTATGTGTATGTAACAGAATTGATATAGGTCAACATCTCATCCGAAAATATCGGTTAGGCATCGCACTGCTGAAAAATCTAGCTATTGTGCCTAGCCGCCGCTTCTTGCTATAAAAACATATCGATATTCAGTGAAATGACCCATGCCCAACAGCCAAGCCCCCAGCCCTGAGCTACAACACTTTTATATCTCCGAAGAGCAGTCTATCTACCTGCTCAAGGCCGATGACGCCCGCAAACACAGGGCGTGGATCAGGCTCTGTAAACAGCAGCTAAGTAAGCTGGGCTACTCAGATATCGAACTGGTGGGCAAGGGCGCCTACGGCTTCGTGTTCGCCGGCATCAATAGCCATGGCCAGGCGCACGTGTTCAAGTTCTCCCGTATCACCCTGCCCCAACAGATCCAGGACAGGCTGGAGGAGGAGGCCTATATGCTCTCCCAGGTGATCCACCCTAATGTGCCGCCGGTGATCAAGTTTGAGCATGTGGGCAAGCAGGGGATATTGGTAATGGCCAGGGCGCCGGGGGAAGATCTCGACAAACTCTGCCTCAGGCATGGCGCCCTGCCGGCGCGCATCATAGTCAGTATCGCCCGCCAGCTGGCGCAGATCCTCAACTATCTGCACAACGGCCGCCCCCTGGTACATGGCGACATCAAGCCCTCTAACCTGGTGTACGACATGGAGCGGGATCATCTCTCGCTGATCGACTGGGGCTCGGCGGTATTTGCCCAGCGCGATGGCGAGGGCAATCCGGTCAACGGCAACGTGATGGATCTGCTCTCCAGTGATCAGCAACACACCAACGCCCGCATGGGGGATGTCTATTTCATCGGCGAGGAGCAGCTCAGCGGCGCCCTCTCCAGCCCCAGGTTCGACGAGCAAGGGGTGGCGGCGACCCTCTACGCCCTGGCCTCGGGTCAGGCCAGCCGTTTCGGCAGCAAGGTGATCCCCGCCAGCAGCATAGGCCTGCCCATAGAACTGGCCCGCACCCTTGATGGCATGCTCAGCGAGGATCCCGCCACCCGTAACCGGGCCGGGGATTACTTTCTCAAGAGCATGGCCCATAGCCATCGTCTGCATCTGCCGGATCTGCCCACGGCGCCGCTGCAGCCTGAGATCCCAGTATGGACCCTCAAGCAGGCCAAAGATGTTGAGACTGTCACCTACAGCTCGCGTAAATCCTTCCTGCGGGAGCACAACGAAGATGAGCCGATAGAGAAGATGGACGATCTCCAGCTGGAGAAGTACTACCGCAACTTCATGGCGGGCATGGGAGACACAGAGAAGGGCTTTATCGCCGCAGTCAGCCGGGTGGGCCAATATTCCCTGGTAGGCGGCCTGGCGATCCACTGGCAGGAGTCCGGGGTGTTTATCGACTCTAACCTGGCCACCTATAACGCCGAGGAGAAGGCGGCGCTCATCTTGGCGGTGAACAACATGGTGACCCTGGCGCGGGGCATCCGCCGTATCGGGGTGTTTAAGGCCTGCTTCTTCAACGCCCGCGACACCCTGCATCTGGAGCGTGACGACACCAGCCAACCCTTCAGGCCGAGCCCAGACCAGCAGCTACCCTTTGAAGTGGGCGATGTGCCTTCGCTGGAGGATAAATCCCGGCTGCACTCCTACTTCGAGGATGGCCGCGACCCGGATGAAAATCTGGAGCTGCCCAAGGAGATCATGACTGAGCTTGGCTGGATCAACCAGATCCATCACACCGGCTGCATCATCTTCGAGGTGTTACCTAACCATATGAAGATCCACAGTTATCTGCGTCTGTTGAATCCCCGTAAGCAGGCGGCCTTCAGGGCCAGCCTGGACAGGATCCTCAGCCATGTGGATAAGATTCAGGGGAAAGGGGTGTCGGGCTTCATGAAACTCCCCTACAAGAACACCCGCCGTTTTCAACATATCGACAGGAAGACGGACCACTTCTACCCCAGAAACCCCAAGGAAGTGATGGCCCAGCTAGATGAGTAATGGCTCAACTGGAAGCCTAATGGCTAAGCCGATTTACTTTGGCTCGCGCTTGTCCTCGTCGCTCGCCTTATCGCCATCAGGCTTGTCGCCTAACTGACGATCTTCATCGAGCTTATCGGAAGGATCTGGCTTGCGCTCATAGTCGCCGTCGAAGGTGTTGCCCTGCTCATCGAAGGGAGAGTGGTCGAAAGGCGAGCGGCCACCGGCCGAACCATTTGACCCAAATGGCCCCTGCCCAAACTGGCCGTGAAAGCCTCCCTGCTGACTCACCTTGACCTGCATCCGCTTATAGAGGAAGGCGGCGATGGGCGCGCGGGTGAGCGGGGTTAATAGCAATAAACCGATAAAATCGGTCACGAAGCCAGGGATCAGCAGCAATAGACCAGCCATGGCCAGCATCATGCCCTCGACGATCTCCTGACCCGGCGCCTCGCCGCGCGCCAGCTTCTGCTGCACCTGCATCAAGGTGTGTATTCCCTGACTACGCACCAGAGAGACCCCCACCACGGCGGTGAAGATCACCAGCCCCACGGTTGTCCAGCTGCCTAAGGTTTCGCCAACGCGGATCAGCACATTGAGCTCAATAACGGGAATGAGAACAAAGATAATCAATAGGATGAAAAACACGCTGACCTCACAAACTGACGAAATTTCTAATTGATTGAAAACTAAATGGGGGCGAACGGGTCTACTTTCAAGTCGGACGGCTTTTTTAGCGAATTTATCCCAGTGACAAACTTGGGATAAGCTCACTATTTTAGCAATAGCTTAATGCAAGTCGCCGACAAAACACGTAAAGTAGCTAGGGTCTGTTGACCTTTCCTGTTTGTTTTTGCAGCATTTTGTAGGGGATTTATACAAGGCAGAGCCTGTGTAGTGTAGTTAATCTACATGAACAGGAGATAACGCCGTAGAAATGGCCTACAAAAGCTGCCCGAAGGGTTCATTTAAACGCGCCTTGCCCTGTGTTGCGTGCTTTTTACATAGAATAACTATGCGACACAGCACGCGCCTTGAGCAAAACGCGTTTAGATTGAACAAAAATTAAACCTGAAAGATAAACAGACCCTGATGCTCACGATACCCTTGTGAGCCAGTATAACCCGGTTACCTTAACACCCAATTAATGACCATACAGGGTAATAGCAACAGATGCAGGAAAAATGTCTACTCGTCACCACCAGCTGCCCGGACAATGAGACGGCCAGCATCCTGGCCCGCGCCTTAGTGGAAGCCAAGCTGGCGGCCTGTATTCAGATCTCCGCCCCCGTCACCTCACTCTACACCTGGGAGGGTGAAGTGTGCCAGGAGACAGAGGTGTGCCTGCAGATAAAATGTCTCGCCCGTCATTACGACAAGCTGGAGCAACTCCTCTTGTCGCTGCACCCCTACCAAGTTCCCGAGCTGATCGCCACAGAGATCCACACAGGTTCGGCGGCTTACTTAGCATGGATAAAAGAAACCTCACTATCATGAAGAAAATACTGTTCCTCTTCCTCTCGACCCTGCTGTTGATCGCCCCCGGGGCGCAAAGTGAAAGCCTGTTCAGCAACAGTAAGTTTGATTTTCTTAAAGATGAACCTCAGCTGATGCCTGTGGATCAGGCCTTCGTCTTCGATGCCCAACAAGAGGGCAACCTGGTCAAGATCAGCTGGGTGATCGCCGACGGTTACTACCTGTATCGCGACAAGCTCAAGTTCACCGCCGACGGCGCGACCCTGGGTGAGATCCAGCTGCCTAAGGGCAAGGCTCACAGCGATGAGTATTTCGGCGAGCAGCAGGTCTACTACTCTTACGTCGAGGTGCCTGTGGCTCTCAAGGAAGCCACGGCCGAGGCCAACATCAGCGTGACCTTCATGGGCTGCGCCGAGGGTAAGCTCTGCTTCCCGCCCACGACGCGTAGCGCGCCCCTTACTCAGGTTGCCGCCAACGCGGGCTTGCTACCCGAGGCGATGAAGGCGACACCAGTTGCGAGTGAAACCGCTAGCAATCAGGCACCTATCACCCAACAGGATTCTCTCAGCCAGATGCTTTCTGGCGACAACCTGCTGTGGACCCTGGTGATCTTCTTCGGCCTGGGTATAGGCCTGGCGCTGACCCCCTGCGTCTTCCCCATGTACCCGATCCTGTCTGGCATCATTGTCGGCCAAGGCGAGAAGCTCTCTACCGGCAAGGCCTTCAGCCTCTCCATGGTCTATGTACAGGGAATGGCGATCACCTATTCGCTGCTGGGGCTTATCGTCGCCTCGGCGGGCATGAAATATCAGGCCGCATTACAACACCCTGCCGTGTTAGTGGGGCTGGCGATCCTCTTCTTAGTGCTCAGCCTCTCAATGTTCGGCCTGTACGAGCTACGCCTGCCGTCTAGCTGGCAGGAGAAGATGAATCGCTTCTCTAACAACCAAAAAGGCGGCAACGTCTTGGGCGTGTTTGTCATGGGGATCATCTCGGGTCTGGTGGCATCCCCTTGCACCACGGCGCCGCTGTCGGGCGCCCTGGTCTATGTGGCGCAAACCGGCGACCTGATGCAAGGCTTCCTGGCCCTCTATGTGCTCAGCATGGGCATGGGTCTGCCGCTGCTGATCATCGGTTCATCGGGCGGTAAGCTGCTGCCACGTGCCGGCGCCTGGATGGATGTGATCAAGACGGTGTTCGGCTTCCTGCTGATCGCAGTCTCTATCCTGATGATAGGCCGTATTTGGACCGGACTGGTGTCGGATCTGCTCTGGGCCCTGTGGGGCGTCAGTCTGACCGCCTATCTGATGCATCAGAACAAACTCACCGAGTTTAACTGGAAGCAGACGGTACGTTCTGTTCTCTTGTTACTGGCACTGCTGGGTAGCTTCTCCTATGGCTTCCAGGCCGTCATGACCAGCCTGGGCTATCAGGCCCATACGGGTGCGGTCAGCCATAAGGTGAGCCACAAGACCATCAAGAGCCTTGAAGATCTACAGGCCGAGGTGGCCGCCGCCAGCGCCCAGGGTAAGCCTGTGATGCTGGATCTCTACGCCGACTGGTGTGTCGCCTGTAAGGAGTTTGAGAAGATCACCTTCGTCGACCCTGAGGTGCAGGCCCGTCTGTCGCAGATGGTGTTCCTCCAGGCCGACGTGACCAAAAACGACGCCATCGATATCGAGCTGCTGGAGCACTACGAGGTGTTGGGCCTACCTACCCTCTTGATGTTCGACGCCAAGGGCGAGATCCGCGACGAGCTGCGCGTCACTGGCTTCATGAAGCCTGCCGAATTTGCCGCCCATCTGGATCACCTGCTAGCCAAATAAGCTCAGGCGGCCTCGCATAAGCTACCTAAAAACCTCCTGCGGGAGGTTTTTTATTAAGGGCTAAAAGATAGCTCGCTCATCAAAGTTTTCATTTATAGTTAACCCAATTCCTATACAATCAGGGGTATACCTCACGGACCTCTAGGAGCAACATGGAACCCGCCATCCTCATCATCACCTTAGCCTGTGGCATGCTTGTCAGTCGTATCGGTTTACCACCACTCATAGGTTATCTGGTCGCGGGCTTCGTATTGTTCCTCTTCGGTATCGACGAGAGCAGCCTGCCCCTATTGGAACAGCTGGCCGAGCTGGGTGTGACCCTGCTGCTGTTTGCCATCGGCCTCAAGCTGGATATTCGTAGCCTGTTTAAGGCCGAGGTGTGGGCGGGATCCAGCCTGCATCTGATGGGATCTATCATCTTCCTGGTGCCCCTGCTTAAGCTGCTCGGCCTGCTGGGGCTGGAGCAGCTGAGTGGCCTGGCCTTCAATCAGCTTACCCTGCTGGCCTTCGCGCTGAGCTTCTCCAGCACCATCTTCGCCGTCAAGGTGCTCGAAGATAAGGGCGACATGCAGTCCCTCTATGGCCGCGTCGCTATCGGTATTCTGATCATGCAGGATATCTTCGCCGTCGCCTTCCTCACCATATCCAAGGGGGATATCCCCTCCATCTGGGCCCTGGGGCTCCTGCTGCTGCCCTTCGCTAAGCCGCTCATCTACAAGGCGTTCGACAAGGTCGGTCACGGCGAGCTCTTGGTGCTCTTCGGTCTGGTGATGGCCCTGGTGGTGGGTGCTGGCCTATTCGAACTGGTCGGCCTCAAGCCGGATCTTGGCGCGCTTATCATAGGCATACTGCTGGCGGGTCACGCCAAGTCGTCTGAGCTGGCCAAGTCGCTCTTCTACTTCAAAGAACTGTTTCTGGTGGCCTTCTTCCTCACGGTCGGTCTCAACGGCCTGCCGAGCTTCGCCGACATCGGTCTGGCGGCCCTCTTGGTGCTTATCGTCCCAGTGAAGATAGTGCTCTTCCTCTATCTGCTGACCCACTTCAGGTTGCGTTCGCGCACCTCCTTGATGACCTCGTTCAACCTGGGCAACTACAGCGAATTTGGCCTGATCGTCGCCGCCGTGGCCACCAGCAAGGGCTGGCTACCCGGGCAATGGTTGGTGATCCTAGCAGTAGCCCTCAGCCTCAGCTTTTTGTTTGCCGCGCCGCTTAACGCCGCCTCGGCTCGCCTGTATCAGAAGTTTCAAAGTCGCTTGCAGAAGCTGGAAAGACACCCGCTACACCCCGAAGACAGACAGATCCCCGTGGGCAACCCCCGCTTCCTCATCCTGGGGATGGGACGTATCGGTAGCGGTGCCTACGACGAGCTGGCCAACCAGTTTGACGGTGAGATCCTGGGGATAGAACACAAGCAAGATCTGGTGGACTTCCATCGCCAACAGGGCCGCAACGTGGTTCAAGGCGATGCCTCGGATACCGACTTCTGGGAGAAGCTGGACAGGGCGCCGAATCTCGAGCTGGTGCTGCTGGCCATGCCCCACCACGCGGGTAACCAGTTTGCGGTGGAGCAACTAAAACGCTTGGATTATCAGGGCAAGCTCAGCGCGATCGTGCAATACAGCGAGGATGCCCAGTCCCTCAAGGCCGCCGGGGTACACAGCGTGTTCAACCTCTACGAGGCCGCCGGCGCCGGTTTTGTCGAGCATGTGGTTTGCGAGCTCAAGTCCGGCAAGCAGCACGAGGCCGATATCGCCGTCGAGACTCAGGAGATCACAGGCTAGCCCTAACTGCGCTCAAATCATAGATTGTATACATTATCCCAAATATCTTGTATTGTACTTGCCATCCTGCGATAAGATGGGAAGTACAATACTGTGCCGACAAAAAAACAAAAAACTAATCAATACAATACTTTCGGAAACATACTCAAGACCAGTCTCTGCCTATTAGCTGGCGCGACCGCTCAGGTCAGCGCCGCGGGCTATGACATCTGGCTCTATCCCTTAGCCAAACAGGCCGAGGCCCCCCACTGGCGACTCGGCGAGCCCATCAGGGTCAGCGACCGCCCGGGTTACGACAATCAGGCGGCATTTGGCCCCAAGGGCAAGCAGCTGGTGTTCGCCTCCGATCGCGCCGGTGATCATAACGACATCTATCGATTCGACATCGACACGGGCGAGATAACCGCTCTGACCCACACGCCTGAGATCAGCGAATACTCGCCTCGGCTAACCTCACAGGGTCTTACCTCTCAGATCCTCACCTATGTGGCCGAGCAGGGGGTGCCCCACCAGAGCATATGGCGGCAGTCACTGCATGATGAAACCGCTCCCGAGCGCGCGGTAAACAGCCTGATCCCAGCAGGTTACTATGCCAGGCTAGAGGGTATCGGCACCCTGATCTGGGCCAGATATGGCTATAACCTCTACTATGAGCCGGTTGGCGAAAGCGCCGACGAGCGCCACTTCGTGGTGAGCGATGTCGGGCGCAGCCTGCACGCCCTGCCGAGTATCAAGCAATTCAGCTACCTTAAGAAACGCATGGACGGCGAGCGCGTAGTCACCCTGTTCGACCCAGAATCTGGCAGCCACACGCCACTTATCGATCTAGGCCAGGGTAGTGAAGACTATGCCTGGAGCGCCGATGGCTGGCTGTTTAACTTTGAGGGCACTGTGCTTCGCAGCTGGCCCTACCCGCCGTTGGCAGGCACACATGAAAGAATGACCAAGACGCCGCAGCAAGAGCTGCCCGGTTGGCAGGCGGTAACTAAGCTTATCCCGCCGACGCCGCACCATCACAGCCCTTCTCGGATCGCCATCAGCCCCACTTTGGATTTTATTGCCATCACCTGGCAACGTAAGGACACGCCACAATGATCAACCGCTTCTCTCTGCTACAGAGACTCTCCTATACACTTGCATTCTCTCTAGTCTTTGGGCTGGTAGTCTCCAACCCGGCGCTGGCAAGGGATCGCTGGCAGGATCACACCCTATTCGAGGTCAACAAACTGGCGCCCCATGCCAGCTTCTTCGGTTATGAATCAGAGCCTCTGGCGCTGCTCGACGAGATGGACCGTAGCCAGCTTTATCTGGATCTCAACGGCCGCTGGCGCTTTCATCTAGCCAAGAATCCCGATGCCACCCCCAAAGAGTTCGCCGCTCCCGAGTTTGATGCCAGCCACTGGGGTAGCATACAGGTGCCGGGCAATTTCGAGACCCAGGGCTACGGCCACGCCATCTACCTCGACGAGCGCTATCCCTTCGACACGAAGTGGCCCGATGCGCCGAGCGATCACAACCCCACAGGCCTCTACCGCAAGACCTTTACCCTGCCCGCCCATTGGCAGCAAAAACAGGTGTTTATCCACATAGGCGCGGCGCGCTCGGCCCTCACCCTGTTCGTCAATGGCCGTGAGGTCGGCTATAGCCAGGGCGCCAAGACCCCGGCTGAGTTCGACATTACCCCCTACCTGCAAGCGGGCGACAATCTAGTCGCCATGCAGTTGATCCGCTGGAGCGACGCCAGTTACCTGGAAAGCCAGGATATGCTGCGCATGACAGGGATAGAGCGCGAGGTCTACCTCTATGCCACCCCCAAGCAGCGCATAGAAGATATTCAGGTTGTCACTCATCTAAACGAGGATCTCACCCGCGCCAAGCTCGCCATCAGGGTCGATATCGCCAGCCACCAGCCAGGGGTAAGAGCCCTTGAATTGGAGGCGCGCCTGCTGGATCCCCAGGGCAAGCCGGTCGCGAAAGCTAACCAACGCCTGAGCCTGAAAGGCGATGCCAAGCCCGTCTTTAGCCAGACCCTAATATCCCCCAAGCTGTGGAACGCCGAGATGCCGAATCTGTACCGGCTCATCCTGACCCTCAAGACAGAAAAAGGAGAGACGCTTCAGGTCGCCAGTCAGCAGATAGGCGTGCGCAAGATCGCCATCGAAAACGGCCAGCTTAAGGTCAACAACAAGGCGATCACCATACGCGGCGTGGATCGTCACGAGACAGATCCCCAAACCGGCCATGTGGTCAGCCGAGAAACCATGGAGCTGGATATCCGCTTGATGAAGCAAAACAATATCAATGCGGTGCGCTCCAGCCACTACCCCAATCATCCCTACTGGCTCAGCCTCGCCGACCGCTATGGCCTGTATGTGATCGATGAGGCCAATATAGAGTCCCACCCGCTGGCGATAGACGACAAGACCCAGCTGGGCAACGAGATGAGCTGGCTGCCCGCCCATCAGGCGCGCATCGAGCGTATGGTCGAGCGCGACAAGAACCACCCCTCGGTGATCATCTGGTCTCTGGGTAACGAGGCCGGTGAAGGCAAGCTGTTTGAGCGCCTCTATCAGTGGATAAAACGGCGGGATCCCAATCGACCTGTGCAGTATGAACCGGCGGGCGAGGCGCCTTACACGGATATCGTCGCCCCCATGTATCCCTCCATCGAGCGGATACGCGAATATGCCGAGCGTGCCAGCGACCGACCGCTGATCATGATCGAATACGCCCACGCCATGGGCAACTCGGTAGGCAACCTGCAAGACTACTGGGATGTGATAGAGGCCTATCCCCAGCTGCAGGGCGGCTTCATCTGGGACTGGGTGGATCAGGCGCTGGCCTTCAGCAACGATTTAGGTCAGAGGTACTGGGCCTACGGCAAGGACTATCACCCCGATATGCCCACAGACGGCAACTTCCTCAACAACGGCCTGGTGGATCCCGACCGTAACCCCCATCCCCACCTGAGTGAGGTGAAAAAGGTCTATCAACCCATCAAGTTGAGAGACTTTAAGGTTGAGGGTGATAAGGCCTCAGTGAATCTCATCAACGGCTTCGACTTCGCCTCCACCTCAGGCCTGAGCCTGAACTGGACGCTACAAAAAGATGGCAAGATCATCGCCAGCAAGCGCCAGGCCATGCCGATACTCTCCCCCGGCGAGCAGGCCCGTGTCAGCCTCACCCTGCCGGGCAAACAGAGCCTCAGCGCCCCCTTCGAGTATCACCTGCTACTCGAGGTACTGGTCGATACCCCTAGACCCCTGCTGCCGAGCGATCTCCGCATCGCCTTCGAGCAGTTCGCCCTGCCGCGCTTCGGGACTAAAGCCGCTTATCAAGTAAAGAAAAACCAGGCCAAGATCAGCGAAGATAGCGGCAGCTATCGCCTCACCTCGGGTGAGCTGAGCTATGAGTTTGACAAACGCAGCGGCTGGCTGACCCAGATCTACCAAGAGGGAGAGCCCCAGCTTAAGGCGCCACTGATGGCCAACTTCTGGCGCGCGCCAACCGACAACGACCTGGGTAACCAGATGCCGGATTGGGCAGGGGCCTGGCAAGACGCGGCAACGGAGCTAGAAGTCACGGCAATCGACGCCGACCTAGCCCTTGGCCTGACCATCAGCCAGACCCATGCCGAGAAGGGCTTTAGCCTGCGCACCCGCTATAGCCTGGATAATGCCGGACGCCTGATGGTCGACAGCCAGTTTATCCCTGGGAATAAGCCGCTTGCCGATCTGCCCCGCTTCGGCTTCAGCACCAGGCTAGGCTTTGAGCACAGATACCTGAGTTACTTTGGCCGCGGCCCAGAGGAGACCTACGCCGATCGCCAGTCGGGCAATCCCCTGGGCTGGTACGCCCTACCGATAGAGCAAACCTATCACAGATACCCAAGACCCCAGGAGACTGGGCAGCGCACTCAGGTGCGCTACGCCGCGGTGACAGATCAAAGGGGTCAAGGTTGGCTGGCGATCGCTAACCAGGCTCACGCAGGAGAACAGGACAGAAAGGAGGCAGATGAGGTCGCCACCCTACAGACCAGCCTCTGGCCCTTCGCCCAGGCCGACATAGATTTTCGCCGCGGCGATGCCCAGGACTCGGCCTCGGGTCTGGTGGCCGTCACCCGCAACCACGGCGCCGAGATCCCGCTAAGGGAGTTCGTCACCTGGAACATCGATTACCGCCAGATGGGCGTCGGCGGTGATACCTCCTGGGGCCGTCCTGTGCACGGGCCCTACCGCATCAAGGCCGAGCCGATCCGCTTCGGCTTTACCCTGATGCCAGTGAGCAGCGATGACGATATCCGCACCCTGGCAAGACAATAACAATAAGGAAGCAAGCAGATGGAACAGACAATACAGGTGGCGATCTTCGTCGCCCTCACGACGCTGGTCGCCCTGATCACCTACCTCAAGTGTCGCAAGGTGACCCGAGACGCCAACGACAGCCGCGACTACTTTCTCGCCGGCGGCGGCCTGAGCTGGATAGTGGTCGCCGGCTCCTTGATGATGACCAACATCAGCGCCGAGCAGATCGTCGGCATGAATGGTGCCCAGACCCTGCTGGTCGCCTGGTGGGAGATAGCCGCCGCAATCGGTCTGATCATCCTGGCCAAGTGGCTGATCCCCATCTATTACCGCTACAACTGCACCACCACCACAGAGCTGCTGGAGCGTAAGTATCAGGACAAGGGGATCCGCGCCATGGTCTCACTGCTCTTCATGCTAGGCTACGCCTTCATCTTGCTGCCGGTGGTGCTCTACACGGGTTCGCTGTTTATGAAGTCCATGTTCGGCCTCTCCATCTCTGTCACCGTGCTGGCGATCATCTTCGCCGTGGTGGGCGCCATCTACGCCATCTTCGGCGGCCTGAGAGCCATCGCCATCTCAGATACCCTCAATGGCCTGGGGCTGATCTTGATGGGGCTGGCGGTCTCCTATCTGGCAATGCACGCCGTGGACTGGGATCTCTCCGGCATCCCGCTGGAACGCCTGACCCTGATCGGCGATAGCCAGTCGGATATTCCCTGGTCGACCCTGCTTACCGGGATGATCTTCATTCAGATCTTCTACTGGGGCACCAACATGGTGATCACCCAGCGCGCCCTGGCCGCCAAGTCGGTGAAGGAGGCGCAGAAGGGCCTGTACGCCGCCGTGGTGATGAAGCTGATCATCCCGGTGATCGTGGTGCTACCGGGCATAGTCGCCTTTAAGCTCTATGGCGATGTGGGCGACGTGGCCTACGGCAAACTAGTGGGCGACCTGCTGCCTAGCTGGCTCTCTGGCGCCTTCGCCGCGGTGATCGCCGGCGCCGTGCTCAGCTCCTTCAACTCCTGTCTCAACTCGGCCGCCGCCCTCTACACCTGCGACATCCACCAAAACTACATCAACGCCGATGCCGACGTGCGCAAGATAGGCTCCCGGGTCGCTCTGCTGTTCACCCTGATCTCGGTCGCCCTGGTGCCCCTGTTTGCCCGCTCGGAGAGCATCATTGCCCTGCTGCAACAGCTCAACGGCCTCTACTCGATGCCGGTACTGGCGGCCTTTATCTGTGCGCTAGTCTTCAAAAATGTCAGCGCCAAGGCGATAAAATGGGGGCTGGTCTTCGGGGTCTTGCTCTATGCCCTGTTCACCTTCATCTGGAGTCCGCTGCACTTCATTCACCTGATGGCGATCACCCTGCTGGCGACCATACTGGTTACCCTGGTCTTTAGTCGCCTGTTTGCCCAGCCTGTCATCGCCCCCGTCGCCGAGCCAACCCTGGACTAAGCTATTTGACCAGAGCAAACAGACCCGTTCCAGGTTTTCCCTGCCGAGCCCATGATGGCTCGGCAAGTGGCCAAGATAAAACATCTGGTTAACACTAGAGCCAATCGGCGATATTTTCCCGATCCCAGCTGACAAATCTCAGTTACATCAATGACTGAGACGTGATATAAAAATGACAAGGATGACTCATGGTTGTTACCACCATGAACAAGACTGCCCACAGGGGCAGAGAACGCTAACTTTTTCTGAGAAGTTCAACACCAATGTCGAATACCGCACAGCGCGCCAATAAACTTTTTGTGCAGACCTTTGGTACCACGGCCGATGACCTGTATCAGGCGCCGGGCCGGGTTAACCTGATCGGCGAACATACAGATTACAACGATGGGTTCGTCCTCCCCGCCGCCATCAACTTTAGAACCGTTATCGCAGTGAAACAGCGCGACGACGATAAGTTCCGCGCCGTATCCGACGCCTTTCCCGGCAAGATCTACACCTGGCACTTCGGCCAGGAGGGTGAGATGGACCCCAACGACAGCTGGATCAATTACCTCAAGGGCTTTACCGCGGCGGTATCGGCCAGCGGCCTGCCTGCCAAGGGGATGGATCTGGCGGTAGTAGGTAGCGTCCCCCTAGGGGCGGGGCTCTCCTCGTCTGCGGCACTGGAGATCGCCTTCGGCACCGCGCTCAACGATTGCAGCCAGCTCAGACTATCGCCTCTGGCGGTGGCCCAGATGGCCCAGCGCGGCGAAAACCAATATGTCGGCTGCGCCTGCGGCATCATGGATCAGATGATCAGCGCCATGGCTCAAGAGGAGCATGCCCTACTGATCGACTGTGAAGATCTCGACTGCGAGCCAGTGCCCATACCCGAAAGCCTGAGCCTGATCATAGTCAACTCCAACGTCCCCCGCGGCCTGGTGGACAGCGAATATAACCTGCGCCGTGAACAATGCGAGCAGGTCGCCGAGCATTTCGGCATCGAGAGCCTACGTCATCTTGAGCTGCGTACCCTGGAAGGGGCCAAGGATGAGCTGCCGGAGGTCTGTTACCGCCGGGCGCGCCATGTGCTGAGCGAAAACCGCCGCACCCAGAATGCCGCCCACGCCCTAGAGGCGGGTAACATCGCCAAGCTGAGCGAGCTCATGGCCCAGTCGCACCAATCGATGCGTGACGACTTTGAGATCACCGTGCCCGAGATCGACAAGCTGGTCGAGATCATCGACGCAGTGGTCGGCGATCGCGGCGGCGTGCGCATGACGGGTGGCGGCTTCGGCGGCTGCGTCGTGGCTCTGGTGGATCACGACCTTACCGACGCCGTGGTCGAGGCGGTCGAGCGCCAATATCAGGCGGCGACAGGCCTGGAAGCCAGCGTCTACCTCTGCTCGGCGAGCCAAGGCGCCTCAAGGTTGGACGAGGAGCTCTACTAATCGCGGGTCATAGAGTGTAAATCGCTGTTTAGAATACGTATTCATACCCTCGTCCAGGGGCGAGATAATACAATAGGATCCCAACTTTAATCGCTTAAGGAAAAGATTATCATGGTACGTTTTCGCCCGCTCGATGCCTGGAACGATCCCCGTGGTGGCCAGATTGAACGCATCATCATAGACAACGGCACCCTGGCCATCGAGGTGCTCAGCCTCGGCGGCATTATCCGCTCCCTCTGGGCGCCGGATAACAAGGGCGAGCGTGGCAATATCGTACTGGGCTGCGACAGCGCCCAGGATTATCTGACCCAAGACGCCCACCTGGGCGCCATCGCCGGACGCTACGCCAACCGCATCGCAGGCGCCCGCCTGAGCCGGGACGGTCAAGCATTCAGTCTGGACAACAACCATCAGGACAACTGCCTGCACGGTGGCCGAGAGGGCTTCAACCGTAAGCAGTGGCATATCGGCCAACTCAGCGATGGCGTGCGCCTCAGCCTGTTCAGCCCGGATGGCGACATGGGCTTTCCCGGTAACGCCAATGTCCAGCTCGACTACCGCCTGGTGGGCAACAACCTCTATGTGGAGATCCTCGCCAGCACAGATAAACCCTGCCCCATCAGCCTGACCCAGCACAGCTACTTCAACCTGGAAGGTTCAAGCGAGCGCAGCAGCCTGGGACATATCATCCAGAGCGACAGCCAGCACTACCTCACCACTGATGAGCAGGGGATCCCGACAGATGTGACTCAGGTAGCCGGCACGCCGCTGGATCTCAGCCAGGGACAGTCCCTCGCGAGCCTCAAAACGGCGCTGGAAGCCGAGCCGACAAGGGGCATAGATCACTGCTACCTGACGCCCAACCATGACGGCAAGGCCCTGAGCCGCTTCGGCACTGTCAGCGCCCCGGCCTCAGGCAGACGAATGACCCTCTACACCAATCAGCCAGGTGTACAGATCTACGGCAGTAACTTCCTCGAGGGCACCCTTGGCAAGCAAGGGCAGAAACTGGCCTCATATCAGGCGGTATGCGTCGAGCCACAGCAACTGCCCGACGCGCCCAATCAGGCACACCTAGCGGGCACGCCTTGGCTGATGCCGGGCGAGGTGTATCACCACATGAGTCGCTATCAGTTCGATCTCATCAAATGAGATGCTAACGGGAAAAGAGATTAGAGAAGTAAAATGATTTAGGTAGGGGTTCCAGAGGGACCGGAACCTCTTACCTAAGAATGGCGGCGAACTAAGCAGGAGTCCTGGCAGGTTGCCTAGTTGCGATCGTCATCATCAGACCAATCATCATAGCCGTCGTCCAGGCTATCGACTTCGAGTTCGACATCATCATCGTCGTCATCGCTGGCGCCTTCTTCGGCATCCACCTTCACCTTCTTAGGCGCTGGTGCAGGTTTAGCATGAATCGCCTCAACCCAACCGGCATGCTGCTGCATGAAGGCGGCTCGGGTAGCTAACCAGTTCGCGTCATATTCAGCTTTAGCGGCCTTAAGTTCCTCTTCCGTAAGGTCATGCAGGTTCACCTTAACGATGTCCTCGGCATATTCAATCACGGCATCTCTTACCGTGTTATAAAGATAAACTCGTCCCGCCGTGGCTTCGGGAAACTCTTTGTCGTGAATGAGGATAGTATTACCTCGAGCCGTACGAAGTTCACCATACCAAACAGGTTCTTTAGACGTGTCATACATATATGCTAATACCCTTAAATCAACACATACCAATATAAAATTATAAAGCTGACAACAGTTAGCTTAGTCACTGCCATCGCCACAAACGCCTCTGGACAATAGCCCACACATTTTTAATAAATACCGCCAGAAATCAATAGCCAAATGGATCTATTTTATTTAATTGCTATCAAAATGTTCACTCGGTAGATACTAGTAACGAATTTAGCCGATCAAATCAGTTATTCAAGTTTTTTCTAACCTACTTTATACCAAAGTTAACGGACCGCTCAGCCCCCATGAACGCGCGGCTTGTCACACCCGTTGACGACTAGTCATTCGCCACCTTGAGCACCAGCTTTCCTCTGTGTTGCCCCGACTCCATCAGGGCGTGGGCCTTGGCCGCATCACCCAGTGCAAACTCGGCATACAGGTGAGGTACCAGGCTGCAGCCCTCCTGGGTGTCAAACTTAGGCCACACCTGCTCACGCAGGCCATCGGCGATCGCCTGCTTAGCCGCCACCGATTGCGGCCTCAGGGTCGCCCCCGTCCAGCAGATACGCTTGGCCATCAAGAGCGCCACATCCACCTCGGCGCGCCTACCCCGCTGCAGGGCTATGGTGACCAGGCGCCCCTCGATTGCCAGCGCCTTGAGGTTAAGATCGATAAGGTCACCCGAGGCCATATCCAGCACCAGATCTACCCCTTGAGGCGCCACCGCCTTTATCTGAGCCAGCAGATCCTCGTCGTGGTAGTTAAAGCCGTGGTCGGCCCCCAGGGCGAGGCAGTAGTCAATCTTCTCCTGACAGCCGCAGGTGACCAGCACCTTAACAGCGAATTGTTTCGCTAAGGTGACCGCCGCCGAGCCGATACCGCCCGAGCCACCATGAATAAGCACAGTCTCACCCGCCTTAAGGCCGCCGCGCATGAACATGTGTCCCCACACGGTGAAGAAGGTCTCTGGCAGGGCCGCCGCCTGGGCCATGGTCACTCCTGTGGGAATAGGCAGGCAGTGCACGCCCCAGGTCGTCACATACTCGCCATAGCCACCGCCGGGTACCAGGGCGCACACCCTGTCCCCCAACTGCCAGCCGGTCACCGCATCGCCCACGGCTACTACTGTCCCCGATACCTCCAACCCCAAGATCTCGCTGGCACCGGGCGGCGGTGGATAGAGGCCGCGGCGCTGGGCGATATCCGGGCCATTCACCCCGGCGTATTCCACCTTGATCAGCAGCTGATCCGGCGCGAATTCGGGCAAGGGACTCTGCGCCAACTCCAGCACCTCGGGCCCACCAGGGGCGTTAAATTGCACATGGGTATAGTGTGTGGGAAGCATTGACATGGCGGCTCCTAACATTAGCGGGCGTTAATGCTGTCGAGGCTAGCGCGAAATGGGTGAATTGGGCAAGCCTTAGCCGTCATCCTTATACGCCTTGGGCGACAAAAACAAACAGCAGCTCACAAATATCTTTACCATTAGTAAGTTAGATATAAAAGATTTGTCGCCCCGTCAGAGCTTTATGTTATGGTGTTAAAGTGCCAGCAGGCTTTACGCCCATTTATCACCTAAGCTTAAAGTCCGATATGCTGCAATCTGTTATCACCAGAAGGGGCTGCACCTGCGATGAATGTAGACTTTATCAATCCTTTTCTCGATTCCCTGCTCAATGTGCTCAAGACCATGGCCAACATGGAGCTCAAACCCGGCAAACCTAACCTTAAAAAAGATAACCTGGCCAAGGGCGATGTATCTGGCCTGATCGGCATGGTCGGCCCTCAGACCAAGGGCTCGCTGTCGATCACCTTCGAAGAAACCTTGATCTTGGAGATCATGAACAAGATGCTAGGGGAGAAGCCGGAGAGCATAGACGAAGAGGTGACGGATCTGGTGGGCGAGCTGACCAACATGGTGACCGGCGGCGCCAAGAATCTGCTGAGCGATAAGGGCTACGAGTTCGATATGGCGACCCCAATAGTGGTGTCGGGTAAGAACCACACCATAGCCCACAAGTCGGACGGGCAGAAGATCATCATGCCCTTCAGCAGCATCTACGGCACCGCCTACATAGAGATCTGCTTCGAAGGCTAACCAGCGCAGCATTACTCAAGTAATGATTAGAAAGGCTGGTTCACCATGACCCAGAACTGGCTTTCCTCCTCGCCGATGGCGAGATCGGTACGCACCACCACACCTTCCACCTCAAAACGAATACCGGCGCCGAAGCTGGTTTTCATCTGGCTGTGCAGGCTATCTAAGGCAAACTCATCGCTCACCTTGCCCGCCTCGACAAATGCCGTCCATTGCCACCAGGGAATATCGAACCAGCGAAACACCGGCAGGCTCTGCAATGGCTGCCACTTGGGCTCTAGCCGATATTCGGCCGCATATAACAAGGCGCTGCGGCCGGTGAACTGATCGCCGCTGTAACCACGCAGGCGCTTAAAGCCCCCCAGGCCCACCCCGGCAAATCCAGGCGGACGCCCGTTGGTGTGACTGTTCGGGTCATAGTCGTTCCAGGTAGGGGTGTCGGCGAGATAAAAGTTAAAGGCCAATACCCGACTGTCGAACCAGCCAGATTGCCCAAGGGACAGGTAGAGGCTCTGCTCAAACTCCCAGGTGGTCCAGCTCTGACGCTGGCTACTGCCCCAGTCGCGGGTCAGGGTCAGGCTGGTGCGCCCGCCCTGCTTGCTGTTCTCACGATCGTCGCGGTTGTCCCAGGCAAGCTCTAGCTCCAGGCCGCGGGCCGATTGAGGCAGCGACTCATATCCCTCCAGGCGTTGCTCGGTATAAAAAGGGGTCAGCTCTATGCTGCTCACCCCAGAGGTGAGTGGGTTCCATTCCTGGCTGCCTAAGGGTGCGCTGCGCAAACTAGCGGCCGCTCCCTTGGCGCCTCGCCCCCAGGGCAGCACATATTTAAGGTGCAGCCTGGCAAAGGATTCATCCCCCTGAGTCACCACTCGCTCGGGGGCATCGGCGGCGCGTCCCACCTCTTGCCCGGGAATGTAGAAGATCCCTTCTGTGTAGCGGGCGCGGTAATACTCACCGGAAAACAACCAGCTATCGACACCCGGCAGCTGATAGTCGTTGGCGCCAAGATAGGTGACCCAGGAGTCGTTGGCCGTGCCCAGCCCCAAGGCAAACAGGGAGGCCTGACGCTGCCCCGCATGCTTGACCACAGCGGCGGCGCCTACAGAGGTACTCAGGCTCTCGGTGGCGAAGATGAAGGGCACGGCCACATACTCGGCCTCGGTGCCATCATCGCTGCTTACCTGAACCTGAGGTGCCAGGTCATCGCTGGCCAGTGCCTGCTGGGTGGCTAAGGCGAGCAAGCCTGTAAAAAACAGACGGCTAGCCCGAGAAGCTAGCCGCGTGAGAGATATTTTCGCCATCAACAAATTAGTCATCTGATCATTCGAGGCAGACGGCGACGCGGGGAGTCAGCTTAGTCACCAGCTCATAGGCGATAGTGCCGATATGCTCGGCCACCTCTTCGACCGGCAGCGCCTTGCCCCAGAGCACGGCGGTATCGCCCACCTTGTCTGTGGCATCCAGGCCGAGATCCACCGTCAGCATATCCATGGAGACACGTCCCACCACGGGTACCAGGCGGCCATTGACCCAGACAGGGGTGCCTTCTGGGGCGTTGCGGGGATAACCGTCGCCATAACCTATGGCCACCACACCTAGCTTGGTATCTTGCTTGGCGCGCCAGTAGCTGCCATAGCCGACGGGATCGCCGGCCTTATGATCCCGTACCGCAATCAGCTGAGACACCAGCTCCATGGCGGGCTCCAGGCCATGATTGCGACCGAGATCGCCAACCACAGGCGAAACGCCATAAAGCGCGATCCCCGGACGGATCCAGTCGGCCTGAGTCGCCTGCCAGTAGAGGGTCGCGGCCGAGTTGGCCAGGGTGCGATCACCCGGCAAGTTCGCCGTCATCTGCTCGAAGCGGCGCGCCTGCTCGGCGGTCGCCGGATTATCCGGCTCGTCGGCGCAGGCAAAATGTGTCATCAGATTAATGGGCTTGGCCACGTTGGCACAGGCCTGCAGACGCTGATAGATAGCCTCAAACTGATCCAGGTTAAAGCCCAGACGATGCATGCCGGTATCTATCTTCATCCACACTGTCACCGGCTTGGCTAGGCTGGCGGCCTCCAGCATCTCGAGCTGGGATTCGTGGTGCACCACGGTATCGATATCATGCTCGACTAGGGTCGCCACGTCGCTTGGGCGAAAGAAGCCTTCCAGCAGAAGCAGCTTGGCGCTCACACCACCGGCCCTGAGCTCCAGTGCCTCTTCGAGGCGCGCCAGGCCGAAACCGTCGGCGCTGGCCAGACAATGGGCCACATTCAACAGGCCGTGACCATAGCCGTTGGCCTTCACCACGGCCATCACCTTACTCTGGGGTGCCAGCTGGCGTAATCGCTTTAGGTTAGCTTTCAGCGCATCGCCGCTGATCTCTGCTCGGGGAAAGGGTTTCAAACAATAACCTTAATGTTAATGGCGTCGAGACTCGATGAGGGTAACGCAAAATAGCGACCCATAGGGCTAATTAAACCAAGTTTAATCTCACCCTATGAGCTTAGTCGGATTAATCTTCTTCGAACTGCGGACCGGCGTAGTTATCGAAACGGGAGAACTGGCCCTGGAAGGTCAAACGTACCCGGCCGATGGGGCCGTTACGCTGCTTACCTATGATGATCTCCGCGGTGCCCTTATCTTCGGAGTCGTCGTTATACACCTCATCACGATAAATAAACATGATCAAATCCGCATCCTGCTCAATAGAGCCAGATTCACGCAAGTCGGAGTTTACCGGGCGCTTGTCGGCGCGTTGCTCCAGAGAGCGGTTGAGCTGCGACAGGGCGATCACCGGGATCTCGAGTTCTTTCGCCAGCGCCTTGAGCGAGCGGGAGATCTCGGCGATCTCCAGGGTACGGTTATCGGACAGAGCGGGTACCTGCATCAGCTGAAGGTAATCGATCATGATCATCGACAGACCGCCATATTCGCGGGCGATACGTCTGGCGCGGCTGCGCACCTCGGTCGGTGTCAGGCCCGAGCCATCGTCGATATACATCTTGCCCTGCTCCAGCATGATCCCCATGGTGGAGGAGACACGCGCCCAATCGTCATCGTCGAGCTGACCCGTACGTATCTTGGTCTGATCCACCCGGCCCAGAGAAGCCAGCATACGCATCATGATCTGCTCCGAGGGCATCTCCAAGCTGAAGATGAGCACTGGCTTGTCTTCGTGCAGCGCCGCCTGTTCACACAGGTTCATGGCGAAGGTGGTCTTACCCATAGAGGGACGCGCCGCGACGATAATCAAGTCGCCCGACTGGAAACCCGCGGTCATGCGGTCGAGATCGTTGAAGCCGCTGGACACCCCGGTCACACCGTTGTGAGGGTTATTGTACAGCTCCTCGATCTTATCCACCGTCTTCTCGAGGATGGTCTTGATCCCCTCGGGGCCCTCGTTGGCGTTAGCGCGCTGCTCGGCGATCTTAAATACCTTGCTCTCGGCCAGATCCAGCAGTTCGCTGGAGTTACGCCCCTCGGGGTTAAAGCCGGCATCGGCGATCTCGTTGGCTACCTTGATCATCTCACGCACCACGGCGCGCTCGCGCACGATGGCGGCGTAGGAGAGAATGTTGCCCGCGCTCGGGGTGTTCTTGGCGATCTCGCCCAAATAGGCGAAACCACCGGCATCTTCTAAGTTGTCTTCCAGCTCAAGCTGTTCGGAGACGGTGATCAGATCGATCGGCTGACCCGCGGCCACCAGGGCCTCCATGGCGGTAAAGATCATCTTGTGGGAGCGGGAGTAGAAGTCATCCTTCACCACGGCCTCGGCCACCTTATCCCAGGCATCTGAATCCAACATCAAGCCACCGAGCACAGACTGCTCGGCCTCAATCGAATGGGGCGGCATCTTCAATGCATCGATCTGTATATCTCTAGGCTTTTTCTTAGCCTGAAATCCACCTTGCTGTGACATTAACTCTCCAAATTTCCAACGATTAGGCAAAATATGATATAAAACCCGGGTCAAGCAGAAACAGGCCTCTTACCTGTTCGTCCTACAAACTTACACATAATAATTAAGGAATAAACATGCGCAAAGCATTGGTTGCAGCCTTAATGCTGTCATCTGGCGTAGTGATTGCCGATGAAGGGCAATGGCAACCGTATCAAATGCCTTCGATCGCCGACAAGCTGAGCGAACGCGGTATCCAAATTCCAGCAAAACAACTCGCCGATCTGACCCAATATCCGATGAATGCAGTTGTCGGACTAGGGTATTGTACCGCCAGTTTCGTGTCCCCCCAAGGGTTAGTTGTAACGAATCACCACTGTGCCTACCGCGCAATTCAATACAACAGCAAGAAAGAGCACAACTACATCGCCGATGGCTTCCTGGCGCGCAAACAAGCGGACGAACCTTCTGCCGGCCCTAACGAACGTCTCTACATCACAGAGGCGGTCACCAACGTGAGTGAACAGGTCACCAAAGAGCTCAGCGACGACCCGTTGAAACGCTATGAAGAGATCCAGGCCAACCGTAAGGCACTGATCAAAGAGTGTGAGAGCGACGACAACTATCGCTGCTCGGTGCGCAGCTTCCATAACGGTCTGGAATACTACCTGATCAAGCAGCTGATCATTCGCGACGTGCGCTTGGTGTACGCGCCACCTAAGAGCGTCGGCTCCTTCGGCGGCGATATCGACAACTACGAATACCCACGCCACTCGGGCGACTTCACCTTCCTGCGCGCCTATGTGGGCAAGGATGGCAAGCCAGCGGCCTACTCGCCTGACAACGTGCCCTTCAAGCCTAAGAGCTACCTGAAGATCAACGCCGATGGCGTCAAGGCTGGCGACGGTGTGTTCGTGGCCGGTTACCCGGGCTCGACCAGCCGCTACCGCCTCACCAGCGAGCTGAAGTTCGCCAGCGACTGGCTCTACCCTACCCTGGCCAAGCGTTATCAGCAGCGCATCGACACCATAGAAGCCATGGGTGCACAGGACGCAGGCGTTAAGATCAAGTACGCAGGCACGCTGGCCTCTATGGCCAACCGCATGAAGAAATATAACGGTCTGCTCGACGGCTTCAAGGCCACCGATATCGCCGGCATCAAGCAGGGTCGTGAGGATGACTTCCGCAAGTGGCTAAGCACTGACAGCCAATACCAGAGCTATCAGGCCAAGTTTGACCAGCTGGAGACTCTGCTAGTGGAGCAGCGCCAGGCGCAGCAGACGCGCTACTTCTTCGAGAACGCCCAATCGAGCGACCTGCTCTCTGCAGCCAACCGCCTCTACCGTCTGGCCAAAGAGAAGACCAAGCCAGATGCCGAGCGTGAAGAGGGCTACCAGGAGCGCGACATGAAGATGTTCAAGGCGCGCCTCAAGCGTATCGACTCAAGCTTCGCCATCAGCGTCGACAAGACCCTATGGATGCAAGATCTCGACGCCTATCTGGCCCAGGACAACCGCGTGCCTGAGCTAGACGCCATGCTGAAATCGGACGATGCAGAGGTGAGCCTGAGTGACAAGCTGGATGGCCTCTACTCGCTGACCGGCCTCACCAACCAGGATGAGCGTCTGGCCTGGATGGACGCCGATGTGAAGGCGTTTGAAACCAGCGCCGATCCTTTCATCCGCATCGCCGTGGCCCTGTACGACACCAACCTAGCCCAGGAAAAAGCCAAGAAGACCCTGGCCGGAAAGCTGTCTAAGGCACGTCCTGGCTACATGGAAGCCGTGATCGCCTACTACAAGGCCAACAACTGGCCGGTATACCCAGATGCCAACGGCACCCTGCGTATCACCTACGGCATGGTGGATGGTTACCAGTCGAAAGATGCCCTCTACAAGCAGCCATTCACCCGTCTGGAAGGCATAGTCGCCAAGCACACGGGCGTCGAGCCGTTCGATGCACCTCAAAAGGTACTGGATGCCATCAAGGCCAAGCGTTACGGCAGCCACAAGGTCGAGTCTGTCTATCAAGACCCAGCCTCTTGGCTGTGCCGCCTCTTCTCTTGCCTGGATAAGCCGGAAAGCTTCGGCTCTGTGCCGGTGAACTTCCTCTCAAGTGTCGACACTACAGGTGGTAACTCGGGCTCTCCTGTGTTTAACGGCAAGGGCGAACTGGTGGGGCTAAACTTCGACTCTACCTATGAGGCCATCACCAAAGACTGGTTCTTCAACCCGACCATCACCCGCGCGGTGCATGTGGATTTCCGCTACATTCTGTGGATGATGGATGAGGTGGATCACGCCGACAACCTGATGGGCGAGCTGGAACTAGTCAGAAACTAGTCAGAAACTACTCCTACGTCAGAGCGTTTACCCAATCGACAAATACCCGGCCTCGCCGGGTATTTTTTTACTTGTCGCTAACTCGGCAGTGGCATAGGTTAATAAGATGGACATCAAGATGAGGCATAGGATGAGCAGCCCATTAGGCGGATTTTATCTCGCGGCCCAACAACGAAGAATACAAGCCCTGCAGCGCCAGCGCAGCACACCTAAGTGCCGCCTCAACGTCACCCTCACAGGCGACGACCGACCGCTTATTGCCCACTGCCTCGCCCTCAAGCCAGGCGTGAGTGAACTTGGCAATCAAACAGTGAATATCCGGCTTTGCGCAAGCTTCACCCCGACGGGCCTGCTTAAGGTGGTGAGTGACATCTACCTATGCGCAGCGGATGAACCTCGCCATATCGGCACGCAAGAACTCTATCTAAGCCCGAATGACCCCGTGACTAGCCTGGTAGCAGGCAACCCTCACTATCGGCTAACGCTGATGGCCACTCAGATAGCACAGGATCATACCAAGCCGAATAGCGGCGAGAGCAGCTAGCGGTTATTTCAGGCATAAAAAAACACCGCACTAATCAGATTAGCGCGGTGTTTCTTTTAATCGTTTAAAACTGTGTATTAGTCTTCTGCAACAACAGAAAGCTTAACAACAGCCTTAACTTCAGCGTGAAGCTGAACGTCGATTTCGAATTCACCAGTAGCGCGGATAGCACCTAGTGGAAGACGAACTTCGCTCTTAGCCAGTTCAACGCCAGCAGCAGTTACTGCATCAGCGATGTCACGGTTACCGATTGAACCGAACAGCTTGCCTTCGTCGCCCGCTTTAGAAGCGATAACAACAGCTTCAAGAGCAGCCAGCTTCTCAGCGCGCTCAGTAGCAGTTGCTAGTTCAGCAGCTAGCTTAGCTTCTAGTTCAGCACGACGTGCTTCGAATACTTCAGTGTTAGCAGCGTTAGCAACTACCGCTTTACCTTGAGGTAAAAGGAAGTTACGAGCATAACCAGCTTTAACTGACACTTGGTCACCCAGGTTGCCTAGGTTAGCGATTTTATCAAGTAGAATAACGTTCATTATTAATTCCTCTAAATTGATGCGCTATTACTGATGTAGATCAGTGTAAGGCAGTAGAGAAAGATAACGAGCACGCTTGATAGCGCGAGCCAGTTGACGTTGGTATTTAGCGTTTGTACCAGTGATACGGCTAGGAACAATTTTACCACTTTCAGTGATGTAGTTCTTTAGAGTAGCGATATCTTTGTAATCGATCTCAGTAACGCCTTCTGCAGTGAAACGGCAGAACTTGCGACGACGGAAATAACGTGCCATTTTGACAGTCTCCTAAGTTTTCAATTCGACATTTTCAGCGTGTAATACCAGGCGGTTTTGACCATTGCGTCCTCTCTGGAGGGCGATGAAACCTTTGACCTCAATATCCACACCGGTTTTCAGTTTGTCTGTGATGCTGTTAAAGCGTTCGCCACTTAATATCACTTGCATCTGGCAGTATACGTTTCTCAGCATCTCTGCTTCATAAACCTGCGATTTGTGTTCCAGCATGACCACACAATGTGGGATGCCTGCCGGGCTACTAAAGCTTCTGGACCGAGTTATGGTTCCAGATAACACCAAGTGATTGGTGGCCACAAATAAACTTACTCTGCTGCGTTTTCAGCGGCTTCTTCAGATACTTCAGCTTCTACAGCTGAACGCTCTTCGCTAGAACGACGTGCTTCACGCTCGTCTTTCGCTTTAGCCATTGGAGAAGCTTCGGTGATGGCACCCTTGGTACGCATAACCATGCTACGAAGAACAGCGTCGTTGAAACGGAAAGCTGTTTCTAGCTCTTCAACCGATTCTGCAGTCGCTTCTACGTTCATCAGAACATAGTGAGCTTTATGCAGTTCGATGATTGGGTAAGCCAGTTGACGACGGCCCCAGTCTTCTAAACGGTGGATTTGACCGCCAGCTTGGGTAAGGATACCCGTGTAACGTTCGATCATACCTGGCACTTGTTCACTCTGATCAGGGTGAACTAAAAATACGATTTCATAATGACGCATTTTTTGCTCCTTACGGTTATCTAGCCTCGTTGTTGGCTCAGTCAGACCAAATGGAGGCAAGGAACTAAATAAAGTGACTGAATTAAGCCGCGGAATAGTACATGGTCACACCTCAAAACTCAAGCAATATCTTTCGTGATTCACTTTGCCCATCGCCCGGTGAAACGGTATGATAGTCCGCTGTCATTTTTGTGTTCTAGACGCGTGCAAAAAATAAAAATAATGTTAAGAGCAACAAGTTTATTTATCACACTCGGCCTCAGCCACAGCGCCTGGGCATTGGTGCCCCCGGACTATCAGGAACCCCCCAGCGACTTCTCTGCCGAGATAGAGGCCGGCCTGCAGATCAACACGGGTAACACAGAATCCAGCAGCTTCAACGGCCGCACCAAACTCGTCTACGACACAGACAAGTTTCGTCAGGAAGGGGTCTTCAAGGCCTACTTCGCCTCCGACTCGGAAAAAACCACCTCGGAGAAGTACGATGTCCAGCTCCAATCGAGCTACAAGATCTACTCAGGCTATATCTTCGCCCGCGGTGATTTCACCGAAGACAGATTTGGTAGTTATACCCGCATCTCCACAGTGTCGACCGGTTATGGTTTCGACGCCATCAGCGGCGACAGCACTAAGCTGAGTCTCGAAGTCGGTCCAGGTTATCGATACAACCTGCCCCAGGTGAGTGAGTCAGTGCCCGACCCCGAGGCCGACCGCGAGATCATTCTGCGTACCGCCGCCAAGTTCGAGCAGAAAATCCACGAATACACCAGCTTCAACGCCGACCTCACCGCCGAGACCGGCGAGGCCAACAATACCGTCACCCTGGATATGAGTTACAAGAACACACTATTCCAGGACTGGGCGTTTAAAATCGGCATGAACATCAAGTACACGGAAGTGGTACCAGAAGGGTCGAAGCAAACAGATACAGTCACTACCTTTAATCTGCTGTACACCTTTAAGTAAGGTTTGCGAACCTTGATGGGCGCAAGGTTTCAATGCTGCCTATATTAGGTGAAGCGCCGCTTCAATGGTCTTTGCTTTTAGCCGAATTGAAATTTGAAAGGGTGCTTTGAACCATGGCTTCTTGGTGTACTTATCACCTGCGGTGGGCTCATGTGCAGGTACTGCTGAGGCTCGCTGTAAACCCGTCCCTGGGCGCTCTACGATTTCATCCCTGAAATCGAAGGCCTCAGCCGCACCTACACAGAGTTATTCATCTCTTCGATTTGACGTTACTGATATCCGTCGGTTTTCAATTCTTAAGGTCAAACAAACTTCGCTATTCGAGAGGGGGCTTTGAACCATGGCTTCTTGGTATACTTATCACCTGCGGTGGGCTCATGTGCAGATACGCCTGTGAGACGGTGAGTGAAGCGTAGCTTCGTGCTCACGAACGAGAGGCATGGATGCCGAACTGGCCTTCAAACACGTACGTTGTTTGAATATATCCCTTTAGGCTCTGCCGAAACATCTGAAGTGAATGGATTCACAAATGCCGCGGTGACATGGATGTCAAAGAGCGGCCCTGTTTCGGAAGCTCACCGGCGTATCTGCACTAGTTATCCAACGCCTCTTCGATTTGACGTTATTGTCATGACCCTAACAATCAAAAGCTAAGTTATTATTGGACAGAAACGCGTAAGAGTATTTGATCAGTAACTTCCGCATTACGGGCAAAAATACGTAGGCAATAATAACGAGCGAAGCGAGGGATCCTACGTGTTTTGCTCCTTAGCGAGCGCAGCGAATGTTTATGCGCTTGTTAGGCTCATTTGAATCTTTTTTCGATATTTACAATTGCTGCTTCCGCTGTAGCTGGTAAAAGCAAAAGCCATTTGTGTTCATATTTTTTAAGCTTTTGAACCACCTCTTGAGAAAGGTATTGACCATTGATATTTAAACCTAATTTGTAAATGACGTATGCGGTTTCGCCTTTTAAAGTCGTAGAAATAATTTCAAAGTCCGCATCTTTCATCATTGCGATCAACTCTGGAGCTTGAGCGGCGACTCCGTCATTTAGTCTTTTAAATGCTTCCTTATTTGTTAAAGCCAAATAGTCAGAAAAGTCCTTGAGTGATAGCAATGGCATCAATTCTTTCTTGGCTTGTTCAGCTTTTGCTCCCTGAAGAGCACTATCAAATGATGCTCTAAATCTTTCTAATGCGAGTGGATGCATTAGAGAAGCCATTTGCAGAGTGTCGTAGTCGCGAACTGCATCAATATAAGTTGCCATGACACTTTCTATATCAGCCTCGACATCTGCAACTGAGTTCGCAGAGAATAACAGGATAAAAGCAAGGAAATACCGTTTATAAAATTTGTCCATTCAATCCTCAATGTGTCTGAGCCAAACGCCCGCATAAGGGGCTGATAGTGCTTGGCTATACTTGTGCAGCGAAGCGGAACCGAGCCAAGCGTTAGCAGTCCCATCACTTAATGCGCTTGTTAGCTGAATATTTATACCAAACCCGAATCTTGGTTAATTACTAAACCACCAACAATTAATAACATAAAACCAGGTATAGCATGACAAAACAATGCAGGCACTTGTTTTACATGTTGTAATTTAGGAATGAAAAAGTAAGGATCTAGCTTTTGAGTTTTTTTATAGATAGGCAGCAAAATTGGTTTAAACCAAGAATTAAAGTAAAAACCAAATACAGCAATTAATTGGACTTCTAAAAGCATTAAAAACAGATCAAGACCTATTGCATCAATAAACATTGCAAGTCCAACTAGTTCTGAATTAACGAGTAAAAAGCCAATAAAAACCAAAGTGAATAATTTCCACATCCATTTTTTTAACACTAGACTCTCCTTGTTCAGCTAACGCTTATTAGCGAGAATGCCGCCCATGTAAATCACTTCCTACTAATGTACATCGCGGCAATTTTTTTAAACATCTGAAATTTATATCAATAACAGCATTACATAACAAGGAGAAAATAAGCTGCGGAAAACAAAGCGAGACTTGGCTTATTTGAGAGAAAGGGCGAGACCTCCACCACTCCCTATTAAATGGCTGATGCTCAGTTTTTTACTAAATTTAATCAATTAGTTACGAATTTTAAAAAAACAAAGCGAGAATCGCAAGATACATAGTAGGAAGCGAAAGGGGCGCTTTTTTGCAAAACCCCATTATACCTGTATAGATGCGCAGTCTAGCGAGTAGAGATTGGCAAACTGCCGAACACTCATTTAGTCCTCCTACTCACATCAAATGAAGCCAAATCGAAGAGACGTTGGATACAGCGTGCAGATACGGCTGTGACCTTCGGTTTCAGGGATGAAACCGTAGAGCGGCCAGGGATGGCGCACAGCGAGTCACAGACGTATCTGCACATCCCCCCGCCGGGCAGGCGATAAAGGTAAGACCTTCAACCCATTTAATTAATGATCATGTCGCCAAATGAAAACCAAGCAAACTATAGAAATGCCAAATCTTCATTCCAAGGCCAACACGCAATGGGGCATAAATAAGCTAGCTAATTAACTCCTAGAGCGCACCCATTCGGTCAAATCGAAGAGACGATTAGATACGGGTGTAAGCACGCTTTTGGCTCTCGGCGGCATGGACGCCGCCGTGAAGCGTATAGGGATATATTCACAGCGTGCCAAAAGAGTGCTTGCACATCCCTCGCCGGGCAGGCGATTGGTAACAGCGAAGGTATGAACTTTAATACTTTCAATAAGCAAACATACAGCCAGACGTTACACACAAAGGAAAACTATCTGATTCCGCATCGGATACAAAAATGCCGATGAAGTCTCCCTCATCGGCATTCATCAACCTTGAGTCAGCAACTCAAAATTCAACGATCGAATTCCCGATCACCCCAACCTTTGGCGAACCGCCTCGAACAAACAGATCCCTGTGGCCACAGAGACGTTGAGGCTAGAGACGCTCCCCGCCATCGGGATAGAGGCCAGCGAGTCGCAGCTCTCGCGAGTCAGGCGACGCAGGCCCTTGTCTTCGGCGCCCATGGCGATGGCGATAGGGCCTTTCAGGTCGGCCTTGTAGAGGTCGTGCTCAGCTTCGCCGGCGGCGCCAACGATCCACACGCCCTTCTCTTGCAGGGCCTTCATGGTACGCGCCAGGTTAGTCACCTGAAACAGGGGCACCACTTCGGCGGCGCCACAGGCAACCTTGCTAACGGTTGGCGTGAGGCCAACCGAATTGTCGCGCGGCACGATAACCCCATGTACCCCGGCGGCGTCGGCGTTACGCAGACAGGCGCCCAGGTTGTGAGGGTCGGTTACGCCATCGAGGATCAACAGAAACGGCGTCTCTGTCTTATCCAGTAGCGCCAGCAGATCGTTATCATTGAGTTGCTTGGCAGGCTTAGCGCGTACCAGCACGCCTTGGTGCTGACTGCTACCGGCCTTGTCGTCCAGCGCCTTGCGTGAGGCCTGCTGTACCGAGACGCCATATTCGGCGGCCATAGCGATCAGCGGCATCAGACGCTGATCGTCGCGCCCCTGCAACACCCACATCTCGATCACCCGCTCAGGGCTGTTTTTTAGCAAGGCCTCAACGGCGTGGATGCCGAAGGTGAAATCTTGTTTCTTCATCTAATTTGAGTCTCTTATTTCTTACTGCTGCGCTTCTTCACGCTCTTACGTTTCTTGGCGCCTGGCTTGGCCGATGACTTCTTCGCCCCGGCCTTCGACTTGCTCGCGCCCGCCTTACCGGCTCCCGACTTACCTGCTCCGGGCTTACTTGTCCCAGGTTTAGCATCGCTGCGTCTGGCGGAGCGGCGCTTACCGCTCGGCTTGTCATCTTCTTTACCCTTGCGCGCCATCTTGGCACCCTCGAGGTTGACCCGCTCGCGGGCGGTCAGTGGCTTCTTGGCGCGGCGGGGGCGCGACGTCTTACCATCGTCGCCCACCATCATGAGATCGATCTGGCGATCGTCCAGGTTGACCGCGGCCACCTTGACGGTAACTGGGTCGCCTATCTGATACACCTGGCCCGAGGCCTCGCCCACCAGGCGCTGACGCATATTATCATAGTGATAATAGTCGCCACCCAGGGTGGAGATATGCACCAGACCATCGATGAAAAGATCGCTCAGACGGACAAACATGCCAAAGTGAGTCACAGAGGCGATCACCGCCTCGAAAGTATCGCCCACATGGTCACGCATAAACTCACACTTTAGCCAGTCGCTGACATCGCGGGTCGCCTCGTCGGCGCGCCGCTCTGTGTTGGAACACTCCTCGCCCAGCAGATCCAGCTCTTCGATCTGGTAGTGATAGCCGCCATCTGGCGTCCACTTGTCGCTGGCCTCACCACGTTCCTTCGCCAACAGGTAACGGATCACCCTATGGAGGATGAGGTCCGGGTAGCGGCGAATCGGCGAGGTAAAGTGAGAGTACTCCTCCAGTGCCAGGCCGAAGTGGCCCTCGTTATCCGGGGTGTAGGTTGCCTGACGCATGGAGCGCAGCAACATCACCTGGATCAGCTCGGCATCGGGTCTGTCGACCACCTGTTCCATCAAGGCCTGATAGTCGGCCGGCTCAGGCTCTAGGCCACCGCCCATCGACAGGCCGCGCTCCTTGAGGAAGTCCTTGAAGTTGGTCAGCTTCTGCTCAGACGGCGCCTCATGCACCCGGTAGAGCACCTCGCCCTTATGCTTCTTCACAAACTTGGCCGCCGCCACGTTGGCCAGGATCATGCACTCTTCGATGATCTTATGGGCCTGGTTACGGGTGCGCGGCTCGATGCGCTCGATCTTACGATCGGCGTTGAAGATAAACTGGGTTTCCGTGGTCTCAAAGGCGATGGCACCGCGCTGGGCACGGGTATCGTCCAAGGTCAGGTAGAGCGACTGCAGGGTCTGCAAATGCGGGAAGAGTGGCTTGAGCTCATCGCTCACCTCGCCGCCCTCGAGCATCTCCGCCACCTGGGTATAGGTGAGGCGCGCGTGGGAGTGCATCACCGCCGGGTAAAACTTGTAACCCGACAGCTTGCCCGCCGCCGAGATGGTCATCTCGGCCACCATACAGAGGCGGTCGACCCCAGGGTTGAGGGAGCAGAGGCCGTTAGACAGCTTCTCCGGCAACATGGGGATAACCTGAGACGGGAAGTAGACGGAGTTACCGCGGGCGCGGGCCTCTTTGTCCAGCGCCGACTCGGTGCGCACATAATGACTCACGTCGGCGATGGCGACCCACAGGCGCCAGCCGCCGCTCTTCTTGGTCTCGGCGTACACGGCATCGTCGAAGTCGCGCGCATCTTCACCGTCTATGGTAACCAAAGGTAGCTTGCGCAGATCGACTCTGCCCAGCTTATCCTCTTCGGTCACCTCATCGGGGATCTTACGCAGCTTCTTCTCGATCAGGCTCGACCAGGTATGGGGCAGATCATAGTTGCGCAGGGCAATCTCTATCTCCATGCCAGGCGCCATCTCTTTACCCAGTACCTCGGTGACCTTACCCGCCGCCTTCATGTAGCGGCCTGGGCGGCGTGTCAGCTCGATCACCACCACATCGCCCTGACGAGCGCCATTGCGATCGTCGTCGGGGATCAGGATCTCCTGGGTGATGCGCTTGTCGTCGGTGATGACAAAGGCCATGCCGGAATCCAGATGGAAACGCCCCACCAGAGGCGCGGTGCGCTCATGGGTCAGACGGACGATGCGGGCCTCGCGGCGCCCCTTGCGATCGACGCCTGCCTTCTGCGCCAATACCTTGTCGCCGTGAAAATACATCAGCATGTCACGGTTGTTGATGAAGAGGTCGTCGCCGCCCTCATCGAGCTTGAGGAAGCCGAAGCCATCCTTGTGCCCCAGAACGGTGCCGCTGAGCAGATCCATACGCTCGGGCAGACCATAGGCCTGACCACGGGTAAAGACCAGCTCGCCGTCTCGCTCCATGGCTCTGAGGCGTCGGCGCAAGGCTTCGAGCTGCTCTTCGTCGCTTATGTTCAGCGCCTGGGCGATTTTCTCGCGATTGAGGGGTGATTGCTGTGAGCGTAAGTAATCTAAAATATACTCACGACTAGGAATGGGGTTGTCGTACTTCTCTTGTTCACGCTTTAAATGCGGATCTTTGATCATTCATTATCCATAAATTTTGCCCAGGCTCTCCTGCTGTTGCTAAGGGGCTTAGGGCGTTTACCGGGATCTCAGGTGCGCCTGCTTAGCCCTCTCAACTGCACTTGCGGGCATCTTTGCTTCCAGCACCATCAATAATTTCAGGGCTTCCTGTTTGGTCGCCTCATCACTAAATACATCGTTGTATAGCCAGTGGTAACCCATCTCATAGTCTCTGGGGCTACCATAGCCTTCGCCAAACAATCTGACCAGCATCATGCGCGCAGGCAGATCGCCACTGGCGGCAGCGGGCAGTGTATATTGCACCGCACGCTCCTTATCTTGGATCACGAACTTACCATCATGGTAATATTCGGCGATCCTGACCATGGCCTCGGCGCTCCCCTGCTCTGCGGCGTCGCGTAGCATGGAGATCCCCCGTGGCGGATTGGCCTTGACGCAGATGCCATAGTTCAGCATCTCCGCCCATAAATATTGGTACAGCGGCTGCTTCAATACCTCGGCGCGGGCCTCGATATCTTGCACCAGCTGACAGTCGTCTCCCTTCACGCGGGTCAGGTAAGACTTGTCGCGGATCATCTCGACAAGCTGCTCTTGGCTGTAGATGTTGACCGCCTTGAGCTCCGCCTTCTTATCGGCAGACTTGTTATCGCTAGCCTTAACGGCTTGTGCCTCGGCTTGTACTTGGGTTTGGGCCAGCGTCGATAGACAGGCCAGCAAAATAACGCATACTAATCTCGTCATCACTCTTGCCTTAACTCCTACCTTAACTCTTACATTAACTGTTACGTTAGTTAAGGTCTCTAGATTGATCTCACGCCTTATCTCTATGACAGACTTAGGCAGTATACCTTATCTTATCGGCCGCTGCGGCGTTAGCTTAAAAAGCGATTACACGCTTATCGCTAATCTAGCCTATTTGGCTGAGCTTATGCTAACCAGGCTCGCTTTCGCTACTCTAGGCTAGACCCTAAAAATAAAAAGGCCGCTTAACGCGGCCCTTATGATTAACTGAACGGATTCACTAGAATCATGGTCTCGTTTCTGTCGGGACCCGTTGAGATAATGTCGACTGGCGTTTCCAGTAGCTCTTCGATTCGCTTGATATAGTCGAGCGCTGCCTGTGGCAGTTGATCGATAGAGGTCGCACCGAAGGTGCTTTCGCTCCAACCAGGCATAGTCTCGAGCACAGGTGTTACCTGCTCGTAGCCTTCGGCTGCCAGCGGAGTTACGGTAGAGATGCTGCCATCTGGGTACTGATAACCCACACATAGCTTCACTTCTTTCAAGCCGTCGAGTACGTCGAGCTTAGTCAAGCAGAAACCGCTGATGCTGTTGATCTGAACCGCGCGCTTCATGGCAACGATATCTAACCAACCTGGACGACGCTTACGACCTGTGGTCGCACCAAACTCTTGACCCTTAGTACCTAAGTGATCACCGATCTCGTCACGCAGTTCAGTTGGGAAAGGACCCGCACCCACACGTGTGGTGTATGCCTTGATGATACCGCAGACATAATCCAGATGACGTGGACCGAAACCTGAACCTGTTGCTACACCACCGGCAGTCGTGTTTGAAGAGGTTACGAATGGATAAGTACCGTGGTCGATATCCAGTAACGTGCCCTGAGCGCCTTCGAACAAAATGTTGTCGCCATTCTTACGAGCCTGATCCAGCAGCTCAGTAACATCGGTACACATGCTCTTCAGATAGTCGGCGATAGCCAACGCATCTTTTAGCGTGGTCTCGTAATCAACCGCTTCGCAACCATAGTATTCGGTCAACATGAAGTTGTGATATGCCATCACTTCCTTCAGTTTCTCGGCGAACAGTTCTGCATTAAACAGATCGCCAACGCGAAGACCGCGACGAGAGATCTTATCTTCATAAGCAGGACCGATACCACGACCCGTTGTACCAATAGCTTTGTTACCGCGTGCTTTTTCACGTGCGATATCTAAGGCACAATGGAAAGGAAGGATTAACGGACACGCTTCGGAGATAAGCAGACGCTCCTCTACAGGGACGCCACGCTCTTTAAGCATGTTGATCTCTTTCATCAGTGCGTCGGGCGCAAGCACAACACCATTACCGATAATGCATTTTACATTATCGCGTAAAATCCCTGATGGAATAAGATGAAGAACGGTTTTGTCACCATCGATAACAAGTGTATGACCAGCATTGTGGCCACCTTGATAACGAACGACATATTTGGCCTGTTCGGTAAGTAGATCGACTATCTTACCCTTTCCTTCGTCACCCCATTGGGTGCCGAGAACTACAACGTTTTTGCCCATTATTTGCTGCAAGGTAGTGGTTAAAACGGGATTTTAGCAGATCTTGGGGGGGAAGTGGCAAGTAATTTATGAAAAAATAATCAATATGACCACGCCTGCGGTCACTAAAGCACCACCCAACCTTTGTAAAACCCGTTGATTTTGGCTGGAAATTTCTTGCAAATATGCCCGCCAACGATTCGGAAATAAAAGCGGACCTATCCCTTCGATAATCAGCACTATGGCCAAAACCAGCATCAGGAGTTGGAATGTCATCTGGGTGTGTTTCCTGTAGCGAACAATTAGGGTTTAAAAATAGCAGAAAACAGCCATAAAAAAACCCAGCACAAGGCTGGGTTTTTCCAATCTTCGCAGCGTAATATTAACGCTTTGAGAATTGTGGCTTACGACGTGCTTTACGTAGACCGACTTTCTTACGCTCAACTTTACGAGCATCACGGGTAACGAAACCAGCGGCACGTAGAGATGGACGTAGAGCTTCATCAAGCTCCATCAGGGCACGAGTGATACCGTGACGGATTGCACCTGCTTGGCCAGTGATACCACCGCCCTTAACAGTTACATAGATGTCTAGCTTTTCAGTCATTTCAACTAGCTCTAGAGGTTGACGAACAACCATACGAGCAGTCTCACGACCAAAATATTCGTCAAGTGGACGTTGGTTCACGACGATGTTACCACTACCTACTTTAGCGAATACGCGAGCAGTAGATGTTTTGCGACGGCCAGTGCCGTAGTACTGAGTTGCAGACATTAGCTTACTCCCGGATTAGATATCAAGAACTTGTGGTTGTTGTGCAGCGTGGTTGTGCTCTGCGCCAGCGTAAACTTTCAGTTTACGGTACATGGCACGTCCTAGAGGACCTTTTGGCAACATACCTTTTACTGCTTTCTCGATAATCATTTCTGGCTTATGATCTTGCAGCTTATCGAAAGTAATCTGCTTGATACCACCTGGGAAACCAGAATGAGAGTAGTAAGTCTTAGCTGCTGCTTTGTTACCAGTTACAGTTACTTTCTCAGCATTGATAACGATGATGTAATCGCCAGTATCAACGTGAGGAGTGTATTCTGCCTTATGCTTGCCACGTAGACGACGAGCGATTTCAGTCGCGATACGACCTAAAGTTTTACCTTCAGCGTCAACAACGAACCATTCGCGCGTCACTGTTTCTGGTGTAGCAGTATATGTAGTCTTCATTTACAAAAACCCAATGTTTAAATTCTGTCTCAAATGCCATTATTTTTTAATAAATAACAACACAAAAAATGCCATTCTCCGCCCCTTCGAGCAAAGAATAAGGCTTTACAACTTCCGCCGTTTTAGCGGAGTAACGAGGGCAGGTCGCGAATTATAGACAAAGCTGAGTTAAAAATCACCTAATTTTTTCAGCTAATTTAAATGATTTACTCAGCTTAGGATCGATTTGGCGGCGAAAGGGCAAAAAGCGCCCTTTATCGGTTGAAACTCGCCCTATGGCAGGTGTTCTAGCGCCAGATAATCGTGAGACTGCATCTCGGTCAGGCGCGAGCGGCAGCGTCTGAATTCGAAACTCAGCAGCCCCTGGGTGTAGATCTCCTCCAGCGCCACCTCGGCCGAGATGATCAGCTTCACATGACGCTCGTAGAACTCATCCACCATGGCCAAGAAACGGCGGGCGATGTCATCTCCCGTGCTCTGGCTACCCATCTGCTCGACGCCGCTGAGTAATACGGTGTGATAGAGACATGCTAGCTCCATATAGTCGCGCTGGCTGCGGGGGCCGTCGCACAGGTCACGAAAATCGATCAGCAACACGCCCTGTGCCTGCTGACGTATGCCTATCTCGCGGCCATCGATATCTATGGCCTCGCGGGAGACCTCCGATTCGGGCGCCAGCTGCTGGAAGTAACTCAGCAGGTTTTTATCGGCCTGAGGATCCAGCGGATAATGGTAGATCTCCGCCTGCTCCAGGGTGCGCAGACGATAATCTATACCGCTGTCGACATTCAGCACCTGGCAGTGTTTGTTGATCAGCGCAATCGCCGGCAGGAAGCGCGCCCGCTGCAGGCCGTTACGATAGAGCTCATCGGGAATGATATTTGAGGTGGCGACCAGAGCTACCCCTTCGGCAAATAGCGCCTGAAACAGGGTGCCCAGCAACATGGCGTCTGTGATGTCGGAGACGAAGAACTCGTCGAAACAGATCACCTGATAACGCTCGGCCATCCGCTTGGCGATCACTAACAGGGGGTCTCGTTGCCCCTTGAGACCGTCGAGATCCAGATGGATCTGATGCATGAAACGGTGAAAGTGCGCCCTGAGCTTACGCTCGCCCGGCAGGGCATCATAGAAGGTGTCCATCAGATAGGTCTTGCCGCGCCCTACCCCGCCCCAGAGATACAAGCCTTGCACCTGAGGAGCTGGCTTAGCCAGGAAACCCAATAGTTTCGCCATCCCCGAGGGCTTTTGCTGCGCCGCCAGCAACTCATCATAGACACGTTGCAGGGCCTTGACCGCCTGCTCCTGAGCAGGGTCATAGGAAAAGTCATCACGTTGTAGATCGGCTTGATAATGCTGCCAGGGGGTGAGATGCGACACTGAAATTATTCTCTTCTATCCTTAATTCAACCGCCAGATGGTATCACGACAATCGATCCCAGGGTATATGTGGGCCAAGCTAAAACCTTGGCAGGTACAGACAAGCCTTAATGGGACGACCAGGGCTTTATCGCTCGCTAGTCGATGAAGACTAACGAAAAATTAACCTTTGTTAATCACCTGAACTTTATCGAGAAGGCGATAGTCGGATTGAGTAACACAGCATTATTTAATCACTTGATTTACGTCCGAGTAGCCTTATATCTACAGAGTCATAAGTTCATAATTGCAACATTGGAGTCATGAATAGATGAAAACGAAATTATCACTACTTTCCGCCGCACTGCTCGGCGCGAGCCTGATGGTTATGCCTGCCGTTTCTCAAGCCGCCATTCCACTGGCCGTCGAGGGGCAAGCGCTGCCCAGCTTGGCCCCCATGCTGGAGAAAACCACCCCAGCCGTGGTTGCCGTCGCCGTCTCTGGCACCCATGTCTCTAAGCAGCGTCTGCCCGATGCGTTCCGCTACTTCTTCGGCCCTAATGCTCCCAGAGAACAGGTGCAAGAGCGTCCCTTCAAGGGTCTGGGTTCGGGCGTCATCATAGATGCTAAGAAAGGCTATATCGTCACCAACAACCATGTGATCGAAGGCGCCGACGAGATCTTGATTGGCCTGCATGACGGCCGTGAGATCGAGGCCAAGCTTATCGGTACCGATGCCGAGTCAGACGTGGCCCTGCTACAGATAGAAGCCAAGAACCTGGTGGCCCTCAAGCGCGCCGACTCGGATGAACTCAAGGTGGGCGACTTTGCCGTGGCTATCGGTAACCCCTTCGGTTTAGGCCAAACGGTCACCTCGGGTATCGTCAGCGCCATGGGCCGCAGCGGCCTAGGTATCGAGATGCTGGAGAACTTCATTCAGACAGACGCCGCCATCAACAGCGGTAACTCGGGCGGCGCCCTGGTGAATCTCAACGGTGAGCTGATCGGCATCAACACCGCCATCGTCGCTCCGGGCGGCGGCAACGTGGGTATCGGCTTCGCGATTCCCGCCAACATGGTCAACAACCTAGTGGATCAACTGATCGAACACGGCGAGGTGCGCCGCGGCGTACTAGGTGTCAGTGGTCGTGACTTAGACAGCGAGCTGGCCCAGGGCTTCGGCTTGGATTCGCAGCACGGCGGCTTCGTCAATGAAGTCATGCCTGACAGCGCCGCCGACAAGGCGGGCATCAAGGCTGGGGATATCATAGTCAGCGTCAACGATAAGCCGATCAAATCCTTCCAGGAGCTGAGAGCCAAGATAGGCACCATGGGCGCCGGCGCCAAGGTGAAACTCGGTCTTATCCGCGACGGCGATGAGAAGACGGTCACCGCAGTATTAGGCGAGGCGAGCCAGCAGACAGAAACCGCGGCGGGCGCCGTACATCCAATGCTGGCGGGTGCCACCCTGGAGAACAATAAGAAGGGGGTCGAGATCACCGAGATCGCCCAAGGTTCTCCGGCAGCGGCCAGTGGCCTGCTTAAGGGCGATATCATAGTCGGGGTCAACCGTACCCGTATCGAAGATCTTAAGGAGCTCAAGGCGGAGCTGAAGGAGCAACACGGCGCCGTGGCCCTGAAACTGCTGCGCGGTGACAACAGCCTCTATCTGGTTCTGAGATAAGCCGCACTAGAGGCCATGACAGGGTTTACACACCCGTGTTGTGGCCTCTTTTATTTCTAGCTTATGCAGTTAGGCCAATAGTGCCCTATAAATAAACATGTTAATCTAACGCTACTTATCCCATAACACCTTAAATCATGACGCTTAAAGACACGGTAATTTACATCGCGAAAGCAGTTTTTTTCGGCCTCATCATGGCCGCCGTCTTTCTGGTCATCACCCCATGGATAACAGGCACTGCCAATCACGGTAACTTCTTCCAGAGCCGGGGACAAAACGGGATAGAACTCTCCTTCTCTCAGGCGGTGCGCCGCGCGGCACCCGCTGTGGTCAACATCTATAGTCTGAGCATAGATCAGAGCCGCCCGCTCAACTCGGGCTCCCTGCAAGGGCTGGGTTCAGGCGTGATCATGAGCAAAGAGGGCTACATACTCACCAACTATCACGTGGTTAAGAAGGCGGACGAGATAGTGGTCGCCCTGCAAGATGGCCGCAAGTTTACCTCAGAGGTGGTGGGGTCAGACTCTGTCACCGACCTGGCGGTGCTTAAGATAGAGGGCGATACCCTGCCCGTGGTGCCCATCAACTTAGACGTGCCGGCACAGGTGGGCGACGTGGTGCTAGCCATAGGCAACCCCTATAACCTGGGGCAGACCATCACCCAAGGGATCATCAGCGCCACCGGCCGTAACGGCCTGAGTTCTGGTTATCTGGACTTCCTGCAGACAGATGCCGCCATCAACGCGGGCAACTCGGGGGGCGCGCTTATCGACACCAGCGGCCGCCTGATCGGCATCAACACCGCCGCCTTCCAGATTGGTGGCGAAGGTGGTGGCCATGGCATTAACTTCGCCATCCCCATCAAGCTGGCCCACAGCATCATGGGTAAGCTGATCAAAGATGGCCGGGTGATCCGTGGTGCACTGGGGATCACAGGCGAGGCGATCAACCCAGTGATGGCGCAGATCCTTAACCTGCCGGATCTGACCGGTGTCATGGTCACAGGTGTAGATCATCAGGGACCGGCCGCCCAGGCTAAGCTGAGACCCAGAGACGTTATCACTAAGTTTAACGACGAAACCGTTCCCGGCGTCGAGATGCTGATGGATAGGATTGCCGAGACGCCACCCGGCACTCAGGTGACCATGACCATTATCCGCAGCGGCAAGTATTATGAGGTACCTGTCACCATAGGGGAAAACCTTGGCTCTGAGTAATTGCCTCTGAGTAACGGGCTCTGAATAATAGCGACCAAAGTCCGCAGACAAAAAAGCCAGCATTCGCTGGCTTTTCTTTTATCTATTCTCTCGTGATTGCGAAGTACTTGTTCCTCGCATTAGCTTGGGCTCTTAAATAGCCGCAACCAGAAACCACACTCGAGCAGCGCGCCGACGACCAGCAGGCTCAAGGCCCCCATGTGCATGCCCACGCCGTAACAGATCAGGGCGCCGATCAGCAGCCCCACTAACAACGCCATCCTTTTGCCATGTGCCATATACTCTCCTTAGCATATTCAAATTGGCCTACCCACCAATCATAAGCTTAGCCTATGTAAATTACCTGCATTATTTTGTGAGCAGTTGCGTCATCCATGCTTCAGGCACAAAAAAGCCACCCTAAGGTGGCTTTGTAAGATAAAGCTAGGCTTAGCTGACCCGTACGACTTCGCCGCCCAGGCCCTTAAACTTATCTTCGATATGCTCGTAGCCTCTATCGAGGTGATAGATACGATCTACCGTGGTCACCCCGTCGGCCACCAGGCCGGCAATCACCAGGCTCGCCGAGGCGCGCAGATCCGTCGCCATCACCTGAGCGCCGTTAAGCAGCTCACAACCCTTGATAATACAGGTATTGCCTTCCAGCTCCATGTTGGCGCCCATACGGATAAGCTCGGGCACATGCATGAAACGGTTCTCGAAGATGGTCTCGGTAATGGTCGCCGTACCTTCCGCCAGGGCATTAAGTACACAGAACTGCGCCTGCATGTCCGTCGGGAAACCTGGGTAAGGCATGGTCTTGATGTTGACCGCCTTGGGACGTTGGCCCTGCATGTCCAGCTCGATCCAATCTTCCCCCGTGGTGATGCTGGCGCCAGCATCTTCCAGCTTGGCGAGCACGGCCTCCAGGGTCTTAGGATCGGCATCGACACAACGTATCTTGCCCTTGGTTACCGCCGCGGCCACCAGGAAGCTACCTGTCTCGATACGGTCTGGCATCACGCGATATTCGCAGCCGCTAAGGGATTCGACACCCTGGATGCGAATGGTATCGCTACCTGCACCGCTAATCTTAGCGCCCATGGCGTTAAGGCAGTTGGCCAGATCGATAACTTCTGGCTCACGGGCCGCGTTCTCGATCACCGTCTCGCCATCGGCCAGGGCCGCCGCCATCAGCAGGTTCTCTGTGGCACCGACGCTGATCATGTCCATGAAGATATGGGCGCCCTTGAGACGACCATCGACGCGGGCCTTGATATAGCCCTCTTTCACTTCGATCTTCGCGCCCATCTGCTCCAGACCATGCAGGTGCAGGTTAACCGGGCGGGCGCCGATGGCGCAGCCACCGGGTAGAGAGACGTCGGCGGTGCCGTAGCGAGCCAGCAAGGGCCCCAAGATCAAGATAGAGGCGCGCATGGTCTTCACTAGCTCATAGGGCGCGCAGAACTCGTTGAGATGGGTGGTAGAGATGGTGATCTTACCCTCGTCGCTACGGCTCACCTCGGCACCAAGACAGCGCAGCAGCTCACAGCTGGTGTTGACGTCCCTCAGGTTAGGCACGTTGCTGACCACGAAGTCTGTCTCGGCCAGCACGCCGGCCATCAGGATCGGCAGGGCGGCGTTCTTGGCGCCAGAAATCACCACGTCACCGGCCAGTGCACCACTGGCCTGAATTGTTAATTTATCCACTATGAGTCTCTAGCCTTACATGTTGAAGATTTTTTCACGCTTCCACTGCGTAGGGGTAAAGGCGTTGATAGTGATGGCATGCAGCGCCCCACTGGTCACATGTTCCATCAAAGGGCCGTAGATCATCTGCTGTTGCTTCACGCGGCTCACACCGTCGAAACACTCACCGACGGCAACAATCTTATAGTGTGTCCCATCCTGGCTCACGTGTACTTCATCCAGTGTCAGCGCTTGGCTAAGCAGCTGTTCAATCTCATTACATTCCATAAACGGATAACCCTTTTATTTGGCTTCTTCGGTGAAGAAGTCTTGTAAATCATATAAATCTATTAACTTTTGCAGTTGCGCCGGCGGATTACAGAGCACCAGCGACTGACCCTTTTTCTGCTGCTCTGCCACCAGATGCAGCAGCAGGGCGACACCGGCGCTGTCGCTATAGGAGACGCCGGCAAGATCCAGTCGGTCACAGGCACCATCGAGTAGCGTCTCCAGCTTAGGCCAGAGCTCCACCACAGCCGCCTGAGACAGCTCGCCGCTGACTTGGCACTGCCCCGCCGCCTGGTTAAAGCTCAGCATTATAGCTTAGTCCCCTTGTTAACCAAGCTGATATGGTTATCTGTGTGGGTCTCCAGCTCTTTTATTACCGCATCTATGCCGTTTTGGCGGATCAGGTTAGTGATCTCCGCGCTCTTAGAGGAGAGCAGACTCACCCCTTCGGCCACCAAGTCGAACGCCTTCCAGGTATCGTCCTTCAAACGACGCACCCTGAAGATCAGCTTGATAGGCGGACGGCCCTGCTCGATGATCTGTACGTTGACATCTACCATCTTCTCACCGTCGAACCCCTTAGCCGGGGCAAACTCCACCTGCTGATCGGTATACTCGGTAAATGCCTGGGCATAAGTCGCGATCAGATAAGTCTTAAAGGCCTCGGCGAAACGCTCGCGCTGATCCGGCGTACTCTGACGCAGGTAGGGCCCCATCACCTTATAAGAGGCATACTTATAATCGATATAAGGCATCAACTCGTCAGAGACTATCACCTTAAGATGGTCTGGATTGGCCTGAATTGTGGCAATATCCTGATGAAAACGGGCAAAAGTCTTGTTGGCCACAGATTCCACCATGGCATAGGGGTCCTTGGTATTGACCGAGATCTCCTCGGCGCTAACGGCACCGCCGATCAGCAATAACATGGAGGAGAAGAGTATTTGCAACAACTGTTTCATATTCGTCCCTATTAATTTTCTTTAGACTTCATACTGTATAAGAACTGGCCGATGAGATCTTCGAGCACTAAGGCCGAGTGGGTATCGTCGATACGATCGCCATCTTTGAGCATGCCGATATCATCCATCACAAATCCTGGCGTCAGTCCCAAGAACTGCTCACCCAACAAACCCGAGGTGAGGATCGACAGGCTACTGGTCTCGGGGAACTGATCGTATTGATTGTCCATGGCCAGCTCGACCACGGCCACCAGTTCCTCAGGATCTAGGCTGATGTTCGTCACCCTGCCGACCACCACGCCACCCACCTTGACCGGTGAGCGCACCTTGAGGCCACCTATGTTGGTGAACTTGGCATACAGTGTGTAGTGGCTCTGGCCAGGCTTCACCTCGACATTGGCCACGTTGAACACCAACACCAGAAAGGCCATCAGGCCCGACAGAATAAACAAGCCAACTAATAGTTCAATTTTTCGAGTCAACATACTCAATTACCACTCAGTTCTATACATACCACGATGGCAAATATATAGGTTTATCCATAAACAAAATTTAATCAGCGGCCAAACATCATGGCCGTCAACAGGAAGTCCAGCGCCAATACCGCCAAGCTGGACTGCACCACGGTTTGGGTGGTCGCCCGGCTGATCCCCTCGGGATTGGGGATCACATGATAGCCGCGATACAGGGCTATCCAAGTCACCACTACGGCAAATACCAGGCTCTTGATCAGACAGTTCACTATGTCCTGACGCCACTCTACCGAGGCCTGCAGGATAGACCAGAAGCTACCGCTGTCGATCCCCTTCCATTCCACCCCGACCAGATGGCCGCCATAGATGCCCACGGCGGTAAACATCAGAGCCAGTAACGGCAGGCTGATCACCCCGGCCCAGAAGCGCGGCGCGATCACCTGACGCAGGGGATCGATAGCCATCATCTCCAGGCTGGAGAGCTGCTCGGTGCTCTTCATCAAACCTATCTCGGCGGTGAGCGCCGAGCCGGCGCGTCCGGCAAACAGCAGCGCGGTCACCACGGGCCCCAGCTCACGCAGCAGACTGAGCGCCACCATGGGCCCCAGGCTGTCTTCAGTGCCGAAACCCACCAAAATATTATAGCCCTGCAACGCCAGCACCATACCGATGAAGAGGCCGGAGACCAGGATGATCACCATGGACTGCACGCCAATCACGTACAGCTGCTTGATCAGCAGAGGCGTGCCCTTGCGCACCCTGGGTATCTTGGCGATGGCGCCCCACAACATGAGTCCGGCACGTCCCAGGCCGGTGACACTATCGATCGCACCACGACCTAAGCGGGCGATTTGATCAATCACGCTCACCTAACATCTCCTTCTGGTAATCCTGGGCGGGAAAATGAAATGGCACGGGCCCGTCGGGCTCGCCGCCGATAAACTGTTTCAACTTAGGGTTGTCTGCCGCCTTCAGTTCGGCAGGCGTGCCGTGGGCGATCACCTTCTTGTCGGCCAGCACATAGACATAGTCGGCGATCCCCAGCACCTCTTGCACGTCATGGGACACCACCACAGAGGTGAGGCTCAGCGCATCACTCAGCTCACGGATCAGCTTCACCAGCACCCCCATGGAGATGGGGTCCTGTCCGGCGAAGGGCTCATCATAGAGCACCAACTCTGGCTCCAGGGCGATGGCGCGGGCCAGGGCCGCACGTCTCTGCATACCGCCGGAGAGCTCGCTCGGCATCATCTGCGCCGCGCCTCTGAGCCCCACGGCTTCGAGCTTCATCAGTACGATGCGGCGAATGATCGCCTCGGGCAGGTCCGAGTGTTCCCGCAGGGCGAAGGCGACGTTGTCGAACACATTCATGTCGGTAAACAGGGCGCCGCTCTGAAACAGCATACTCATGCGTTTGCGCAGGGCAAACAGCTCGCTGCGATTGCATTTATGCACGTCAACGCCATCGACCTTGATGACCCCTGAGTCCGGCCGCAGCTGACCACCGATCAGCTTGAGTAGGGTGGTCTTGCCTATGCCACTGGGTCCCATGATGGCGGTCACCTTCCCCCTGGGGATGGTGAGACTGACGTCGTCATAGATAACATGGGTGCCACGACTGAAGCCCAGATGGCTAATCTCCACCAATGGCTGCACGTGTTCCATCGGCGCTTGTTCCATCGGCTTAGTCTCACCCTTGGCTTGGCTGTCATGACTTAACGATTGATGACTCATAACGGGACCTAATGCGTTCCATGGTTAGGCGGCAGGAAAAGAGGCAAATTGTACGAAATTGACGGATTGTGCACAACTGAATCGACACTATCTTTGCGCAATACTTTCAATTTTGTTCAAATCCAGCGAAAATGCGCGGCAGACTCTTAAACAAAAAGATTTTCGATGCTATTTAATATTTTCTTACTGATTGCTGGTTTGGGTGCCCTTGTCTGGAGTGCCGACAAATTTGTCTTCGGCGCCGCGGCATTCGCCCGTAATCTCGGCCTGCCGCCCATGTTAATTGGCCTCACCATAGTCGCCATGGGCAGCTCGGCCCCGGAAATGTTTGTGGCAGCCACCGCCTCCCTCGAAGGCATGACAGACACCGCCATAGGGAATGTCCTGGGCTCCAACGTCGCCAATATCACGCTGATCCTGGGGATCACCGCCCTGTTAGGCGCAATCTCGGTAAGCTCACAGACACTCAAGCGAGAAATCCCTATGATGCTAGGCGCCACGGCGCTGGCGGGCTATTTCCTTCACGATGGCCAGCTGACCCGCGTCGAGGGACTGGTGCTGATGGCACTCTTCTTCGCCCTCATGGGGTATCTGATCTGGCATGCGATCGTCAACAAGGAGAAAGATCCCCTGATCGACGAGGCCGAGAGCGAGGTGCCTAAAGATGTGCCTACGCCTAAGGCGATCCTCTGGCTGGTGATTGGCTTAGTGTTGCTGCCCCTGTCTGCCGACTGGATGGTGCAGGGCGCCGTGGGTATCGCCAAGGCCTTCCATATGTCAGACTTAGTCATAGGCCTGACCATTATCGCCGTCGGCACCAGCCTGCCTGAGTTGGCGGCCTGTGTGGCCGGCGTGCTGAAGAAAGAGGACGACCTTGCCATAGGCAACGTGGTCGGCTCGAACCTGTTTAACATTCTTGCGGTACTGGCGCTACCCGCCCTTATCGCCCCAGGCGCAGTAGATGCCGCCGCCAGCAGTCGCGACTTTTACATGGTGATGGCAACCAGCGTTGCCCTGGCCATACTGATTTTATTAACCGGCAAGGCCCGCCAACTACGCCCCTGGCATGGCGGTGTGTTATTAGCGACTTTTATCGCGTACCAAGTCACACTTTTCCTATCCTAATAACGTTTAGGCCGACAAAATAGAGAGAACAAGATGGTAGATGCAGATCAATTACGTCAATGGGGACGCAAGGTTATCGATACCGAGCGCAACGCGCTGGACAACCTGTATCAATATGTCGACTCGAGTGAATTTGCCAAGGCCTGCCAACTGATCCTCGCCTGCACCGGCAAGGTGATCGTGATGGGCATGGGCAAATCCGGCCACATAGGTAACAAGATCTCGGCCACCCTGGCCAGCACAGGCACCCCAGCCTTCTTCGTCCACCCCGGCGAGGCCAGCCATGGCGACCTGGGCGTACTGAGCGAGAACGATATCGTACTCGCCATCTCCAACTCGGGCGAGGCCAGCGAAATTTTAACCCTGATGCCTGTGATCAAGCGTATGGGGCTGCCCGTCATCGCGGTGACGGGCAAGCCTGAGTCCAACATGGCCAAGCATTCGGTCGTTCATCTGTGTATCGAGGTACCGGAAGAAGCCTGCCCGCTCGGACTGGCGCCCACTTCGAGCACCACGGCGACACTCGTCATGGGCGATGCCCTGGCGGTGGCCCTGCTGCAGGCCAGAGGCTTCACCAAAGATGATTTCGCCCTCTCCCACCCCGGTGGCAGCCTGGGACGCAAGCTGCTGCTCAAGGTGAGCGACGTGATGCACAAGGGTGACGACTTGCCTCTGGTGGCAGAAGATATCTGCATCACTGAGGCCCTATATGAGATCTCCAAGAAGGGGCTCGGCATGACAGGCGTAGTCAACAGCCAGGGCATGCTGGTGGGTATCTTCACCGACGGCGACCTGCGCCGGGTGATCGACGCCGAGATCAACCTGCGCAAGACCTCCATCTCAGAGGTAATGACCCATGGCTGCGTCACCGTTAGCGAAGGCATCTTAGCCGCCCAGGCCCTCAAGGTGATGGACGAGAAGGAGATCAACGGCCTGATTGTCACCGACGAGCAGCAGAAGCCGATTGGTGCGCTCAATATGCTGGACATGGTCAAGGCGGGGGTGATCTAACATGGCACATCAAGGTTTTTACGGCCCGATAACCGACGCAGTCTGGCAGAAGGCTAAACAGATCAAACTCTTGATCTGCGACGTCGACGGCGTCTTCTCCGATGGCTTAGTCTATATGAGCAATTCGGGCGACGAACTCAAGACCTTCCATACCCGCGACGGCTATGGCGTCCGCTCGCTGCTGACCAGCGATATTCCGGTGGCCATCATCACGGGGCGTAAGTCGCAGATAGTGGAAGATCGCATGACGGCCCTGGGTATCACCCACATCTACCAGGGCGTCGACAACAAGCTCGAGCCTTATCAGGAGCTGCTTAACCTCTATAAGGTGAGGCCTGAGGAAGTTGCCTATATTGGCGATGACATGGTGGATCTGCCCGTGATGGAGCAGGTTGGCCTGTCTGTCTGCGTGGCCGACGGTCATCCCTATGTACGCCAACACGCCGACATGGTTACCCATATCAAGGGCGGCCACGGCGCATTGCGTGAATTGACGGATCTCATCCTGCTCAGCCAGGATAAGTTTGCCTCGGCCCACGGAATGAGCATATGAACAGAGTCACGCTGGCGATCATCGCCTTCTTCGGCACAGCACTGATCCTTTATTGGCAGGTTCAGTCGAAAAAGGGCAGCGAAGAGCTGGCCCTGGATAATGTCGATCGTCCCGACTACATAGTCCGGGATCTCAAGAGCGTGCAATACAATGATGAGGGTGGCATCAACAGCCGGGTATCGGCCAGTCACATGGAGCATTACGCCGAGCGCAACCAGACCTACTTTACCCAGCCCATCTATCTGGTCTACCCCGACAACGGCGATGCCCAGTGGCGCCTGAGATCCACCAAGGGCACACTGGACAAAAATAGCGGACGGGTCACCCTGGAAAATAATGTTATCATTGACGCCATTAGCCCAGAGGAACCGATTCAGACCATAGAGACCACCTATCTGGAGCTGGATCTCAATACTATGATTATGACATCCGACAGAAGCATTCGGATCACAGGGCGTGATTTCCTCATCACGGGGGAAGGCTTATATGCCGATCTCAACGCCCAAAATATCAAACTGACGAGTCAGGTAGAAGGAACATATGAAACTAAATAGCCTTATTCTTGCGGGCCTGCTGCCCCTGGTCAGTGTTGGCGCCTATGCCAAGGTGAACGACCTGCTGCAAGAGGTTAAGATCTCTGCCGCCAGCCAGGAAGCCGACATTAAGAACAACCAGATCATCTTCCACGGTCCGGTCGAGGTCACCCAAGGCTCAATCAAGATATTGGCCAGTGAACTACGCGCCTTCAGCAAAGAGAAGAACAGCGGCAAGATACTGATCGCCACCGGCAACCCGGCCACCTACTCGCAGGTGATGGAAGATGGCCGTCCCGCCTCGGCCAGCGCCAAGGAGATCCGCTACGAGCTTTCCAGCCGCACCCTGACGCTCATTGGCGACGCCACCCTGGAACAGGAAGGCAGCCAGGTCACGGGGTCGCAGATCCGCTACAACATAGAACAGCAACAGCTGATCGCCGAGAGCACAGGCAAAGACAGAGTGATCACTATCATTCAGCCTGAGAACTATCAGGAACAGATCCAGCCAGAGCAGAAGCCCGAGAAGAAACCAGAACAGGAAAAACAATGACAGACCTGATCTTGAAGGCGGAGAACCTCGCCAAGAGCTATAAGAGTCGTGCCGTTGTCCAAGACGTGAGCCTCACGGTCAAGACCGGGCAAATCGTCGGCCTGCTGGGGCCAAACGGCGCCGGCAAGACCACCACCTTTTACATGGTCGTCGGCCTGGTACAGAGCGACAAGGGCCGCATCTTTATCGACGATGACGACCTGACGCTAGACCCAATGCACCTACGCGCCCGCAAAGGCATAGGCTACCTGCCTCAGGAAGCCAGCATCTTCCGTAAGCTCTCGGTGCGGGACAACATCATGGCCGTGCTCCAGACCCGCAGCGATCTTAATAACGATGGCCGCGAAGAGGAGCTGGAACACCTGCTGGAAGAGTTTCACATCACCCATATCCGTGACAGCCACGGCATGGCGCTCTCGGGCGGTGAACGTCGCCGGGTGGAGATCGCCAGGGCCCTAGCCGCCAACCCTAAGTTTATTCTTCTCGACGAGCCGTTCGCCGGGGTCGATCCCATCTCGGTAATCGACATCAAGAAGATCATCGAACAGCTCAAGAATCGCGGCCTGGGGGTGTTGATCACCGACCATAACGTGCGCGAGACATTAGACGTCTGCGAGAAAGCCTATATCGTCAGCCATGGTAATCTGATCGCCGAGGGCACACCCGCCGAAATCTTAGACAACCAGCAAGTACGAGCAGTGTACTTAGGTGAACAATTCAAGCTATAGTTAATCTTATAATGGGGCCACAGAGGAAAAACCACGCGTTAATTGTGGCCTTAGGAACTATCCGATATATTTGTCCGGCACATATAGCCAGAGCTTTCTCATTTTATAATTAGAAACAAGGGAATAGCAGTACGATGAAAGCGTCACTTCAGCTCAAAATGGGTCAGCATCTCACCATGACGCCCCAGCTACAACAGGCCATACGTCTGTTGCAGTTGTCGTCATTAGAGTTGCAGCAGGAGATCCAGCAGGCATTAGAATCCAACCCGCTACTGGAGTTGGATGAAGAGCAGGAGAGCGCCAGCATCGAGCTGCAAGACGATGGCGTCACCGACAGCTTCGACAACAAGTACGACGACAAGATAGAGCTGGATTCGAGCCAGGATAACTCAGGGGTCGAGACCTCTGATGCCCTGACTCAAGACTCTATGCCAGACGAGCTGCCGGTGGATACCACCTGGGATGAGGTCTACACCGCCTCACCAAACTCAAGCTCGGGCGCCATGCGCGACGACGACATGCCTTTTCAGGGCGAGACCAGCGAAGGTCTGTATGAACACCTGGAATGGCAGAAGAACCTGACCCCTTTTTCCGATAACGACCTGGCCATCGCTACCGCCATCATCGACGCTATCGACGAGCGCGGTTACCTGACCCAGACCTGCGAAGATATTCTCGAGGCCATGGGCGACCCAGAGATCGAACTCGACGAGGTCGAAGCGGTGCTCAAGCGAGTACAACACTTCGACCCTATTGGCGTGGCGGCCCGTGATCTCAGCGAATGTCTGACCATTCAGCTGGCCCAATACAGCGACGATACCCCGCACATCGCCAACGCCCGCATGCTGATCAAGGAGCACCTGGATCTCATCGCCGGACGCGACTTCCGTCTGCTGATGCGCAAAACCAAGCTCAAGGAAGATGAGCTGAGGGATGCCATCGCCCTTATTCAGACCCTGAATCCCCGTCCCGGTCTCGCCATCACCGCCAGCCGCGACGAGTACGTGATCCCGGATGTGACCGTCACCAAGAAGAAGGGACGCTGGGTAGTCGAGCTCAACCCAGACAGCATGCCTAAGATCAACGTCAACCAGCAGTATGCCGCCATGGCCCGCAGCACTAAGAGTCAGGCGGATGGCCAGTTTATTCGCGGCCACCTGCAGGAAGCCAAATGGTTCCTCAAGAGCCTGGAGAGTCGCAACGAGACCCTGCTCAAGGTGACCAACTGTATCGTCGACTTCCAGCAAGGCTTCTTCGAATTTGGCGAAGAGGCGATGAAGCCCATGGTACTGAACGACATCGCCGAGGCGGTGGAGATGCATGAATCCACCATCTCACGTGTGACCACGCAAAAATATATGCATACCCCGAGAGGGATCTTCGAGCTTAAATACTTCTTCTCCAGTCACGTCGGTACCGACGATGGCGGAGAGTGCTCTTCAACAGCAATACGTGCCTTCATTAAGAAGCTGGTTGCTGCGGAAAACCAGAAAAAGCCATTGAGCGACAGCAAGATGGCTCAACTCTTGGCCGAACAGGGGATTAAGGTGGCTAGACGCACCATTGCCAAGTATCGCGAGGCAATGCTTATACCGCCCTCGAATCAGCGCAAGAGCTTATAAAACAAACCTGGAAACTGGAGGACTATCTTTATGCAAATAAACCTGACTGGGCACCATATCGAGATCACCCAATCTCTACGAAGCTACATCGAAGAGAAATTCACAAAGCTTGAACGTCATTTCGATCAGATCAATAATGTGCACGTTGTATTAAATGTCGAAAAGTTGCAACAGAAGGTTGAGGCAAAGTTACATCTCCGTGGCGGAGAAGTGTTCGCAACATCCGAACATGCGGACATGTATGCCGCGATAGACTCCCTGATTGACAAACTCGATCGTCAGGTCATTAAACACAAAGAGAAGCTTACTAAACATTAACGATGGAACTGAGTACCATCCTGCGGCCGGAGTGCACCACCTGCGCCACTCCGGGCAGTAAGAAAAAGGTACTGGAGCTTATCAGCGACTTAGCCGCTGTCCAGTACCCCACCCTCTCCTCTCAAGAAATATTTGAAAGCCTTCTGGCTCGAGAGAAAATGGGCAGCACAGGTATAGGCAATGGTATCGCGATTCCTCACGGACGGCTGACTAACATAGATCAACCCGTGGCCGTACTGGTGAAATGTGCTGAACCAATCGCATTCGATGCCATTGACAATCAGCCCGTCGATATCCTTTTTGCGTTATTGGTGCCCGCAGATCAATGCGAGCAACATCTTAGCACCCTGGCCGCTATGGCCGAGAAGCTCAATGATAAGGCGATCATGAAGCAGCTAAGAAAGACCCAAGATGAATCCGAACTCTATCAGGTGATCACCCAATGAAATTGGTTTTGGTATCCGGACGCTCAGGATCGGGAAAATCCGTCGCACTCAGGGTCCTAGAAGATCTAGGCTACTACTGTGTCGACAATCTGCCCTTGCAGATGATGGAGTCCCTGCTGGAGCAGCTCAAGGGGCGCAGCGATCTCGTGGCCATCAGCGTCGATGTGCGCAACATGCCCAGCGAAGAGATCCAGCTGGAAAAGCAGCTGGCCAAGCTCCCCAAAGATACCGAAATCTTAAGTTTCTTCCTGAACTCAAGCGACAATGTACTGCTCAAGCGCTACAGCGAGACCCGCAGGCTACATCCGCTGTCGCGCTCTAAGGTCTCCCTCAAGGAGGCAATTCAGCTCGAGGGCAAGCTGCTCGACCCCATAGCTAAACTGGTGGATCACTATATCGACACCTCTAACCTCAACATCTATGAGTTGAGCGACAAGGTGCGCGAGATCCTGCTGGGCACGGTCGACAAGGAGCTGGTGATCAACTTCGAGTCCTTCGGCTTTAAATATGGCATGCCGACCGAAGCCGACTTCATGTTTGACGTGCGCTTCCTACCCAATCCCCATTGGGAAACTGAGCTGAGGCCACTGACTGGCCTGGATGAGCCAGTGCAGCAGTTTCTGAGTCAGCAGCCACTGGTCAACAAGTTCATCTGGCAGATCGAAAACCTGCTGGAGACCTGGTTACCACACCTGGAGCGCAACAACCGCAGCTACCTCACCATCGCCATCGGCTGCACCGGCGGCCAACACAGATCTGTCTATGTGACCGACCAGCTCGCCAAGCTGTTCAACAAGGGCAAGCATAAGGTTCAGGCGCGCCATAGAGAGCTAAAGCATGACTAAGTTGGCTCGCGAGCTGACCATCTGCAACAAGTTGGGCCTGCACGCCAGAGCGGCGACCAAACTGGCTGTGCTCGCTGCCAAGTTCGACGCCGAGGTCACCCTGATCCAGGGCGATAAACAGGCCTCAGCCGCCAGTGTACTCGGCCTCCTGATGCTCGAAACCGGCATGGGTAAAACCATCACCATCACCAGCGAAGGCAAAGATGCCCAGGCGGCCCTGGATGCCATCAGCGCCCTTATTGACGCCAAATTCGATGAGGCCGTATAATCGGCTCGCTTTGCGGTGCCCGCTTAATTTCGTCCTATACTTATCATAGACTTACAAGCCTACCACCCAAGCCGTTCAATCAACTGCCAAAGGAGGAGCTATGCCGATCGAAGTGTTAGATAGTGAAACCACAGATCAACGCCTTAATCAGCTCACTCAAGCCTTAGGCAGCGGCATGTTTGTCCATGTGCGCAGCATGCTGCACGACATGGCCGCCTCAGATATCGCCTTCATCCTGGAATCCTCTCCGCCGCGCACCCGTCAGGTGCTCTGGCAACTGATCGATCAGCAGCACACGGGGGAGATCCTCGACGAGCTGGGCGAAGAACTCAAAGATACCCTGATCACCCAGATGAGCCCCGAGCGCGTCGCCAAGGCAGCCGAAGGCATGGACACGGACGATCTGGCCTACATACTGCGTAGTCTGCCCGACAGCGTCTTCAATCAGGTGTTGCAGTCGATGACGGCGCAAGACAGAGCCAGGGTGGAGCAAGCCCTTTCCTACCCGGAAGACACCGCCGGCAGTATCATGAACACGGATACGGTCACCGTGCGCCCCGATGTCACCATAGACGTGATCCTGCGTTACCTGAGGATCCGCGGCGAGCTGCCCGATGCCACCGATACCCTCTATGTGGTGGATAAGCGCGACAGCCTGCTGGGCGGTGTGCGCATTACCGACCTGCTGACCTGCGACCCCAATGCCTCGGTGCGGGAGATCATGAACGACGATCTCGAAGGGATCCCCGTGGGCATGGATGACGGCGAGGTCGCCCAGCTGTTCGAGCGTCACGACTGGGTCTCGGCCCCCGTGGTCGAAGAGGAGACCAACCGTCTGCTGGGGCGTATCACCATCGATGATATCGTCGACGTGATCCGTGAAGACGCCGAACACTCCATGATGGGGATGGCGGGGATGGACGACGACACAGATACCTTCGGCCCTGTGGTCAAGAGTACCCTGAGACGCTCCCTCTGGCTGACCATCAACTTGTTTGCGGCCCTGCTGGCCGCCTCGGTCAGCAACATGTTCGAGAACACCCTGGAGCAGTTTGCCACCATCGCCATCTTGATGACCATAGTCCCCAGTATGGGTGGCGTCGCCGGCAACCAGACCCTGGCGCTGGTGATCCGCGGTATCGCCCTGGGGCAGATAGGCCAGAGTAACTCCCGCTGGCTGATCGGCAAGGAGCTGGCCATCGGCTTTCTCAACGGCCTGCTCTGGTCCATGCTGGTGTTTGCCGCCGTCTGGCTGTGGAAGGGCGACATCGCCCTGGGCGGACTGATCGGCGGCGCCATGCTGATCAACATGACGGTGGCCGGTCTGGCCGGCGCCTGTATCCCACTGCTGCTGAAGAAGTTTAACGTCGATCCCGCACTGGCCGGTGGCATGGTGCTGACCACAGTCACTGATGTGATCGGCCTGTTCGCCTTCCTCGGCCTGGCGACCCTGTTCCTGCTAAATTGATCAGTAAGCGCATCCCAAAGCCCAATCGGATGCGCTTGAATTTCAATGTTATCGACATCTTTTTCACGCTAGGATAGGTAGAGTCATCCGGCCAGAGAACTGTCATGCAAAATACTCAAATACTCATCATAGAAGATAATGCCGATGTCGCCGGTGTCCTGGGAGACTATCTCGAATCCCAAGGAGCTCAGGTGGATTATGCCAGCAATGGCGAGCTCGGCCTGCGCCTCGCCACCGAAGGGCACTTCGACGCCATAGTGCTGGATCTCATGCTGCCCAAGATGGACGGCTACGCCGTGGCCAAGGCCCTACGTCAGCAGGGCTCCAGCGTGCCCATATTGATGCTGACGGCGCTGGACGACAAACAAGATCTGCTGCAAGGCTTTCATAGTGGCGCCGACGACTATCTGACTAAGCCGTTCGATCTCGATGAGCTGCACGTGCGACTGCTGGCGTTGATCAAGCGTCAGCTCGGGCGCGTCGCCCAGGGCTGTCAGCAGTGCGGGCCGCTCACCCTCAACATCGCCGAGCACACCGCCTACCGCGATGGCAAGAAGCTGCAGCTGACCCCAAGCTGCTATCAGATCCTGCACCTGCTGATCTCCCGCGCCCCCAACGTGGTGAAGAGAGAGGAGATAGTACAGCACCTGTGGGGAGAAGAACCGCCCAACAGCGACATCTTGCGCAGCCACATGTACCAGCTGAGAAATCAGGTGGATAAACCCTTCGACACCCCCATCATACTCACCGTGCCTAAGATAGGCTTCCGGTTAGACGTGAACCAATAGAGGCCCAACAGGTGCAAAAAACCGCCAAGAGTCTGACTCGCAAGCTAAGTTTCTACTTCGGGGGGATCGCCCTTTTGGTGGCCGCCATCCTCTACCTGCTCAGTATATTTATCCTCTACTGGGTCGAAGATGAGCTCAACCGCCGCAGTCTGGAGCAGATAGCGCCTAGCGCTATGGCGGCATTCGAGCAGGGCGCCGAGTCGCCGCTGGTGTTGAGCACCACTATAGTGGCCTATAACGATGCCGCCAGCTTACCCGATGAATATCAGGGCATTATCGATCTGCCCGTCGGTTTTCTCGATGAGCTGCACGACACCTTCAAGGAAGATATCTTCATCTTTCGCGGCCAATATGGCGAAGGCGAGGCGACACATCCCCTGATTCTGGTGATGAATGCCGAGCAGGTAGAGCTGAGCCGCAACGAGTGGAATAACATCAGCCTGGTGATCCTGGCCGTCACCCTGATGCTGTTTGCCCTGTTCGGCTTTGCCATCACATTGCTCACCCGCAGGCTGATCGCGCCCATTCGCGCCATCAGCGAGCAGCTCGAGGATTCGGAGGGCGACCAGAGCTTTAGAGTCTCCAAGGATGCCACCCAGGAATTTCATGCCCTCACCGCCAGCCTCAACCATTATCAGCAGCAGATCGCCCTGCTGATCCGCCGGGAACAGGCCTTCTCCCGCTACGCCAGCCATGAACTGAGAACTCCGCTGACCATTATTCAGGGGGCCAGCCGTCTGCTGGAACAGGAGGGCAAACCCGAGTTTATGCAGCGACAACGAGGCCGTATCGCCAAGGCCGCCAGCAATATGCAGCACATCATAGACGCGCTACTTAGCCTGGTGAAACAGGAGAAGGGGCTGAGTTCACCCGACCTCAGGCCGCTACAGGAGAAAGAGCTAAAGCAGATCCTTGCCGAGGTCGAACCGCTGGCGAGCCAGAAACAGATCCAATTAGGCCTCACCCTAGATGCCACGCCGCAGATAGCCCCCAGCGAGGCGGTACTGCGCATGTTACTGATCAACTTGCTCAATAACGCCATCAACGCCAGCGACAGCGGCTGTATCGCCATCAGCGTCGACGATGAGGGGATCTCGGTGAAAGATCAGGGCCGCGGCATGAGCAGCAGCGACACTCGCCCTCAGGGCCATGGCTTAGGGCTGGAGATAGTCGAGGCCCTGTGTCAGCGTTATCAGTGGCGTTTTAGCCTCAGCAATTGCGACAAGGGCTGCATCGCCAGATTGCACTTTCCTGCATCAACCCATGCCTCCTGATGGTGCAAGATAGGTGCTGAGCCGAGTAATCACTCACTCAAGACCCAGTTTTCCGCCTGTCATCTAATTGGCATAAGTTTCGCTTATCCTAGCGCGGTCACGCACTAGGAGGCTTTCCCTTGTTTTCACTCAAGACACAATGGCACACCAATGACACAGACGCCTTTTGGCAACCTCAATTTGACGGGGAACCAAGCCATGAAGAAGCGCCTTACCCGCACCCTCTAGGCGGTCATCCACAACGGGGCGCGATAGATGCGCGGCTAAATGCGCTAGGTAGGGAAGAGATAGGCCAGAGCCAGCAGCTCAGCCTGAATCGGGAAATCATGACTCTGGTCGCCGAGCAGGCCAGGTTATCGCTCAACTAGGCTTTCAAGCTCAACAAAATGGTTAAGCTCGGCCACCGGCGAATCAATAGCGCGGCGAAAAGGCGCTAGGATAGTACGCCGCTAACGGGAACGCGGCGTAATATTGGAGAGGCTATCGAAGAATCTCTGCCTCTGCTTCTCGGCATCGAAGCGGCGCACCATCTGCCACTCCTGATACAGGGCAATTGCAAACCCTATGACCACCACCAACAAGCATCCGGCTCCCAGGTAGGTGATGATATTTACTGCGACATCTGCTCCTGCAGAACTGCTGGCGCTGCCAAAACCTATCATACACAACCCTTACACTTAGTCTCTGGGTGACCAGGAGTCACCTTCGACCTCAGAGTAGCGATGAAAAATTAAACAAAACTTAAGCCAGTCAGCCCCCTCGAGAGGGGGTTACGTTAGTGAGAGCTAACTCACTGAAGCAGAGCGGGTTATTACCAACCAATCGAGCGCGGCTTAATTGCGACAAAGTGTATCACCAGGTCCTAGCCACCTTGCCGTCACCGACACAACTGGCAAAACAGCCAAGGGCTATTGGGTCATGATCACCAAAAACTGGCTCTGCAGCTCGGCCTTATCCTGCCTGCCATACTTGATAAGCAGATCCGCCTTACCGTCTAAATTAAGATCTTCGCTGCTGAGCATGTCGCCATCGATAGGCAGGGTGAGCTTGAGGCTTTCTTTGCGATCGAAGGGCGCGCCCTTGGCACTACCCAGAAACAGATCCAGCTCTGTGTCGCCGTCTGAAAGCAGCAGATCCTGACGCTTGTCGCCATCGATATCCGCCAGCTTTACCACGGGCGCACCGCTCTGGCCCGAGGTCAGGCTGAAACTCAGCTCCACCGACTTGCTCATGTTTGGCTTGGCGGCGAAACGCCGCTTATCGTCCATGGTAAACAGGTGCACGTCCTGATCGATACTGCCCGACACCAGGGCGCCGATGATCTGCGACAGGCCAATATCGAACCCAGAGACCAGCACCTCGCTGCGACCATCTAGGTCGATATCCACCAGCTCGAAGCCCGTCAGGGTGCCATCGCCGCGGATCACGCTCTGGGGCTGCTTGCCAAAGCTCACTCCCTTGTCGCCCTTCACCCCCAGATAGATCTCATAATCGTTGACCCTATCCAGCACCCCAGAGCTCTTGGTGTAGCGCACCACCATGTCCACAAGGCCGTCGCCATCGATATCCTGCAGAGCCTCGACCTTACGATAGACGAGATCGCTCTGATCCAGCGCCTCGCCATAGGCATCGCGTCTGTCCCACCAGTCCAGGCCACTGATCGCCTGACTCACGGGCTGGAATCTGGGGTAGCTCTCGAACTTGCCATCCTGATGCTGGGGATAGATCTCAAGCTCCCCCTCGCCCACCTTGATGATGTCGTCGTGACCATCGAAATCCATGTCGGCAAAATAAAGCTTGGTCTCGCTGTAGCGGGCGCCATCGCGATAGAGCAGCACCTTGGGCTGTATCGCCAGGGTCTGCGCCTGCCAGCTATCGTTCTGACTGAGGAAGAGCTGGGTCTGCTCAAACTGGCCCACGATAAAATCATCACGGCCATCGCCGTTGAGATCACGCACAAACTCGCCGCGGGCGATGAACTCGATGCGCGGCTTCACCACCAGCGGCGCCACATTGAGCAGCTCGCGAAGTGCCAGCCCTTGGTCGCCGACCGTCAACACAGAGAGATGAGCGCGCGACATGAAGTAGACAGACTGAAGTGAATCGGCCTGCTGTGGCTTGCCCTGCTTTAAATTGCCTTGCTGTAAACTGCTCTGCTTTAGCATGGCCTGCTTTGGCTTAGCACTCATGTCGTATCGATAGAGATCGCCAGGCAGAGGCATCTTATGCAGCAGCCGATACTGGCTGCTTTCGCCATCTAAGCCATAGACGGCGAGCCATTTGGTCTGGCGATCATCGACACCGATTGCCAGCAGCTCCTTGTTAGCATCGCCGACCAGGTTGAGGCTCTCCAGCGGATGGGTGAGCTTAAATCCGGTATCTATGGTTTGAGAGACGAAGGCCAACGGCGCCTTATCGGCGAAGACCTGCATGGAGCAGAGCAGAGTCAGGCTGGCGGTGAGACAGGGGGCGAGGGCACGAATTGCCGGTATTTTCACAGATCATTTCCCTATGTGAAGCGAGTTGGGTTCTAATCTATCGATTCCCGGCGAAAAAGAAAGTTCAGTTAATGACTTGTTACAAACAAAAAAGTGCTCGAGGTAGCCGGCAAGTTTAATCGGATCTCACCTAACGATTCCGACTTACTCTTCCTGTCCCGGCTTACTCTTCATTTCCCGGCTGAGGCTTCCAGGCGCGGGTCATCTCCCGGCGACCCAGGGCCCCCGGATGGGGCTTCACCTTAAAACCTGCGGCCTTCAGATTACGCTTGAACTGGCCGTTGGCACAGTAGCTGACCAGCATGCCGCCCGGCATCATCATTGGAAAGAGACGATCGAAGTTATCCTGGGTCCAGAGCTCGGGCTGCTTACTGGGCGCAAAGCCGTCGTAGAACACCAGGTTGATGGAATTTTCCGGCAAAGCCAGGCTGTCCCAGGTGGCGTGGATCTTATGCAGCACGAAGCCGGGAAACAGGGTGACATCTTCGCCCCAGGGCGCGCTATGCAGGCGATCGAACAGCTCCTGCAGCGCAGGCGGCAGATGCTCCTTGTAGTTCAGCTGAGCGATCACCTCGCTAGGCACTGGGTAGGCCTCTACCGTCACGAAACGTATCGGCCTCTTGAGCTTCCCCGGCTTACCATCGCTGCCCAGCACCCGCTTTAGCGTCAGCATGGCATTCATGCCCGAACCAAACCCCAACTCGAGAATATTCACCCGCTCGAAGCTGGGATCCAGATCGGCAAGGCCCGACTGGATATAGACATGTTCAGACTCACTGATGGCGCCGTTATGGGCGTGATAACTGTCGTCAAACAGGCTGCTCATCAGGGTGTGGGAACCATCCTTGGTCATCTGTACATGGATCTTGTTCATTCTCGGCTCGTCAACAATATTTGCTGGGCCAGATTGTACCTTAGACCGAGCCCCGACATGCAAGTCTTTCCCCTAAGCCCCCTACGCTAAAAACAAAAAGCACCGCCAGTGATCAAGCTCACAGCCAAGAAGCCATAGGAATGGGAAAATCCACTCCACTTTCAGTCATCTAGATGAAGCCGGGTATTTTACCCACGTGACTTGGCATCTCACTTGCTAATGCGTCGACAGCTAGTGCCTCACCAGCTAGTGCTTTTCGAGATCAGGCCAAGGGGCAAGCCCAAGAGCCTGAGTATCGGACGAGAGAGCGATGACAAGACAATGCCAGCACGCGACCTAATATCAACATAAGCAAATAATACTTACGAGCCCCTATGCCCAGCCACACCCAAGTTAGCGCCAAAGGCAATGCCCTGGCGATCGTCTCCTTTCTGCTGTGGGGGCTACTGCCCCTCTACTATCAGTTTCTGCCGGGCGCGGATATCACTGAGATGCTGGCGATTCGCCTGCTCTGCTCTGTGCCTTTCATGCTGCTGGTCTTTCTGCTGCTTGGCAAACCTCTGCCCAGCCTGGCACTGCTTAGGACTAATCTTCCCTCGGTCGCCCTGTGCGCCCTAGCCTCACTCATCATGTGCGTCTCCTGGTACAGCTTCACCTGGGCACTGACCCATGGACAGGTGCTAGCGGCGAGCCTGGGCTTCTTCATCAACCCGCTATTTGCCATCGGATTAGGGGTGCTGTTTCTAAAAGACAGGCTGACTGTCGCCCAGAAATGGGCTGTACTGCTCGGCACTCTGGGCATAGGCTACATGGTGATGGCCTATGCCCAGCTCCCCTGGCTGGCATTGCTGATGGGCAGCTTCTTCGCCCTCTATGGTCTGTGCAAAAAGTTTATCCGTTTCGACTCGCTCACCTCTGTCACCATAGAGGCGGCGCTGCTCACCCCCATCGCCGCTGGCTATCTGTTCTGGCTAAGCGCCACGGGCCAGAGCGAGGCACTTTCGAGTGGCACGGGTACAATGCTACTTTACATGGGCTCGGCGCCCGTAACCCTGCTGCCACTTATCTTCTTCGCCCTGGCGATTCGTCACACCAGCCTCTCCATGGTCGGCCTGCTGCAGTACATAGAACCCACCATGCACTTCCTGCTGGCGATCTTCCTGTTTAACGAGACGTTCGATAGCGTCAAGGCAGTGAGCTTCGCCCTCATCTGGGTGGGGCTACTCCTCTGCTCGCTGGAGGCCCTTCACGGTCTGTGGCGCAGTCTCACCACCCGGCGACAGCTGCACCACCCCAGCTAGGATCTCTGCCACTACGCGGCGACTGAAGATCATCGACAGATGTAGCGGTCGCCAGATCACCTTATTCTCGGCCCCCGGCCAATGGGAGCTGCGACTCGGCACTATGGTGAAATCGATGGGCGTGCGAAACGAGTAGAGGGCGATCCCCTCCAGGCGCTCCTGGCAAGCGGCCAGCTGAGACAACAACTGACTCTTTGGCCTCAGCTCACGCATCGCCCGCGACGGATAGGGCAGCCAGGCGAGATAGCTGCCATGATGGGGAGAAGAAATAGAAAACAGCGCCTTGGTGCGTTTCTCGCCCCCCAAATGCTGTAGGTAGTAACGGGCAACTATGCCGCCCATGCTAAAACCGATGAGGCAGATGGTCTCATCCTCGGCCAGGGCTGCCTCGATATGGCTTTGCAGCTGTTTGGCCGCAAAGGCGATACCATGCCTGCCATCGAAGGGGGCCAGGGTAGGCGTTAAGCACTCATAGCCCTGACGCTCAAACTGACGCCGCATCCACCCCATCACCTGGCCGGTATTAAAGATCCCATGGACTAACACGAGTTTCATCCCTTCACCCTCTTGCTAACGCCTGAGTTAATCGCCCCCAAGGGGCAAATATTTGCTATGATCCGCGCTCACTCCAGCATACCACCGATTAGGGATCATAAGATCATGTCGAACGCCGACCTGCTGCGCCAGGCGATCAGCCAAAGAACCGAGCTACTCGCCGCGGCACAAGCCGCCAACACAAACTGTTTTCGCGTGTTTCACGGCACGGTCGAGGGGATAGACGGACTCACCATAGATCGCTATGGCGACGCCTGGCTGATCCAATCGTTTCACCAGAGCCTGACCCAAGAGGAGCTTGAAAGCCTCGGCCAAGAGCTCAAGCAAACTCAAGATCTTCCCATTATCTACAATGATAGATCCAATAAAAACTCGCGTATTCTCAACCCGCTGACGCCTGAACTCGACGCCTTCGCCAGCGCCGAGCAGGAGATGACGGAAAATGGCATCCGCTTCATTAGTAAGTTACGCCACGAAGGGCAAGATCCCCTGCTGTTTCTCGACATGCGAATCGGCCGGGAATATGTGAAGGCCAACAGCCAAGGCAAATCTGTGCTGAACCTGTTTTCCTACACCTGCGGCATAGGCACAGCCGCTGCTGTCGGCGGTGCAGAATCGGTCACCAACGTCGACTTCTCCTCCTTTGCCCTGGCCGCCGGACGTCGCAACGCCGAACTCAATGGGGTAAGCGACAGGTGCGAGTTTATTCAGAGCGATGCCTTTCCCGCCATGCGCCAACTGGCGGGCATGAAGGTAGGCGGACGTCGCAACCAGAAACTCCCCAGCTATCCTAAGCTGGCGCCGCGTCAGTTCGACCTGGTGTTTCTAGACCCGCCGCGTTTCGCCAAGAGCCCCTTCGGCACTGTGGATCTGATCAACGACTACCAGAGCCTGTTCAAACCCGCCATGCTGGCCACCAAGGCAGGCGGCACCATAGTCTGCTGCAACAACGTCGCCAAGGTAGAGCGTCAGGCATGGCTCGATGCCTTGATTCGCTGCGTCGAGAAGCAAGGGCGGCAGGTCGCCAGCTTCGAGTGGATCCACTGCCACCAGGACTTCCCCTCCTTCGACGGCAATCATCCGCTTAAGATAGTGGCGCTCACCTTGGCAGATCAGTAACTGAATCCCTGCAAACTGTTCTTGGTTAACCTAGCCAGTTTAGAAAAGACAGGATAAAAGTGGTAAAAATTTGGCCGTTAACTTAAAAATTCACGGCCTTTATCTACATAACGGCAACAAACAACAATTTGGCAACATAAAAACTATCAATTAACGCCGGATATCAGCCACAAAAAGTTTAAAACAAGCCTCATACCAGGCTTAACCGCTAGAGTTCCTCAACAAGAACAGCTGTGAATTAATTATTCACAGAATGACTTTTTAGGGCAAAATTAGCGCTATTACTGCGACTTTTATATCAAAAAATCATCAAGCGTTAAAATTCACTTTACTTAGCGCCTCACTGGCACTACATTTCGCTTCCCGCTAAACAGTGAATAAATGGCAGTCCAATACACACTCCCTTCCAAGGCGCCATTTACCCGACTTAATTTGGAGATTATTGGTGTTAGACGTCGCCGATAACTGTAAATCGAACAATCCTACGGCACCCGTAATAGGTCTCTCTTTCTTTGCCGTCGCCTCTGGTTTTCTGATGAGCCTGATCCCCCTTTCATTGGGCAACTTCGGCCTGTCGCCAGATCTAGCCCCTTGGCTTGCCAGCATCTTCTATCTGGGGTTGCTGCTCGGCGCATTAAGGGTAGAGCGCCTGATCGCCAAAATGGGCCACAGACGTGGCTTTGTGCTATTTCTCTCCCTGCTGATCGCCAGCATAGTGGCCATGTTGCTCTTGCCTGGTGCCAGCGTCTGGCTCGCGGCGCGCCTGCTCGCGGGTTTCACCGTCGCAGGCGTCTTCGTGGTGGTCGAATCCTGGTTACTGATGGCCGATAGCGTCAAGGCGCGCGCCAGACGACTGGGGATCTACATGGCTGCGCTTTATGGTGGCAGCGCCCTCGGCCAACTGGCCATTGGTGAACTGGGCACTCAAGGTGTCTTACCCTATCTGTTTGTCATCGTCCTGCTCCTGCTGGCCATTATGGCCCCAGTGCTGATCCGCTCTGGAGAGCCGGCCCACCAGGCTCAGCAGAGACTCTCACTCAAGGAGAGCGCTAACCTGAGTCGCCCGGCGATCATAGGCTGCCTGGTCTCGGGCCTGCTGCTCGGGCCCATCTATGGCCTGATGCCCGTCTATATCGACAATCAGGTAGACGAGCCGGCCCAGACCGGGCTCTTAATGGCGGCTATTATCTTGGGCGGCATGGCGGTGCAGCCGTTGATCAGCTATCTCTCGCCGCGGATGGACAAGCGCCTGCTGATGGCCATGTGCACTCTGGTGGGCTTGGTCGGTGTGATCGGCGCCATAGAAAGCAACGCCTTTATGTTTAAGGGATTGAGCTACTTCATCCTGGGGGCGGCCAGTTTCGCCCTCTACCCTATCGCCATCTCACTGGCCTGCGACAAGCTGCCGAGCACCAAGATAGTGTCGGCGACCGAGGTGATGTTGCTCTGCTATAGCCTGGGCTCTGTGGCCGGGCCCCTGCTGGCCTTGAGCCTGAGCGACAAAGGCCACGGCATGATGATCTACCTGGCCATCTGTCTGCTGAGCACCTGCCTCTACATGCTACTCAAGAGCCTGCAGAAACTTGACGGTCAGACAGATCGCCTGCAAAGCTAAGCAGTACTGTCCTCGCCATCGGTATCAGGCTCAGCAGGCCGATGGCGTTTGGCATACCAGTTAGCTAGCGGCTGAGCCGATAGACCATGGGCCAATATGCTCATCAAGACGGTCACAGTTACCACGGCATAGAGGGTCTCGAACCCCTTGATGCTGCCCATTTCGTGTGCGACGATCAGCACATAGAGGATAGAGGCGATCCCCCTGGGGCCGAACCAGGCGATAAAGGCACGGGTCGCCAGATCTAACTTGGTGCCTATCAGAGAGATCATCACGGGTAACATACGCAGCAAGGTCAGGCTAAGCAGGGCGTAGATAATCACCTCCATAGTGACATAGGGCAGCGTGGTTGGCACAAACGCCAGGCCGAAGATGAAGAAGCTTATCAACACCAAGAGTTCCCCCTCGCTCTCGGCAAAATCTTCGATATGCCCCCTGGCCATCTCGCTGGTATTACCGGCATAGAGACCGGCGAAGAAGGCGGCGATAAACCCATTACCCGAGAACTCCTCCGCCAGATAAAAGGCCAATATCGCCAAGGCGATGGGGATAAGATTGAGGTAGGTCTCCACCATGCCATCACGTTTGAAACAGAAGATCTGCAACTTGGTACCCAGATAGCCGACGGCGCCGCCCACCAAGGCGCCGAACAGGATCTGCTGCATCACATAGACCAGCCAGTGTTGGTCCTGGGCGTGATCCAGACCGCTCATGATCAAGGCCACTACGGTAATTAACACGGGGAAGATAATGCCGTCGTTCAGCCCGCTCTCCACATTGATGGTGGAGCGTATCGTCTTGGGCACCTTAGGGTCCGAGACCACCGCCTTACCCAGGGCAGCATCCGTCGGGGTCAGCAGCAGGGCTAACATCAGCAGATAGAGAAAGGGTTGGTCGGGAAATATGAGCCCGGCCACCAGGGTGCCAGCCGCAACCGTGATCGGCAGGCCAATAAACAGCAGGCGCGCCGGTAGCTGCCATGACTGCTTAAGCAGCCTGAGATCAAGCAGGGCGGCGTCGCTAAACAGCACCAACACCAAGGCGATTTCCACCATGATAGTGACAAATTCGGCATCCACCTTCACCTGAGTCACATCCAGGCCGAAGGGGGACAACAGCAGGCCGAAGGCGGTAAATACCATAGGGCCTGAGATGTCGAAACGCGCCAACCACTTAGAGATATAGCCGTAGAGCAATACGACTAAGGCAATGATAAGTATGACGATATGCTCATCCATTGGGGCTTTCCTTGGCTAGCTGATGGCTTGTAGCTTAAGCTAGCAGAAATTATTCCCCATGGCTCTAGCTGAAACGGACTAATCTCGGTCTAGCAGCCAAACCAGCTCCGGCAAGGCGGTAAGGTCTAAGGTATCGCCCCGCTCGGCGATCACCACATGGGGTGACTGGCTTCCCTCGGGCACCAACTCGGCCTTGAGCCGCTGCTGCGCCTCGCGCTCACCATGGATCAGAATCAGCGGCGGCGTGTGTTTAAAGTGTCGATACCAATGGATAAGCTCGGCCTGATCCGCGTGAGCCGACAACCCACCGACCGTATGTATCTTGGCCTTCACCGGAATATCACGGCCATGTATGGTGAGCGACTCGGCGCCATCCACCAGCAGGCGTCCCGGCGTCCCCAAGGCCTGGAAACCACAGATGATCACATCCGACTGGGGATTGGCCAGGTTATGCTCCAGATGGCTGCGGATCCGGCCGCCATTGCACATGCCGCTACCGGCGATGATGATCAAGCCCTGATGGATCTCGTTAAGCTCCATCGACTCTTGGGTGCTGTCGATGAAATCCACGTTCGAGAGCAGCGGATGCTTGCCCGGCGACAGACGGGTGAAGCGCTTAAAGTCCTCATCCATCAGCTGATAGTTGGCCACATAAATCTGGGTCGCCTTGATCGCCATGGGGCTGTCGAGACAGATACGCCAGTTGGACAGCGCCCACTCCTTGGCATAGAGGTGAAACAGATAGAGCAGCTCCTGAGCCCGCCCGACGGAGAATGCCGGCAGAAGAATATTGCCGCGGCTCTCCTTAATCGTCTTGGCGAAGATAGCCTTAAGCTCCGCCAGGGTGTCGTCCCAGCTTCGGTGTAGCCTGTCACCATAGGTGCTCTCCATCAACACCAGATCGGCGTCATCGATCAGCGTAGGATCATCCAGAATCGGCATGCCCGCCCGCCCCAGATCGCCGCTAAACACCAGCTTCTTGCGCTCGCTTCCCTCCCCCAGCCACAACTCGACCACGGCCGAGCCTAGAATATGCCCGGCATCGCTTAGACAAGCCGTCAACTGAGGCACCACCTTCACCGACTGACCATAATCCAGGGCGACAAACTGCTTGATCACCAGCGCCACATCTTCCTCGTCGAACAGGGGCTCCAGCGGCGGCAGATCCATCTTCACCCGCTTCTTGTTGAGGCGCTCCACATCGCGTACCTGCAGCATGGCGGCATCCCTGAGCATCACCTCACACAGCTCAACCGTCGCCTTATGGGTGTAGATGGGGCCGGTAAAGCCAGACTTGACCAGCAGAGGGAGACGCCCCGAGTGATCGATATGGGCATGGCTCAGCACTACGGCATGGATTTCTGTAGGTTCGAAGAGGAAGGGCTCGTGATTGCGCAGGGCATCGAGCTTACCCCCCTGGATTAGGCCGCAATCGAGCAGCACCTGACGACCCGAAATATCGAGAAGATGACAGGAGCCCGTCACCTCCTGAGCCGCACCGAGAAAAGAGAGCGTCATCTGCATAACAATGTCCTTTGAATAACAATGCCATTTGAATACCAAGATCCTTTGAGTAACAAGGCCTTAGAGTGCCCGTAAGCGGCAAGGCAAAGAGAATACCTGGCCCAAACGAGCCTGAAAGAAATGATTCAGCTTATGGTTAAAAGATAGTCTTTTTAGTAGCTTCCAACCAGTTGTCTCAAAGAGAATCACAAACCCAGAAGCGATAAATCTGGTTCTGCCCACACCAAAAAGGCTAATGAGCCTGACTAGGAGTAGACGCGAATATTCTCATTCCTTAGTCTTATTTTCTTGTGTCTTTATCATTGACCAATACACAACAAGCAAATAACATATCGACAACAAATCTTATTGATGTACAAAGACTTAATTAAGTAAAAACGAATCTAATACGAGATAAGATAGGGGGATGCACTCAGGCATTTCCCAAAATAACAACAAACAGAAAGTTAGGGACATTCGCTATGCTTAAGGGATTAATGCGTATAGGCTGCTTGCTTATACTCGCCTCGCAACTCAGCGCCTGTGGCGGTGGAAGCGGCTCATCAGAAACAGATAAAACCGCGGTCAAACTCAACCAAACACTCAGCTTTAGTCAAGGTGGCACCATAGAGAAAACCTTCGGTGATGAGGCTTTTAGCAACTCGCTTCAAGGTTTTTTAGGAACTGGAGCCATAAGTTATACCAGCTCTAACCCAGAAGTCGTCACCGTCTCCAATGATGGTTTGGTCGCGATATTAACCGCGGGTTCCAGCACTATTACCGCTCATATCGCCGAAGATGCCAAGTACCTGGCAGCCTCCGCCGCCTATCAAGTCAATGTCGCCAAGGCGGAGAGAGCAATCGCCTTTGAGAACACAGGCACAGTGGCGCTCTTTATCGATCAAACTTATCTCAATCCCGTCAATGTCGATGTTGCTAACGTCACCTTTAGCAGCCAAGATCCTGCCGTGGCCTCGGTGGATACCAGTGGACAGGTGACGGCGCATACGCCAGGCGAGGCGCAGATCTTTGCCGAGATCGCCGAAACCGCTAACTACCTAAAAGCCAGCAGCAGCTTCTTTGCTTCTGTCGCGCCAAAGTCGCTAACACTCAAGTTGCTGATAGGAACCGATGACACAAAAGTATTTACTGATGTAGATACTCCTCTGCAACTAGCCAGAACCACTCAGGCCGACTGTGATTTTAACAATCTCAGCAACTGCGATAACGGGCTGGTCGACAAGCTATCCACACAGCCGCTAAAAGACAGCAGCTTAACAACGACGAGTGATGCCTACTATAACCTCTTCCACGGCCAACATACTGGTCAGGCAACCTATGTCGCCAACAATACCCCTTCTGGCCGCTCTTCAGGCAAGGTCGTTTCTTTCGATGGCTATCTCTGGCTCATCGGTGGCAATGACTATACCGGCAATGATGCCAGTATCTGGCGATCGAGCGATGGCAACATCTGGCAAAAAGTGGTTGATGAGGCTCCTTTTGGCGTGCGTCCTCCTGTGGCTGTCATTACATTTGCAGACCATATCTGGCTCATAGGAAACCGACGTGACACTACGCTTAACGACGTATGGCGCTCAGCAGATGGCATCAATTGGACACAGGTAAATGCCGATATTGGCTTTGGCGAACGCAACAACTATTCGGTGACGACTTTCAAAAACAAGATGTGGATATATGGCGGCTTTGATTTGCAGACTCGCGAGCATGTCAAAGAGATCTACTCCTCTACCGATGGCATCACCTGGAACCTGGAATCGTCAGACTCGACAGCAACCCAGAGAGTAAGCACCGCCTTTGCTGAATTTAATGGCAAGCTGTGGCAATTTAGCGGCAGAAACGATACCGGGAGAGTCGCCGACATATGGAACTCAGATGACGGCATTCATTGGACATTGGTGACAGACACACCAGAATTCTCGGCTAGAGAAAAGCATGAAGTTAGGCAAGTCGGTAATCAACTAATTTTGCTGGGCGGTTATATTGATCAGCTCGATCCGAATCGCTCTCAGAATCCAAACGATGTATGGACCTCCACCGACGGCGCCTCTTGGACGTTAGCAACAGATGACGCTAACTTCGGTGTACAATCGCCATACATGGTCGATAGGATACGCTTGTACTTCACCACCGCGGTACATAATGATGTCCTGGTCGTTATCGGCGGCAAAAGTGATAATGGCGTCTTACTCAACGACAACTGGCAAACGACAGACGGCAAGCATTGGCTGCCGCTCAACAATCAGTTGCCATCCATGAAGGATATTCAGGCAGTCAGTCACCTGGGAGAGATACAACTGCTTTCTGGCACCAACGAAGATTTCGAGAAAGTAAATACTCGTTGGCACTCTGCTGACGGTTTCAGCTGGAAATTAGATGATTCCACTACGCTTCCCTTTCCGACGGACAGCAAACTACTTACTTTTTCTGGTAAAATTTGGGCCTTGCACGCAAGTGGTAGCTACTCATCACTCGATGGTAAATCCTGGACTCAAGAGGCGCTCACCGGGCCAAATGTTGGCACGCAAAACGGTCAATACTCAGTCTATCCATTCGACAATAAATTATGGGCTATCGACACACAAAACGGCGTCGTATATCGCTCAGAAGATGGCATCAACTGGACAGATGTAGGCAATAATAATTTCCCCGCACGCGCCGTAACCCAAATCAGCAGCTTTGGCGGAAAACTATGGGTGGTAGCGGGTCATGAAACCCTATCTCGAACGACTCAACTCAGTGATATCTGGTCAACCACAGATGGTATCACCTGGACAAAACAGGCAGATACCACTGAGTTCGGCGCGAGACATATACACCAGCTCGTCGAGTTTGACGGTAAATTGTGGGCCTTTGGCGGATATGGCGCTAACCAAACCTTAACCGATCTCTGGTATTCCCAAGATGGCACCAACTGGACCAAGGCCATGGATAATTTCTCCTTCGATGCTAAGCGTGGTTATCGCGCCATGGTTCACGGCGGTCAACTCTTCGTTTTGGGTGGGATAATGCCCTATCCCTTAGATGCCACCAATCAAACCACCGCCAACCAAGTCTGGATGACGACTAACGGCACTGAATGGCGCCGAGCGTTACAGCAAACGCTGAGTTTCTAAGCCCGAGCGGCTAACGGCAAGAACGAAAAGGCTCGATGAGATAACCACTCATCGGGTCTTTTTTGTTTTCAGCCTATGCCATCGCGCCAATCAAGTAAGCTTTTGCGTTAAAGCAAACCGAAAAGAAAAGCAAAAAATAGCCCTAAACCTGCCGCTGATTAAAAAAACAACAAACCAGCGAAAGACAGGGATGAAATCTTTAGGTTATAGTTAGTTAAACGGATGGCACACGCGCTTTTCAGGATCCCCTATGAAGCCCTATCAAGACGCTCTCTCATTGCTGGAGCAAGACCCACTCTTCAGCCAGACTCAGGTCAACACGGCCCAGCTTGCGGTGCCGGATGAGATGTTTAACGGCTGGCAGCAAACCTTAGATCTCCTATCGGAAATCGTCGACACCCCGGCCATCCTGATCATGCGGGTGACGGAAAGAGATATCTCTGTCTTCACCACCAGCCATCATCCAGACAATCCCTATAAACGCCATGACACAGAGAGTCTGGGCCATGGTCTCTACTGCGAGACGGTTATCAAGCGCCAAGCCGAGCTGGTCGTGCCCAACGCCTTAAAAGATAAGGAGTGGGATCGCAATCCCGATATCAAATTGGGGATGATCGCCTACTGCGGCCTGCCGCTCACCTGGCCCAACGGCCAGCCCTTCGGCACCCTGTGTATGCTGGATAACAAGGAGAGGGACTACGGCCGCACCTTTCGCCATCTGCTGGCGCGGTTTCAAAACGCCATCAATGCCAATCTCGCCAGCCTGTATCAAAGCGCCAAACTCTTCCATCTCAACCAAGTTTTAGAGACCAAGGTGCAGCAACGTACCCTGGAACTCACCAGTCTCAACAAGAAGCTATTGAGCGAGATCGAACAACGTACCGTTATCGAGAATTCACTGCAATTTCATAAGGATCACGACCCATTGACCGGCCTTGCCAATCGGCTGGGTTTCGT